>CANFBG010000028.1 GCA_947444785.1 Microbacteriaceae bacterium | reverse complement strand
GGTACGACGTGATCCTCGAGACCGTGGGCGATGCGACCCTGGCCCGCACGATCATGCTGATCAGCGACGGCCTCTGCTACGGCTCGGCCTTCTTCCCCACGCACGAGCCACCCGTCCAGCCCCGCAGCGAGCCGGATGCCACCGCCGGCTCCCCCGACGCGTCGCCCGTCGCCGCCGGGGCCGGCTCGCCCACGCCGCACGAGCCCGACCTCGAGGCGATCATCGCCCTGCTGGCGACCCTCACGGCGAATCGCGCCTGAACCAGCGCCCAGAGCGACGAGAACCGCCCAAACTTTGAAGTTTGGGCGGTTCTGGACGATCTCGACGAACCTGAAGCCCTACAGCTCCGTGAGGTCGATCTCCTGGAGGGTGTCAGCGTCGATCGCGATGCGCAGCGACTCGAGCAGCGACTCGGGGGCTGGGGAGTCCACGGTCAGCACGCTGAGCGCCTTGCCGCCGGCGGACTGGCGGGCGATCTGCATTCCGGCGATGTTGATGTCGGCGTCGCCGAACTCCTTGCCGTAGATCGCCACGATTCCGGGACGGTCGACGTACGTCATCACGATGAGGTGCTCCGCGAACGGGACCTCCACGTCGTAGCCGTTGATCTCCACGATCTTCTCGATCTGCTTCGTTCCGGTCAGCGTCCCCGAGACGGAGACCTGCGAGCCGTCGCTGAGGGCGCCGGTGAGGGTGATCACGTTGCGGTACTCCTCTGAGACCGACTCCGTGATGAGGCGAACGGCAACGCCGCGCTGCTCGGCGAGCAGGGGCGCATTCACGTACGAGACGGTCTCGCTGACCACGTTCGTGAAGATGCCCTTCAGGGCGGCCAGCTTCAAGACGCTGACGTCGTAGTTGGTCAGCTCGCCGCGCACGATGATGTCGACGCTGGTCAGCGGGCTGTGGCCGAGGCCGGAGAAGACCTGGCCGAGCTTCTCGACCAGCGGGATGCCGGGGCGCACGTACGGGTCGATGACGCCGCCGGCGACGTTGACCGCGTCGGGCACGAGCTCGCCCGAGAGAGCGAGCCGCACGGACTTGGCGACGGAGACGCCCGCCTTCTCCTGGGCCTCATCGGTCGAGGCGCCGAGGTGCGGGGTGACGACCACGTTCGGCAGCGCGAGCAGCGGCGAGTCGGTGGGCGGCTCGGAGACGAAGACGTCGAGGCCGGCGCCGGCGATCTCGCCGGCGACGAGAGCGCGGTAGAGGGCATCCTCATCGATCAGGCCACCGCGGGCGACGTTGACGATGAAGGCCGTGGGCTTCATCAGCGCGAGCTGGGCGTCGCTGATCATGCCGGTGGTCTCGGGGGTCTTGGGCATGTGGATCGTGATGAAGTCGCTCTGGGCGAGCAGTTCGTCGAGCGTGACCAGCGTGACCCCGAGCTGCTGGGCGCGGGCCGAGGTGATGTAGGGGTCGAAAGCCACGACGTTCGTGCCGAAGGACTGCATGCGGGCCGTGATCAGCGCGCCGATGCGGCCGAGGCCGATGATGCCGACCGTCTTCTCGTAGACCTCGACGCCCGTGTAGGCGCTGCGCTTCCACTTGCCCTCGGCCAGGGCCGAATGGGCCGCGGGGATGTGCCGGGCGAGGCTCAGGATGTGGCCGACGGTCAGCTCGGCGGCCGAGATGATGTTGGAGGTCGGCGCATTCACGACCATGACGCCCGCGGCGGTCGCCGCCTTGATGTCGACGTTGTCGAGGCCGACACCGGCGCGCGCGATGACCTTAAGCCGCGGGGCGGCGGCGATGGCCTCGGCGTCGACCTTGGTGGCCGAGCGAACCAGGATCGCGTCGGCCGTGGCGAGGGCCGCGAGCAGCGCAGGGCGGTCGGTGCCGTCGACGTTCACCACATCGAAGTCGGGCCCCAGGGCGTCAACGGTTGCGGGGGAAAGTTCTTCGGCGATGAGAACGACCGGCTTCGACACAGAGCGAATCCTTAACTATTGCGGGGCAGAGTGGGAGGTTCCGCGTGAATGCGCGGCACGCCCATTTTAGGGCAGACCTGCAGCATCGGATGCCACCGCTGGTTGCCGCCGTCGCTCCGTCCGGCGAAAACCCGGCCTGCTCAGCCCTGGAAGAAGACGAACGCGACCAGGGAGTACAGCGAGAGGGTGAGGGCGGCCACGACCGTCGACCCGCAAAGAAACACCACGGCCTTGCCCCACGCCGGCAGGCGCCATGAGGTCAAGAGGCACAGGCCGAACACGACCGCAGGAACGGCGATCGCCCCGATCAGCACGAACCAGCGGATACCCGAGACATCCCCGCCGAAGTTCTGCACGTTGCTGAACAGCAGGGCGAAGCCGCGCACGACGGCGTAGCCATAGCCGAGCGCGAACGCAATGATGATGATCAGGCCGAGGCGCCCCTGGGACGCGAACCCGCTGCGTTCAGAGGGCGTCGGGGAGGTCGGTGCCGGAAGATTCTCGCTCATTGTGTTTCTCCTACTTGCCAAGAACGAAGGGCCACGGCACGAGCACGAATGCCCCGAGAAGCAGCCAGCCCACCCGGGTCCGCGCAACGCGCCCGCGCGTCAGCAGAAGTGCGGCAGCGAGCCAGAGGGGCGCCGAGGCGACGGCCAGGAACTGAACGATCTGATCGGTGACCTGAAACACGGATGCTGCGGCGATCTGGTTTCGCAGCACATGAACGAGCCAGCCGACGGTCTCCAGGAGATAGACGCCGGCAAGAATTCCATACGCGATGAGCATCGCGGAGCTCAGCTGGGCGGTGTCCCGCTCGGCCGCCTCGAGGTAGGCCTCGGCCGCGGCATCCTCGGCGTCCTCGGCGATATCCAGGGCGGTGGGCTCGCGAGGGACCTCGACTGGGGCCTCGGGCGCGGGCTGAGCCGTCTTGCGGGCAGCAGGTGCGCTGGTCGTCACCGGCACCAGTGTTGGGTCGGTGTCCCCGGCCCAGCTGAGGGCATCGTCGTCTTCATCCGGCGTCATGATTCAAGATTACCGGCATCGCCCCGATAGCTGAGTACCCGCTTCTCCCCCGCCGTCACGGCGAAATCGAGTCGGTTCTCGGCGGGCGGCATCGGGCAGTTGAAGAAGTCCGAGAACGCGCACGGCGGGATGTAGGCACGATTGAAATCGAGGATGACGCTGCCGTCGGCATTCGGCTGGACCTCCAGGAAGCGGCCCACGTCGTAGGTCGTGTCGCCCGTCGTGAGGTCGCGAAAGACGAGCTTCAGGCGGCTGGTCGGATGCCACGCCTCGGCCGGGTCGTCGACGAACGCGACCAGGCGGCGGCTCGTTCCCGCGATCACGACGTCGATGTCCCCCGGCAGCACCTGGTCGTGGGTTCGATCGCCGTCAGCCGTGTGCTGGATGCCGATGACCCGGCCAGGCTCGGTGGCCGTGAAGGTTCCTGACAGCACCCATTCGGGATCGAAGTCGTAGGCGGAGATGCGGTCGAAGCTCTCGGCCCGGTCGTTCGCCGCGTTCCACACCCGAACGATGTAGCCGCCGTCGACCGAGGGGAAGACGGTGCCGGTCACCCCGCCGTCCGGCGCGAAGGCGAGGGTGGAAGGAACAATCGAGTCCGAGCCGGCGATGTCGGTGCCGGATTCGACCAGGACGCCATCGACGAGGATGCCGTCATCGGCCGTCGCGGTCACTCGAACTCCGGAGACACCGTCGGGAAGCGGCGCCCAGACGCCCGGCACCCCGTCGATCTCGCACTCTCGATCGATTCGGGTGGTGCTCACCAGCGCCAGCGGGCCCCGCGCTGAGGTGACGTGCCGATGCCGGGCCTGCCTGAACCGCAGGAAGTCCGCCTCGGCCGCCGAGGTCGTCACAGGGTCGAAGTTCTTGGAGATGTAATCGGTCACCTCCTTATGTTCCCCTATCTCAGCGGCTGTTCTTCCTCCGCACCCGGGAAACCGTCACGACAACCGCGCCCAGGAGAAGCACTGCGGTGCCGGTCACGCCGATCGGGGCGGAGCCTGCCCCCGTGGCGGCCAGTACGGCCGGGGCCACCGCAACGGGATCAGGACACGTATCGGTGACGTCGTACGTCGCGTTGATCAGGGTCCATTCGGTGGGCGGGACCTCGACATTGATGCCGCGAATGACCCCGAATCCACCGACGACGTCGAGGGAGTCCCGGGGTGTGGCGAACGTGATCGTCGCGACCCCCGACTGAACAGTGGGTGTCGGCTCGAGCAGCACGGCAACCAGGCCGGCCTGCGGGTCGAAGGGCAGCGGTATGCCGTCGCCGGAATAGACACCCGTGGTACCCGGCACGGTCTCGATGGGCGGGCCCGACCCGAGAATCGAGAACTGCACTTGGACGGGGGCCTCTGCCTGCACGGAGAAAGCTGTCGTCAGGGAGTTCACCACCCTGGTGCAGCCCTCGGCCGGGGAAGGCACGACCAGGCGGGAAGCAGTCAAGCCCAGCCCCGACGTCGGGTCGGCGACGGTGAAGTGCAGCGGAAACTCGACCGGGCCTGCCGGCGCGATCGGCGGAATACCCGGCACGACGATGACATCAGCGAGGGCCTGAACCGTAACCGCGGGCAGGGTGTTGGAGAAGGCCTGGGCCGGGGAGGCCACGAGGAGTATGGGCAGCGACGCCCCGATCAACCCGGCGCACACTCTGCCGACGGTGGTCCTGCGACTTTTCACGATCACTCCCTGACGTAACTGAACCCCCAGCAACCCAACCCTAAAGACGGGGTGGATCAGGCAAAAGGGGTTGAAAAAACGGCGCGGATGCCGAAGCATCCGCGCCGTTTCAGGCACTACAGGTGAAGCGGGCTGCTGACTAGCGAGCGGCGGAGCCGTCGGTGTAGTCGTTGTCGACCTGCTTCCAGGCGAAGAGGGCGCGGAGCTCCTTGCCCGTGGCCTCGATCGGGTGCTGGGCACCCTTCTCGCGGAGAGCCAGGAACTCGGGTCCGCCGGCGTCCTGGTCGTCGATGAAGCGCTTGGCGAACGCGCCGCTCTGGATGTCCGCGAGGACAGCCTTCATGTTGTCCTTGACGCGCTCGTCGATGACGCGCGGGCCCGAGACGTAGTCTCCGTACTCGGCGGTGTCGGAGACGCTCCAACGCTGCTTGGCGATGCCGCCCTCCCACATGAGGTCAACGATGAGCTTGAGCTCGTGCAGCACCTCGAAGTAGGCGATCTGGGGCTGGTAGCCAGCCTCGATCAGGGTCTCGAAGCCGTACTGCACCAGCTGCGATGTGCCGCCACAGAGAACAGCCTGCTCGCCGAACAGGTCGGTCTCAGTCTCCTCGGTGAACGTGGTCTTGATACCGCCGGCGCGCAGGCCGCCGATCGCCTTGGAGTAGCTCCAGGCGAGTGCCCATGCCGAGCCGGATGCGTCGTTCTCGACGGCGACGATGACGGGAACGCCGCGGCCCGCCTCGTACTCGCGGCGAACGGTGTGTCCCGGGCCCTTGGGGGCGACGAGGATGACGTCGACGTTCTCGGGGGCGGTGATGTAGCCGAAGCGGATGTTGAAGCCGTGGCCGAAGACCAGCGTTGCGCCGGGCTTGATGTTCGGGGCGATCTCGTCGCGGTAGATGTGACGCTGGAACTGGTCGGGGGCGAGCAGCACGATGACGTCGGCCCAGGCGGTGGCCTCGGCGACGCTCAGGACCTTGAAGCCGGCCTCGGTCGCCTTGGCGATCGACTTGGAGCCCTCCTTGAGGCCGACAACGACCTCGACACCGGAGTCGCGAAGGTTCAGCGCGTGGGCGTGACCCTGCGAGCCGTAGCCGACGACGGCTACCTTCTTGGCCTGGATCAGCGCCAGGTCGGCATCTGCGTCGTAGAAGATTTCGGTCATTTTTTCGCTACTCCTTGTTGGGGTGATTCTTGGGGGTTGGGCCGAGCGGACATGGCGACCCATGATTATGCCCCGCCGGTGGTCATGGCTAGTTCTTGAAGACGCGCTCGGTGATGGACTTCGAGCCGCGGCCGATCGCGAGCAGGCCCGACTGGGCAAGCTCCTTGATCCCGTAGGGCTCGATGACCCGGAGGAACGCGCTCGTCTTGCCGCTGTCGCCGGTGATCTCGATCACGAGGGCGTCGGTGGCGACATCGACGACCCGGGCGCGGAACAGGTTCACCGCCTCGAGCACGTGCGACCGTGTCGTGTTGTCGACGCGCACCTTGACGAGCATGTGCTCGCGCACGACCGACTGGGTCGGCTCGAGCTCGACGATCTTGATCACGTTGACCAGCTTGTTCAGCTGCTTCGTGACCTGCTCCAACGGCAGGTCTTCGACATCGACGGCGACCGTGATGCGGGACAGGCCCTCGATCTCGCTCGCGCCGACGGCCAGGCTCTCGATGTTGAAGCCGCGACGGGCGAAGAGCCCGGCAACGCGGGTCAGAAGACCCGGCTTGTCCTCGACGAGGAGGGAAAGAACGTGATGACTCATGATTACTCCTGTTCCCACTCGGGGGCGATCTGCCGGGCATGCTGGACGAACGAGTTGCTGACGCCCTGCGGCACCATCGGCCAGACCATGGCGTCGCGGCTCACGATGAAGTCGATCACCACGGGCCGGTCGTTCGTGGCGAGCGCGAGCTTGATGGCGTCGTCGATCTCCTCGACCTTGGTCACGCGGATGCCCAGGGCACCATACGCATCGGCCAGCTTCAGGAAATCGGGCACCATGGCGGTTCCGTGACCGGTGTTCAGGTCGGTGAAGGAGTGCCGTCCGTCATAGAACAGGCTCTGCCACTGGCGAACCATGCCCAGGGACGAGTTGTTGATGATCGCGACCTTGATCGGGATGTTGTTGATCGTGCAGGTGGCGAGCTCCTGATTGGTCATCTGGAAGCAGCCATCGCCGTCGATCGCCCAGACGACCCGGTCGGGTTCGGCGACCTTGGCGCCCATGGCGGCGGGAACCGAGTAGCCCATCGTTCCGGCGCCGCCGGAGTTCAGCCATGCGTTCGGCCGCTCGTACTTGATGAACTGGGCGGCCCACATCTGGTGCTGGCCCACGCCCGAGGCGTAGATGGCCTCGGGTCCAGACAGCTCGCCGATGCGCTTGATGACGTACTGGGGGCTGAGCAGGCCGTCGTCGGGCTCGGTGTAGCCGAGCGGGAAGTTCACCCGAAGCTCGTTGAGGTACTCCCACCACTCGGCGATGTCGGGCTTCTCGCCCAGCGCCTCGAAGGCCCGGGAGAGGTCGGCGATCACGTCTTTGGCGTCGCCCACGATCGGCACGTCGGCCATCCGGATCTTGCCGATCTCCGCGGGGTCGATGTCGACGTGCACGATCTTGGCGTTCGGCGCGAACTCGCTGACCTTGCCGGTCACGCGGTCATCGAACCGGGCACCGAGCGACACGATCAGGTCGCTCTCCTGGAGGGAGAGAACGGCCGGAACCGTTCCGTGCATTCCGGGCATGCCGAGGTTCTGCTCGTGGGAGTCGGGGAACGCGCCCCGGGCCATCAGCGTGGTGACGATCGGCGCGCCGGTGAGTTCCGCAAGCTCAAGCAGTTCAGCGGATGCCTTGGCGCGGATGACACCGCCGCCCACGTAGAGAACGGGCTTCTTGGCTTCCAGCAGCAGCTGGGCCGCGGCCTGCACCTGCTTGCCGTGCGCCTTCATGATCGGGCGGTATCCGGGCAGGTCGACCTTCGGGTTCCAGATGTAGGGAGCCGAGTTCTGCTGGCAGTCCTTGGTGACGTCGACGAGCACCGGTCCCGGGCGGCCCGTGGAAGCGATGTGGTACGCCGCCGCGAGGGTGGACGCCACATCTTCCGGACGGGTCACGAGGAAGGAGTGCTTCGTGATCGGCATGGTGATGCCGACGATATCGACCTCCTGGAACGCATCCGTGCCCATCGACGTCGAGAAGACCTGGCCGGTGATGCAGAGCAGCGGTACGGAGTCCATGTACGCGTCGGCGATCGCCGTCACGAGGTTCGTCGCCCCGGGGCCGGAGGTCGCGATCGCAACACCGACCTTGCCGGTCGAGGAGGCATAGCCCTCGGCAGCGTGGCCGGCGCCCTGCTCGTGGCGAACGAGGATGTGGCGGATGGTCGTTGACGCCATCAGCTCGTCATAGAACGGCATGATCGCGCCTCCGGGCAGGCCGAAGACGTCTGTCACGCCAAGGTGCTCGAGGGAACGGAGGATTGCTCCGGAGCCGGTGAGGATCTCCGGTTCGGTGCTCGCCGCTGATGCAGCGGCAGGTCCGGCAGAGGGACGGGGTGGCACGGGGGTTGCATCCGTGGGCATGGGATCTAATTCCTTGCTTGGTGGTTGCGCCTGGGAGAAAAGGCGAGGTGCGCGAGTGATTCTAGGAGCGCGAAACTACCCGGTGATGGCGCCGACAGCAGCCGACTGCACAAGCTTGGAGTATTTCGCGAGAACGCCACGGGTGTAGCGGGGAGGAAGCGGGGCCCAGCCTGCACGGCGGGATTCCAGCTCAGCGGGAGCAACCAGTAGGTCCAGGCTGCGAGCCGCGATATCGACCCGTATTAGATCACCATCGCGCACGAATGCGATTGGACCTGCGTCCACCGCTTCGGGTGCTATGTGGCCGATACACAGTCCGGTTGTGCCGCCTGAGAACCTGCCGTCTGTCAATAGTAATACATCCTTGCCGAGGCCGGCTCCCTTGATGGCACCGGTGATGGCGAGCATCTCGCGCATTCCCGGGCCGCCCTTGGGGCCTTCGTAGCGGATGATGACGACGTCGCCCGCGGCGATCTTGCCCTCGGTGAGGGCGTCCATCGCGGCGCGCTCACGCTCGAACACCCGCGCAGGCCCGGTGAAGGTCTCGAGGTCGAAGCCGGCGGTCTTCACGACGGCTCCCTCCGGAGCCATGGTGCCGTGCAGCACGCTGATTCCGCCGTTGGCGTGGATCGGGTTGTCGAGGGTGCGGAGCACCTCGCCATCCAGAGCCGGGGGGTTGATCTCGGCCAGGTTCTCGGCCATCGTCTTGCCGGTGACGGTCATCACGTCGCCGTGCAGCAGACCCGCATCCAGCAGCGCCTTCATGACGACGGGAACGCCGCCCTGGCGGTCGACGTCGTTCATGACGTACTTTCCGAAGGGCTTGAGGTCGCCGATGTGCGGCACGCGGTCGGCGATGCGGTTGAAGTCGTCGAGGGTGAGCTCGACCTCGGCCTCGTGCGCGATCGCGAGCAGGTGCAGCACGGCGTTGGTGGAGCCGCCGAAGGCCATGACGACCGCGATGGCGTTCTCGAACGCCTTCTTCGTCATGATGTCGCGGGCGGTGATGCCGAGGCGGATCAGGTTGACGACGGCCTCGCCGGACTTGTGCGCGAAGTAGTCGCGGCGACGGTCTGCGCTGGCGGGGGATGCGGAGCCGGGCAGGCTCATGCCGAGTGCCTCGGCCACGCTCGCCATGGTGTTGGCGGTGTACATGCCGCCGCAGGCGCCCTCGCCGGGGCAGATGGCGCGCTCGATGCGGTCGAGGTCTTCCTCGCTCATGGTGCCGGCCTTGCAGGCGCCGATGGCCTCGAATGCGTCGATGATCGTGACGCTCTTCTCGGTGCCGTCGGAGAGCTTGACCCAGCCGGGTGCGATGGAGCCGGCGTACAGGAACACCGAGGCGAGGTTGAGGCGGGCGGCGGCCATCAGCATGCCGGGCAGGCTCTTGTCGCAGCCGGCGAGCAGAACCGAGCCGTCGAGGCGCTCGGCGCTCATGACGACCTCGACGCTGTCGGCGATCACCTCACGGGAGACGAGGGAGAAGTGCATGCCCTCGTGGCCCATCGAGATGCCGTCGGAGACGGAGATGGTGCCGAACTGCAGCGGGTAGCCCTGAGCCGCGTGAACGCCCTCTTTGGCGCCCTGTGCGAGGCGATCCAGCGACAGGTTGCACGGGGTGACCTCGCTCCAGGAGCTGGCGACACCGATCTGGGGCTTGTCCCAGTCGTCGTCTCCCATGCCTACCGCGCGGAGCATTCCGCGCGAGGCTGCTTTTTCGATTCCGTCAGTGACGTCGCGGCTCCGCGGCTTCATGTCAATTTCACCCATGAAGAAGAGTTTAGAACCTACGGGGCAGGCGTCTGGTACGCATTCTCCCTGAGTTCGGCCAGCTTCTCGAGCACGGCGGCCACGTCGACGGGCGCCGCGACCCGAAACTCGGCAACCGTCGGCCCCGGGCCGCTCTTCAGCCCGAAGTCGGTCCCGGTCAGCACCGCGAACGCGTCCTCGTCGGTCACGTCGTCTCCCGCATAGAGCACGGCCGTGGCCCCGGCATACTCGCGCAGGCGGTTGAGCGCGTCGCCCTTGTTAGTGGAGCGCACCGAGAACTCGAGCACGTTCTTGCCCGGTCGCACGGTGAGGCCCTCGAGCTCGGCCACCGCAACGGCGAGAGCCATCTCGTGGGCCTCGAGCGAGTTCCTCGCGCTCGCCAGGCGCGTGTGCAGCGCGAAGCCCGCGGGCTTGCTCTCTACCCACACGTGCTCGAACCGGTCGGCCACGTCCCTGAGCAGCAGCCCGAGAACCTCGACTCGACCGCGTTCCGCCTCGTCCAGGGTCAGGGTCGTGTCGGGGGTGTCAAGCCTCGCCTCGACGCCGTGCGAACCGAACAGCAGAACGGCATCGGGAAGGTCGGTGACGAGCTTGAGGCTCTCCATGGCCCGCCCGGAGACGAGGGCCACGCGGGTGTCGGGCACCTGAAGGAGTCGGAGAACCGCCTGACGCGCCTCCGGGATGGCCCGGGCATCGTCGGGTACGTCGACCTCGGGGGCCAGCGTGCCGTCGAAGTCGAGCGCCACAAGCAATCGAGGCGTGCGACTGAGCTCGCCGAGACCGTCAAGAAGAGAGGCGGAGAAATCGGTCATCGTCGAGGTCCCCGGGCCGGGCGGCCGGGAGTCAGATCTTCGAGCGCGGCGAGGAAGGAGGACGACCAGCGGGCGACATCGTGCTCGAGTACCCGCTTGCGCAGCGAGCGCATCCGTCGTGTTCGCTCGCTCTTGGGCATATTGATAGCCCGAAGAATGGCCTCCTTGAGCCCGTCGATGTCGTGCGGGTTCACCAGCAGGGCGCTCTTGAGCTCGTCCGCGGCGCCGGCGAACTCGCTCAGAACCAGCACGCCGTCGTTGTCGAACCGGCTGGCCGCATACTCCTTGGCGACGAGGTTCATGCCGTCGCGGAGGGCGGTCACGAGCATGACGTCGCTCGCGAGATACAGGGCCACCATCTCCTCCCGCGGATGCCCGCGGTGCAGATAGCTGATGGCGGTGTGGCTGATCGTGGAGAAGTCGCCGTTGATGCGCCCGACCGTGAGCTCGACCTCGTCGCGGAGAATCCGGTAGGCCTCGACCCGCTCGCGACTGGGATTCGCCACCTGCACGAGCGTGACGTCCTCGACCGAGATCGCTCCCTCCGCCAGCAGCTCGCCGTAAGCCTTCAGCCGATGGCCGATTCCCTTGGTGTAGTCGAGGCGGTCGACTCCGAGCATGACGACCTTGGGGTTGCCCAGATCCTCTCGGATCTCCTTCGCCCGCGCCTGAACTTTAGGGCTCCTCGCCAGCGCCTCAAAGCTCGCCGCGTCGATGGAGATCGGGAAGTTCCGCGCGATGACCGTGCGGATCAGGGTGCCGTTCTTCGCCGTCGAGACCCGGTTGGAACCGCTCATGTCCACGGCTGGGTCGACCGCGACGTCGATGGCGTGGCCGCGGGTCGGGTGCTTCGTCAGCCGCCGGACCGCGCGGGAGAAGTTGCCCGCATCCGCCGCCCGCTGAAAGCCGATGACATCGGCACCGAGCAGGCCCTCGATGATCTGGGACCGCCACGGCAGCTGGGAGTACAGCCCATAGGCAGGAAAGGGGATGTGATTGAAGAAGCCGATCGTCAGGTCCGGGCGAAGCTCGCGCAGCATCTTCGGCATGAGCTGCAGCTGGTAGTCCTGAATCCATACCGTGCCACCGTTGGCCGCAACGAGGGCGGCGCGGTCGGCGAAGCGCTGGTTGACGCGAACGTAGGCGTTCCACCAGTCCCGGTTGAACGTCGGCGGAGCAATGACGTCGTGGTACAGCGGCCAGATCGTGTCGTTGCAGAAGCCCTCGTAGTAGAGCTCGATGTCCTCTTCTGTGAGGGTGACCGGCACGATCGAGATGTGCTCGAGCTCGAACGGCTCGGTCGTGTCATCGGCGATGCCGGCCCAGCCGACCCAGGCTCCTCCGGCGGCGTCCATGACGGGCTCCATCGCCGTGACCAGTCCCCCGGGCGAGGCCCGCCAGCCGAAGGTCCCGTCCTCATGCGCAACGCGGTCGACGGGCAGTCGGTTCGATACGACGACAAAGTCGAACTGTCCAGCGGGAAGCGCGCGTTCCTCGACGGATGATGTGGGGCCTGTGACTGCGGAAATGATGCTCTCCGTTCGCCCGACCAAGTGATTTGGCCGGATGATCAGGCTACCAGCCGCAAATGGGGGGCCGAATATGAACCCGAAAGCAGGGTGGCGGCCAATTGTTGATTTGCAGGATGAACGTCGAATTAACGCAAGCCGACCTGCGGCCGAATGGTAGGGGCATCCCGTTTTCAGGTTGGCCGACTACGCTCTGAAAGATGATTCGCGTAGGCATGAGTACGTCGTGTGTGTATCCCCTCGGCGTCGAAGAAGGTTTCCGACTCGCCAAGCTGGCCGGCTACGACGGTGTCGAGGTGATGGTCACGAATGATGCCAGCACCCAGAGCGCCGAGCGCCTGCTCGAGCTCTCCGCTCAGTATGAGCTGCCGATCATGTCCATCCATGCGCCGGTGCTGCTGCTGACGCACTTCGTCTGGGGCCGCGATCCGCAGGTCAAGCTGGAGAAGTCAGCCGAGCTGGCCCGGGCCGTCGGTGCGAGTGCCGTGGTCGTTCATCCGCCGTTTCGCTGGCAGGCCGAGTACTCGACCAACTTCCTCCGTATCGTGCGGGAGACGGAGCAGGCCTCCGGCATCGAGATCTGCGTCGAGAACATGTTCCCGTGGAAGGTTCGCGGCAAGAGCATGAAGGCCTATGCGCCCGGCTGGGATCCCGTGGTCATGGACTGCGACCATGTGACGCTTGATTTCTCGCACGCCGCGCTATCCGGTCGTGACGCGCTCGAGATGGCGACGGCCCTCGGCCCGCGGCTCCGGCATCTTCACCTCTGCGACGGGTCCGGCTCGCTGGACGAGGGAAAGATCTTCGACGAGCACCTGTTGCCCGGCTACGGCAGCCAGCCGGTCGCCGAGGTGCTGGCATTTCTCGCCCAGAACGATTGGGACGGCCACGTCGTCGCCGAGGTGAACACCCGCAAGGCCAAGACCGAGGAAGACCGGCTGCTGCTGCTCAAGGAGACCCTCGCGTTCGGCCGCAACACCAGCTGGCCCAAGACGGAGCCGGCGCCCAAGAAGAAAGACCTGCGCCGCGCGCGCCGCGAGCTCAAGTCCGGTTCCAAATAGTCCAGAACGAAAGGCGCCGAGACCGTGCGTAAGTTCATCCTCAACTCCAGCATCATCGGCGCCCTCTTCGGCGCCTACTCGGTGATCCAGACGACCAGGCGGGGCCCCCGCGACTGGCGGCTCATCCTGATGTGGCTCGGCTGGGGCATCACGGTCGCGCTCGCGGTCGGCACTGTCATCCAGGAGGACCGGGACGCCCGAGCCCTGAACGCCAAACTGAGCGGCGGCACCCACTGATGGGCGGGCACGGCATCATGGCCGGCTCCGGCCTGCTCTCCCTCATTCTCTCCTCGGTTGCGGCATTCGTTGCCATCGCCGTGGCATTTGCCGTTCTCGTGATTCTCGTACGCCTGATGCTCGTGGCCACCAAGGCCCTGCAGGTCTACATCCGCATCAACAGCGCGCCACGAATGCCGAAGGACCCCCAACCCGAAGGCTGAGGGTCCCGTCGTGAAGCGGCTCGACTAGACGGTGGCCTTGCGGCGACGAAGCGGCGCGACCAGCAGAACGCCGAGCGCCAGGACGCCCGCACCGCCGGCAACGAGGCTGCTCGGGTCAAAGCCCGTGTTGGCCAGTGCCGGCACGATCACGGGCGCGGGAACGATGGTCAGCGTCGTCTGGGCGTAATCCGGTGTGGTGGGATCCGCGACCCCCACGAGATTCAGGCACAGCAGGTAGCTGCCGATCTCGTCAGCGGTCGCAGTTCCGGCGAACGTCAACGGCGGGACGATGCCAGCACCGGAAACAGTGGGATCGATGGAGAAGCCCGCCGGGAGCGCGACATAGGTGGGCGCAACGATCCCGCCGGGCGCAAAGGCGTTCTGGCACAGGGCGCCGGGGACGACCGCCCAGTGGGCGCCCGCTGAAAGGTCCACCACCGGGCCGCCGGTGGCGTCATGAAGCGTCGAGGCGACGGTTTGGCTGGCGGGAACGCCGACGGTGAAGTCTGCGGGCGTGGCTACGGCAAGCCGGGGGTTCACCGTCCAAGCAGTGGAGGACACCAGGGCGCGGGGGGACGTGCAATTCACGGCCACCGAGTAAACATCGACGCTGTAGGTCACTGGCGCAGACGTGAGGTTTGAGTTGATCGGGGTAAATGTGCCCGCATCGGCGTCGTAGTTCGGGAGCACGTCCGTCGGATTGTACGTCTCGACAATTCCCCAGGCGAGATTCGCGACCACGCAAAAGCCCGCCGGAACGTTCAGCTGATCCGACGTCAGGGTGACCTTGGCGGCGTTTTCGACCACACTCGGGGTGACCAGAGTGACGACGGGAGCCACGGGCGGCAAGGCGAGAGCGGGTGTCGCAGATGCGAGAACGCCGCCGAAAACGAGGGCCGAGGCAGCCAGAACGAGAAATTTCTTCATAGGTTGGGTCTTTCCGTCACGAGGGCCATCGTGCGCGTGCACACATGTACTCGCAGGCTATCGCGCCCAAAGTGCAGCGGAAAACCCTCTTGGCAACCCAGAACGGGGCACAGTAATCGCGTCTCAGCCGAGGAATCCCCGGAGCAGGGCCGCGGAGCCCGACAGGTGCTCGAGCATCTTCTCGGCGGCCCGATCGGCGTCGCCCGCGAGGATCGCCGCGACGATCGCCTCGTGCTGGTCGTTCGAATGGGCGATGTTCGGCGCGAGCAATGGGATCTCATCCAGCAGGTCGTTGATGCTCGTCCGGTTGTCGGCCAACAGCGGAATCAGGGAGGGGATGCCGACGGCCTCGCCGATGGCCAGGTGCAGCCGGGAGTCCAGGCGCCGGTAGTCCCCCGCCGACGCAGTCTTGGTCGCGGCAAGGCTCTCCCACAGAACCTCTCGCTGCGTGCTCGTGAGGGTACGTGAGGCTGCGGCCCGGGCGGTGCCGACCTCCAGGATCTCGCGCAGCACGAGGGCATCCTCGATCTCGTCGGATGTCGCCGGGGTCTTGGCCTGTGAAACGCCATCGTCGCCCACAGACCCATCGAGCACGGCGCCGAGGCCCCGCTCGGGCAGGGTCTCGCTGACGAAAGTGCCGCCGTAGCGCCCTCGACGCGAAACCAGGAAGCCCGCCTCCGCGAGCGCCCGGATCGCATCGCGCACGGTATCCCGGCTGACCCCGAAGCTCATCGCCAGATCGCGCTCGCTCGGCAGGGCCAGGCCCGGATCCACCATGCCCAGTCGGATCATCTGCAGAAGCCTGCCGACGGTGTCCTCGAAGGCGTTGCCCGTGCGCACCGGGCGCAGCAGGGCCTCCCCCGCCAGCCCGACCCCGCGTTCCATTGTCTCGACCCTTACATCGGGGTGACGTAGGCCGAGCTGATGCCGCCGTCGACGAGGAAGGTCGACCCGGTGATGAAAGACGAGTCGTCGCTGGCCAGGAACGCGACCGCGGCGGCCAGCTCCTCGGGCTCGGCGAATCGGCCGATGGGGATGTGCACGAGGCGGCGCTGGGCCCGCTCGACATCCTTGGCGAAGAGCTCCTGCAGAAGAGGAGTATTCACCGGCCCGGGGCAGAGCGCGTTCACCCGGATCCCCTGGCGCGCGAACTGCACGCCGAGCTCCCGGGACATCGCAAGCACGCCGCCCTTGGACGCGGTGTAGGAGATCTGCGAGGTCGCCGAGCCCATGATCGCCACGAACGACGCGGTGTTGATGATCGACCCGCGCTGCTGAGGAACCATGTAGCGCAGCGCCGCTCGCGAGCAGAGGTAGACCGACTTGAGGTTCACATCCTGCACCCGCTCCCACGCCGGCAGCTCGGTCGTCTCGATCGAGTCGTCGTCCGCGGGCGAGATGCCGGCGTTGTTGAAGGCGATGTCCACCGAGCCGTAGGTGCTGTTGGCCGTGGCGAAGAGGTTGTCGACCTCGGCCTGAATCGTCACATTGACCTTGACGAACAGCCCGCCGACGGCCGCGGCGGCACGGGGGCCCGCGATCTCGTCCATGTCGCCGATGACGACGGTCGCCCCCTCCGCGGCGAATCTGCGGGCCGTGGCGAATCCGATGCCGCTGGCGCCGCCCGTGATCACGGCGACCTTGCCCTTCAATCTCTGGGTCAGGTCGATCTTCGGCAGCACCAGGGGCGCCAGGTCCTCGGGAATGATGTCGGTCATGAGAGCTCCTCTACTGAGATGAATACGTTCTTGGTGTCGGTGAAGGCCAGGGGTGCATCGGGGCCGAGTTCGCGGCCGAGGCCGGACTGCTTGAAGCCGCCGAACGGGGTGGAGTATCTGACGGAGGAGTGCGAGTTGACCGAGAGGTTTCCGCTCTCGATGGCTCGGGAGACCCGCAGGGCCCGGGACACGTCGCGGGTCCAGATCGAGCCCGAGAGGCCGTATTCGGTGTCGTTCGCCATGCGCACGCCCTCTGCCTCGTCCTTGAATCGCTGAACGGTCACGACGGGGCCGAAGATCTCGTCGGTGACGGTGCGGTCGGTGCCGGATGCGGGCAGCAGCACGGTGGGCGCGAACCAGAAACCGGGACCGGTCGGCGCCGTTCCGCGGAACGCGACCGGGGCATCGGCGGGCACGTAGTCGGAGACGGCCGCGTGGTGGGCAGCGGAGACGAGGGGACCCATCTCGGTGGCCTCATCCGTCGGGTCGCCGACCTTCACGCCCTTGACCGCCGGTTCGAGGAGCTCCATGAAGCGCTCGTAGACGCTCTCCTGAACGAGGATGCGACTGCGCGCACAGCAGTCCTGGCCCGCGTTGTCGAAGACACTGTAGGGCGCGGTTGCCGCCGCCTTCTCAAGGTCTGAATCGTCGAAGACAATGTTGGCGCTCTTGCCGCCGAGCTCCAGGGTGACCCGCTTCACCTGGTCGGCACAGCCGGCCATAATCTGCTTGCCGACCGCCGTCGAGCCGGTGAAGACGACCTTTCGCACCGCCTCGTGGGTGACGAACCGGTTGCCCACGACGCTGCCGCGGCCCGGCAGCACCTGGAAGAGGCCCTCGGGGAGCCCCGCCTCAAGTCCCAGCTCGCCGAGGCGAATCGAGGTGAGCGGGGTCCACTCCGCGGGCTTCAGCAGCACGGCATTGCCGGCCGCGAGCGCGGGCACGAATCCCCAGGCCGCGATGGTCATGGGGAAGTTCCACGGGGTGATCACGCCGACGACGCCGAGCGGCTCGTGGAAGGTCACGTCGAGCCCGCCCGCCACCGGGATCTGCGTGCCGAAGAGCCGCTCCGGGCTCGCCGAGTAGTAGTTCAGCACGTCGCGCACGTGACCTGCCTCCCAGCGGGCCTGGCCGATCGGATGCCCCGAGTTGCGGGTCTCGAGGCCCGCCAGGGTCTCGATGTCAGCGTCGACCGCGGCCGCGAAGTCGCGGAGCGCCCCGGCCCGTGCGGCCGGGGCCAGTCGCGCCCACTTCTTCTGCGCGTCGACGGCCCGGGCGATGGCGTCATCGGTACCGGCGAGATCGACGTGCTCGACGACCGAGACGACGCTCTCGTCGGCGGGGTTTATCACGGTGTAGGAACTGGAGCTCATGGCGCGTCGACTGCTTTCAGAATAGGAGGGTTCGGGCGGCGGGTCATGGCGAATTCGCGTGCGGCGTCGACGAGGCCGGCGAAGAGGCGAAGGTCTTCCTTCGACTCCTCCGGATGCCACTGCACGGCCACCGCGAACGGCCCGCCGGCGAGTTCCACGGCCTCGATGGTGCCGTCCTCCGCCGTGGCGGAGACCGCCAGCCCCGCGCCGAGCCGGTCGATCGCCTGGTGGTGATAGACGGGAACGCTCAGTTCGGGGCGGTGGCTCTCGGCATCCTGCGCGAGGAGCTCGGCGAGCCTGGATGAGGGCACGACGTCTACCCCGACGGAGTTGAAGACCCCGCCGCCGGCCTGAAAACGCCGGTCGCCGACGACATCGGGAAGGTGCTGGTGCAGGGTCCCGCCGAGCGCGACGTTCAACACCTGCGCGCCCCGGCAGATGCCGAGGAAGGGGATCTCGCGGTCGAGGGCGCGCACGAGCAGCGCACTCTCCCACTCGTCGCGATCTGGCCGCGGCTCGTCGGTCTCGGGATGCGCCGCCTGGCCGTAGAGGGCCGGGTCGAGATCCTTGCCTCCCGTGATGATGAGGCCGTCGAGGCCGTCGAGCACGCGGTCGGCGATGGCACAGGTCACGGGCTGGGGCGGCAGCAGCACCGCGATGCCACCGGCCTTGGTCACGGCCTCGAAGTACACCTTGGGCAGAAAGGAGGCCGGCACGTTCCAGACGCCCGACACCGTCTGTTCGAGGTAGGTGGTGAGGCCGATGACGGGGCGATACTTACCCTCAGCCATCGAATCAGAGTCGCTCAAAGCCGCGCTTCCTCTCCCAGTCGGTAACCGCGGAGTCAAACGCCGCGAGCTCGATGCGGGCGTTGTTGACGTAGTGATCCACGACCTCGTCGCCGAACGCCTGGCGGGCGACTGCCGAGCCTGCGAAGAGCTCCGCAGCCTCTCGAAGCGTCGTGGGCACGCGGGCGGTATCGCCGGCGTAGGCGTTGCCGACGAAGGCATCCTCCAGTTCGAGCTCGTGCTCGATGCCGTAGAGGCCGCCCGCGATGAGGGCCGCGACCGCGAGGTACTGGTTCACGTCCCCGCCGGGCACCCTGTTCTCGACCCGCATGCCGAGGCCGTGACCGACGACCCGCAGAGCACACGTGCGGTTGTCGAGGCCCCAGGCGACGGCGGTGGGCGCGAACGAGCCGTCGACGTAGCGCTTGTAGGAGTTGATGTTCGGGGCGAAGAACAGCGTCAGCTCCCGCATGGTGGCGAGCTGGCCGGCCATGAAATGCCGGAACATCTTTGACATGCCGTGCTCGGCATCCGGATCGGCGAAGACGGCCTCGCCGTCCTTTCCCCGCAGGCTGATGTGGATGTGGCACGAGTTGCCCTCGCGCTCGTTGAACTTCGCCATGAACGTCAGCGACTTGCCATGCCTGTCGGCGATCTCCTTGGCCCCGTTCTTGTAGACCGAGTGGTTGTCGCAGGTCACCAGCGCGCTGTCGTAGCGGAAGCCGATCTCCTGCTGGCCGTGGTTGCACTCGCCCTTGACGCCCTCGCAGAACATGCCGGCGCCGTCCATCGAGACACGGATGTCACGCAGCAGCGGCTCCATGCGGGTGGAGGCGAGCAGCGCGTAGTCGATGTTGTAGTCGCTGGCGTGGGTGAGGTTCGTGTAGCCCTTGGCCCAGGCGTCGCGAAAGCTGTCGTCGAACACGATGAACTCGAGTTCGGTGGCGACGAAGGAGTCGAGCCCGCGGGCATCCAGCCTGTCGATCTGGGCGGTGAGAATCTGGCGCGGGGACTGGGTCACGGGGGTGCCGTCGAGCCACTGGAGGTCGGCCGTCACCAACGCGGTCCCCGGCAGCCACGGCGCGAGGCGCAGGGTAGACATGTCGGGCATCATCGCCATGTCGCCATAGCCGCGCTGCCAACTCGAGATCTCGTAGCCGTCGACGGTGTTCATCTCCACGTCGACGGCGAGCAGGTAGTTGCAGCACTCGGCCCCGTGCTGCGCGGCATCCTCGAGGAAGAGGCGTGCCGACAGTCGCTTGCCGACCAGCCGCCCCTGCATGTCGGTGAAGGCGACGATCACCGTGTCGATCTCGCCCGCTGCGTACAACCCGGCCAGCGATTCGAGCGTGAGATTTCCGGCACTGGATACCACGTAGAGCTCCTCTGAATGATGATCATTGGCCTTTGTGTCGACCATTAGACCACAGGTATACACGCTGGTGGTCATGCATTTCAAACATTTATCTGCCAAAAGGTTGACAGGGAGACCTATAGGCGGGCAATGTTTCCTCAAATCTCATCTGCCCGCGCCCGAGTGGCGCTTTCCCGACGTGAGGATGCACATGCCCGAGAACAAGACGCACATCTCCGGAGTCACCTACTCGAAGGCGTCGGCAGACTACTTCGAGAAACGCAGCCTGAAACGATCGGCCGGCATCTGGGGGCTCTGGGGACTCGCCGTCGCCGCGGTCATCTCCGGTGACTTCTCCGGCTGGAACTTCGGCATCGGCTTCGCCGGCTTCGGCGGCATGCTCATCGCCTTCGCACTGCTGGTCTTCATGTACTACGGAATGATCTTCTCCATCGGTGAGATGGCGTCGGCCATGCCGCACACCGGCGGGGCGTACTCGTTCGCACGGGCGGCACTCGGGCCCTGGGGCGGATTCGTGACCGGGCTCGCCGAGACGATCGAGTACGTCGCGACGACCGCGGTCATCGTGTACTTCTCGGCCTCCTACGCCGACGGCATCACGAGTCAGCTGCTGAACTTCTCCCTGCCCGCCTGGGTCTGGTGGGTGATCCTGTATGCCGTCTTCATCCTCCTGAACACGGCCGGGGCGAGCATCTCCTTCACGTTCGCGATCGTCGTCTCGATCATCTCCATCGGCATCCTGATCGCCTTCGCCGTCATGGCGTTGATGTCGGGCCTGTTCAGCTGGGACAAGCTGTTCAACATCGCCCCCGAGGCCGGCCAGACATCGTTCCTGCCCTACGGCTGGGTGCCGATCCTGTTCGCACTGCCCTACGCCATGTGGTTCTTCCTCGGCATCGAGGAACTCCCGCTCGCCGCCGAGGAATCGCACAACCCCGTGCGCGACATCCCCAAGGCCGGCTTCATCGCCCGCACGACACTCATCATCACGGGCCTCCTCGTGCTGTTCCTGAACACGGGAATCGTCGGTTCGGCCGAGATCGCCGGCTCCGCTGAGCCCCTGCTCGACGGATTCCGCGCGATGGTCGGCGACGGCATGGCAGCGGCGCTCGCCCTCTTCGCCCTGATCGGCCTGCTGGCCTCCCTCCAGGGCATCATGTTCGCCTACGGACGCAACATGTACTCGCTCAGCCGGGCCGGCTACTACCCGAAGTTCCTGTCCCTCACCGGCAAGCGCCAGACCCCGGCCATCGCCCTGCTCGCGGGAGCCGTCATCGGCTTCGTCGCGCTCGTCGTGGTCGATGCCCTGGGCGGTGCCGGCGGAGTCGCCGGAGCAATCGTGCTGAACATCGCAGTCTGGGGAGCCGTCATCGCGTACGTGCTGCAGATGGTGTCCTTCATCGTCCTGCGCCGCAAGTTCCCCAACGCCAACCGGCCCTACAAGAGCCCGTGGGGCGTGCCCGGCGCCGTCATCGCCGGGGTGCTCTCCCTGGCGATCTTCTTCGGCTTCTTCATCAACGAGCCGGCCCGGCCGGCGATCGCGGCCATCGCCGTCGTCTACGTCGTGATGCTGATCATCTTCGCCGTCTGGGGACGAAAGCGCCTCGTGCTCTCCCCGGAGGAGGAATACGCCCTGAGCGGCGGATTGCACGGCGACCCCGAGAAGGAGGGCTACGGCGGCGCCGTGGCCGACGAGATCATGATGGAGGATCTCGACCCCTCGGGACACCCGCGGGACTAGATAGACCCGCAGCACCGCTCAGTCACAACCCCGCGACACGCCGGATTTCCGCCCAATGGGCCGAGATCCGGCGTGTCCCTTGTCGTGGGGACCCTCGCCGCCCGCACACTGTTATGACACACGTGGGAAGGTGTAGACGATGTTCAGCTGGCGACGCCGAGCTAAAGAAGAGAACGATGCCGCGGCAAACCAGGCCCGACTGTCGGAACTCGTGAACCAGACCCTGATGGCGAACTTCGGCCCCCTCGGCTCGTTCGCGATCACCCGCCGCTCGGCAACGGACACCGACGACATCTTCCACACCGTTCTCGCCGCATCCGTCGCGCGCGACATCGTGGAGACCCTGACGAGCCAGGGCGTCTTCAAGCCCGCCGCCCTCGCCCCGGTGGTGCCGCCCGTCGCGCCGCTGACCCCGATCAGCAACGTGGATGTCCCCGCCGAGCTGGCCAAGGCCGTCACCGAGGCGACGGTCACCCAGGCCATCCCGACCCATGCCATCCCGACCCAGGAGCTCGCCCGCCGGGCCTAACGAGGTCCGCTCTCTCCGCCGAGTTCGTCCAGAACCGGCCACCCAGGTGCGGGAGGGCGGTTGTGGACGAACTCGACGCCCACAATCAGCCGAGCGGCGCCCAGCGCTCCACCCCGGTGCTGCCCGCGGCGTAGGTCTCCAGCGGGATCTCGCCGTCGTGCCAGGCCTTGATGACCGGCGCCACGATGCGCCAGCCCTCGACCGCGGAATCGCTGCGCACAGAGAGTGACGGGTCGCCGTCGAGGATGCCGCCGATGACCTCCCGATAGGCCAGCAGCTGGCCCTCGCCGAATGAGGCGTCGAGACTGATCTTCTCCAGGGCGTAGGGGTCCCCCGGGCCGTTGATGTTCAGTTCGAGCTACATCTCATCCGGGGCCAGATACAGCCGCAATACGGTCGGATGCGCGATGCCGGTCAGTCCCGTCGGCACCAGGTTCGCCTCCTTGAACGTGATC
>CANFBG010000027.1 GCA_947444785.1 Microbacteriaceae bacterium | reverse complement strand
GCTGGCCAAGAAGGGCAAGCTCCTTCCCCCCGCAGCGGATGGCAGCACCATCGTTGTCGATGACACAGCCAAGAACACCCAGCGTCAACAGCCCCTGAACAAGAACCGAGCGAAGAAGCAGGACGACAAAAAGTGAGCGAACTGGAAACCACTCCCGTCTTTGCCGCAGCCGAGGGAGTCTCAGTGAATGCCGATTCAGCTGTAGATGCCATCGAGGGCGCAGAGAACGAGTCCGGCCAGCCTGCGGATGAGGGCCATGGCTCTGCGAACCTCGAAGAAGAGGGCGACATCGCGGCCGACTACATCGAGGAACTTCTCGACATCTGTGATCTTGACGGGGACATCGACATCGCCGCGCGGGGCGGGCGTGCCTACCTCTCTGTGAATGCGACGGGCGACAGCAATATCCGCGTGCTCTCCAAGCCGGACACGGTCAACGCCCTCCAGGAGTTGACGCGACTCGCCGTCCAGACGAAGACGGGCGTTTTCTCGCGGCTCATCCTTGATGTGGGCGGCAGCCGTGAGGCTCGCCAGGCCGAGTTGGCGAAGCTCGTCGACGAGGCCGCTGCCCGGATCACTCCGGAGTCACCCACCGCCGAACTTCCGGCCATGTCCTCCTATGAGCGCAAGATCGTGCACGACATCGTTGCCGAGCGTGGACTTGTTTCCGCGTCCGTCGGTGAGGGTCGCGAACGGCACACTGTCATCTCCAACGCGTAGGCGCGCCGGCTCCCCCACTCATGGAAACCAGTGTCGATTTCGAGAACGAGCCCGCTGCTGCCGCGGTGATGTTCGGTGAGCGCCTCGAGCTGGCTCAGGCATTCACCGAGAACCTCATCGTTCATGGTGAGGAGTATGGGCTGATCGGCCCACTGGAACTCCCCCGCATCTGGTCTCGTCACATCCTCAACTGTGGCATCGTGGCTCCCCTGATCAAGCCCGGGCTTGTCGGCGATATCGGCAGCGGGGCAGGACTGCCCGGCCTCGTGCTGGCCATCGCTCGACCTGACGCAGAATTTGTTCTGGTCGAGCCGATGGAGCGTCGGACCAACTGGCTCAACGAGCAGGTCGCGGAACTTGGCTTGTCCAACGTCACCGTCGTTCGTGCTCGGGCCGAGGATGCCAGGCAGACACCGGCGTTCGACCAGGTGACCGCGAGGGCGGTGAGTGCTTTCTCCAAACTCATCCCGATGTGCAGTCCGCTGGTTCGCGCGGGTGGCGAGCTCATCCTGATGAAGGGTGCCAATGCTGTCGCTGAGGTCGAGGCGGCCGAGAAGGCGATCCGCAAGTTCCGGCTGTCTGACGTCGAGGTGCTCGAGCTCGGTGCCGGGCTTCTGTCCGAGACGACCAGGGTCATCCGGGCGACGGTGGGCCGCGCGTAGTTCGTGAGCAATGTTTCACGTGAAACATCGATCCCCGATCGAATCGGGGCGTTATGTTTCACGTGAAACATTGATCTCGAATTAGAGATTCGTCCTATCCCGGGTAACTTGGATAGCAGGGCATTCCTAGACACGTGGGAGTGCCCGAATTTATGTGAAGACCACAGAGCCGAAAGAGAAGATGACAACCGATACGCCAGGCGTCCCAATGGGCGACACAGGGGCTGAGCCTGCAGTTGTCACCACCACCTTCGACTCTTCGACGCCTCTGGCTCGGGAGCTCGCGGAACTCGCCAACCGACGCAAGACTCTGGCCGGCAGACAACTCCCCCTCCCCGCTGAAACCCGCGTTTTCACCGTGGCGAACCAGAAGGGTGGCGTCGGCAAGACGACGACGACCGTCAACCTCGCTGCGGCCCTGGCCAAGTCCGGCGCCCGGGTGCTTGTCATCGATCTCGACCCCCAGGGAAATGCCTCTACGGCACTCGGCGTGGAGCATCGCGCGCAGACGCCGAGTGTCTACGACGCATTGATCGATGACGTTCCCATGGCTGATCTTGTTCAGCAGAGCCCCGAGTTCCCCACGCTGTTCTGTGTACCCGCCACGATTGACCTCGCGGGCGCGGAGATCGAGCTGGTATCGATGGTCGCTCGCGAGCAAAGGCTGTCGAACAGCCTCACGGTGTTCCTTGAGCGTTCCCGGACCGCGGGCGATCGCTTCGACTACATCTTCATCGACTGCCCACCGTCGCTCGGCCTGCTCACCGTGAATGCCTTCGTGGCCGCCCGGGAGGTCCTGATCCCCATCCAGTGCGAGTACTACGCGCTAGAGGGGTTGAGTCAGTTGCTGAACAACATCAAACTGATCGCGAAGCACCTCAATCCGCAGCTCACCATGTCGACCATCCTGCTGACCATGTATGACGGCAGAACGCGGCTCGCCTCGGGAGTCGCAGACGATGTGCGAACCCACTTCCCGAACGAGACACTGGAGTCGATCATCCCGCGTTCAGTGCGAATCTCGGAGGCGCCAAGCTATGGCCAGACCGTGATCACGTTCGACCCCAGTTCCCCCGGCTCGGTTTCCTACCTTGAAGCCGCGGCCGAGATCGCAGACAGAGGAGTTGCCCAGAATGGCCACAAATAAGAGAACAGGCCTGGGTAGGGGCATCGGCGCGCTGATCCCCGTCTCTGACGCGGTCGATGAGTCGGGTCGCCCGGAGTCGCGGCCCGTCGACGTCTTCTTCGCCGAGCGCGGAGATTCCGACGTGCAGCTCGTGACGGTTCCCGGTGCCCGCCTGGCCCAGCTCAACCCGGCCGACATCGTGCCCAATGCGAAGCAGCCCCGTGCCGTTTTCAATGCCGAGGAGCTTGCCGAGCTGGTGCACTCGATCCGTGAGATCGGCGTGCTGCAGCCCATCGTGGTGCGGCCGATCGACGTGCCCGCGGGTTCCCCGGCGAAGTACGAGCTGGTCATGGGTGAGCGGCGCCTCAGGGCGACCCGGGAGTTGGGACTCGACACGATCCCCGCGGTCATCAAAGACACCGCCGACGAGAACATGCTTCGGGATGCCCTGCTGGAGAACCTGCACCGCGCCCAGCTGAACCCGCTGGAAGAGGCGTCCGCCTATCAGCAGCTGCTCAGTGACTTCGGCATCACGCAGGAGGAGCTTGCCAGCCGGATCGGCAGGTCACGCCCGCAGATCACCAACACCATCCGTCTTCTCCGTCTTCCCCCGACTGTACAGAAGCGCGTCGCGGCGGGCGTGCTCAGCGCTGGTCATGCCCGCGCGATTCTCTCGGCCGGTGCTGATGCAGACACGATGACAAAGCTGGCCGACAAGATCGTGAACGAGGATCTGTCGGTTCGCGCGGCTGAGGCGGCGGCGGGACATGCCTCGATTGCCAAGCCGGGCAAGGCGAAGACCACGGCGGGCCGCAACAGTGCACACCTCGACGAGATCGCATCGCGGCTGGGCGACAGGCTCGACACACGGGTCAAGGTCTCGCTCAGCAAGACGAAGGGCCAGATCGTCATCGACTTCGCGACCATCGGCGACCTGAACCGCATCCTCGGTGAGCTGGGCGACGCGGGATACGGCGCCAGGTAGCAGCCCTACTCTGTGGCGGCGGAGTCCGCCACGGCCTTCTCGGCGAGGGTCTCGTAGACCTCGCCGAGATCCAGCCCTGCAGCCAGGATGGCCTGCGGCATGAGGGATGTCTCGGTCAGGCCTGGCAGCACATTGGCCTCGAGGAAATAAGGAACGCCGTCCGCATCGATGATCATGTCGATTCGCGACAGGTGCCGCAGCCCGAGGACGTTGTGAATTGCCAGGGCGGTCTGCTGCGCAAGCTCCGTCAGCTCCGGGCTGAGTCTGGCGGGCGCGAAGAAATTCGTCTCGCCGGCGTTGTACCGCGCGTCATAGCTGTAGATGCCGAGTCTCGGTTCGATCTCCACCACGGGCAGGGCGGTCGGCCCGTCCCCCAGGTCGATGATGCCCACTGAGATCTCGGTGCCGTGGATTCTGCGCTCGATCAGGGCTACCTCGCCATAGGTGTAGGCCTCGACGACGCCGCGGCGCAGCTCCTCGGGGGAGCCGACTATCGAGACCCCTTGGGCCGAGCCGCCCATCGCCGGCTTGACCACGAGGTCCAATCCGAAGCGACGCTCGACGAGGTCGAGTACCTGGGCTGCTCCGAGCTCGCGGAACGTGTCGCGCGGCAGCGTTATCGACTCCGGGGTCGCGAATCCGGCGCGGGCGACGATCACCTTGGCCGTCGGCTTGTGCCAGGCGAGGCGACAGGCGCCGGGGTCGGATCCGACGTAGGGGATACCCAGTGTCTCAAGCAGCGCCAGGAGAGCGCCGTCCTCGCCGCTTGCCCCGTGAAGTACAGGCCAGACGATCTCGGGATCGCTTGATTCGAGGTATGCCAGCAGGGACGCATCCGGGTCTCGAAGGATCACCGTGTGACCGCGCTCGAGGAGCCCGTCGGCCACGCGGCGTCCGGAACGAAGGGATACGTCGCGCTCATGGGAGATGCCGCCGGCCAGGACAACGATGGTGCGTGGGGTCACGGTGTGTGCTCCTATGTGAGGATCGACTAGTTGAGGTTGGGCGGAGGGCCCTCGGACGAGCCACGGCCACCTGAAGCCGAGAGTGGACCGGTGGCGGAGAAGGTCTCCAGCAGGTCGAGCTCAGCGTTGACGACGGTAGAGAGCCGACGCACTCCGAGGCGGATTGCCTCCGGTGTGGGATAGCAGAAGGACAGGCGCATGTTGTTGCGGCCGTCACCGTTGCCGAAGAATGCGGTTCCGGGTGTGTAGGCAACGAGCTCGGTTACGGCGCGGGGCAGCATCTGCTTCGAGTCGAGGTAGTCGGGCAGGGTGACCCAGACATAGAAGCCGCCCGCCGGATCTGTCCAGGTCAGGTCGGGCAGGTACTCCGTGAGGGCGGAGAGCATCGCCTCTTTGCGCTCCCGATAGACGCCCCGGAAGGTATCGATCTGACCCTTCCAGTCGGCCGTCTTCAGATACTCGCTGATGACGAGCTGGCTGAACGAGGAGGGGCAGAGCACGGCGGCCTCGTTCGCGAGGATCAGCTTCTCCCGGATGGCGTGCGGTGCGAGGACCCAGCCGACCCGGAACCCGGGGGCCAGGGTCTTGGAGAAGGTGCCGAGATAGACGACGCCCTCGCTCTCGAGGCTGCGCAGGGCCGAGGGGGGCTGTTCACCGAAGTAGAGCAACCCGTAGGGGTTGTCTTCCAACACCAAAATACCCTCTGACCTGCATATTTGTAGAATCTCGATGCGGCGTTCCCAACTCAGCGTGACTCCGGCCGGGTTGTGGAATGTCGGGATCGTGTAGAGGAACTTGATGCGCTTGCCGGCCGCTTTGTTGCTTGCGATGTGCTCGCGGAGCGACTCGGGGATGAGGCCGTGATCGTCCATCGCGACGTGCTCGGTAATCGCTTGGTAGGACTTGAAGATGACGACCGCGGTGACATAGCTCGGGCCCTCGGCCAGCACCACGTCTCCCGGGTCGAGGAAGAGCTTGCTGACGAGCTCGAGCGCGTGCTGGGACCCGGTCGTGACCACGACGTCATCGACGTTGGCCTTGATCCCCTCGAGCGCCATGACCTCGAGGATCTGCTCGCGGAGCAACGGAACGCCCTGCCCGGAGCCGTACTGCAGGGCCGTCGGACCCTGCTCCTCCATCACCCTGTTCATCGCATCGATGACCAAGTCTTTAGGCAACGCGGAAACGAAGGGCATGCCCCCGGCGAGGGAGACGACCTCGGGGCGGGATGCGACGGCGAAGAGGGCTCTGACTTCGGATGCGGCAAGGCCTGCCGCGCGGGCGGCATAGTTGCCGTACCAGGGGTCGAGGTTGTTTCCCTTGCCGCTCGCAGTGTTGTTTTTACTCACGTTTTTCTTCCCGAATAGCCCGAAATATCATCCTAGCCATCACCGGCAGCGTGGGCTGGACGCCGACTGGAAAAGGCCCAGGCCACACATCCCTTTCGGGGTGCATGGCCTGGGCCCGGTTTCGCCGTTGGGCGAAGGCGCTCTAGGCGATGAAGTCTTCGAGGTCCTTCTCGAGAACCGACTTCGGCTTGGCGCCGATGATGGTCTTGACGACCTCGCCGCCGCTGTAGACCTTCATGGCGGGGATCGAGGTGATCATGTACTTCGCGGCCGTTGCCGGGTTCTCATCGACGTTGAGCTTGACGATGTCGATCTTGTCGGCGTGCTCGGCGGCGATGGCGTCGAGGATCGGGCTGACGGCGCGGCAGGGGCCACACCATTCGGCCCAGAAGTCCACGAGGATCGGCTTGGTGGAGTTGAGGACGATCGCCTCGAAGTCGGCGTCGGTGACTGCACGTGCAGTTGACATATTCTCCTGCTTTCTAGTTGGTTGGTGGGGTTTAGGAGGCCGCGAGGGCCGCGGCGGCCTGCTCGAGTCCGGCGAGGTAGTGCTCCGCATCCAGCGCAGCAACGGTGCCGGAGGCGGCGGCCGTGACGGCCTGGCGGTAGGTGTCGTCCAGCACATCGCCCGCGGCGAACACGCCGGCGAGGTTGGTGCGGGAGCTTCGACCATCGACCGCGATGGTGCCGGCGGAGGTCAAATCGACCTGGCCGTGGATCAGGTGTGTGCGGGGATCATTTCCGATCGCGATGAACAGACCCTGCACGGGCAGCTCGCTGACAGCGCCCGTGACGGTGTCGCGGAGCGTCAGGCCCTCGACGGCGTTCTCGCCCGTGATTGCCTCGACGGCCGAGTTGAAGATGAACTCGATCTTCTCGTTCGCGAAGGCACGCTCCTGCATGATCTTGGAGGCACGCAGGCTGTCCTTGCGGTGGATCACATAGACCTTGTCCGCAAAACGCGTCAGGAACGTCGCCTCCTCCATTGCCGAGTCTCCTCCGCCTACGACGGCGATGGTCTTGGTCTTGAAGAAGAAGCCGTCGCAGGTCGCGCACCAAGAGACGCCGCGGCCCGACAGGCGCTCCTCGTCGTCGAGCCCGAGCTTGCGGTAGGCGCTGCCCGTGGCGAAGATGACCGTGTGGGCCTCCTGGTCGCCGCTGTAACCCGTGCTGACCTTCTTCACGTCGCCGGTGAGGTCGACGGAGACAACGTCATCGAGCATGACCTCGGCGCCGAACTTCTCGGCCTGCTCCTGCAGCTTCATCATCAGGTCGGGTCCCTGGATTCCCTCGGGGAAACCCGGGAAGTTCTCGACGTCGGTGGTCTTCATGAGCTCGCCACCGGCCTCAACGCTCGATGCGATGACGAGGGGGGAGAGTCCGGCCCGCGCCGCATAGATCGCTGCCGTGAAACCGGCAGGGCCGGATCCGATGATGATTACTTCACGCACGTGTGGACTCTCCTTGGCACTTCACTGGTCAGATTGCGGGCAGGGGCCCTGCGGCCGCCTACAGCAGATAGAACAAAGCTTATTCGGTGTGTATTCCGATGGCTGGGCGCGCCGGGTGAACGCTTAGGAGCGGCGGCGGCCGAGTCGTGAGGTCAGCGCCGACAGGGCGGTGTCCAGCTCCCGCGAGCGGATGAGCCGCAGCACTGACACGTACACGGCCCCCATCACCACGGCGACGACGATCATGGCGAGGATGGCTGGGATATAGCCGGAGTTCGCGAAGCCCCGTTCGGTGAAGAATCCGAGGTAGTACGCGACGCCGAACCCGGCGGTGATCGCGGGAATGACGCCAATCGCATCGCGGCCGAGGCTCGCGACGATCGTGCGACCGCCAACGGCGCCCAACCGGCGCCTGATCAGGACCGCAGCCAACAGCGCCTGCAGCGCGGTCGTCGCCGACAGTGTCAGTGCCACCGCCACGGTGAGGCTCTCCTTGGGCACGACCGCAAGCATGACGAGGGCTCCCGCGGTGAAGATGACGACCTGGAAGAGCGTGATGAAGAACGGCGTGCGGGTGTCACCGAGTGCATAGAAGGCCCGCTGGAGCACGAACAGGATGCTGAATGCGGGCAGTCCCACGAGGAAAGCGATGACCACGTTGCCGAGCGCGATGCTCTTGGCGAAATCAAAGCCCGAGAAGATGGCGCTGAACGGATAGGCGAGAACGGCGAGCATGGCAGCGGCGAGAACCATCAACACCGTGATTGTGCGGATGCTCGTCGACAGGTCCGCGCGGACGGCCGGCAGGGCATTGGCCGCGGCATGCTCGCTCATCCGGGTGAAGTAGGCCGTCGCGATCGAGACGGCGACGATGGAGTGCGGCAGCATGAAGATCAGCCACGCGGTCGTGACGACGGTGGCCGACGCGTTGTTGCCGCTGGCGCTGATGACGACGTTGGTCTCGACGATGCCGGCGCCGGTGGTCAAGAGGAGCATGCCGAAGGTCCAGCCGGCGAGCCTGCCGGCCGTCGAGAGGCCGGCACCCCGCCACTGGAAGTCAGGGCGGTAGCGGAGGCCTATGCGCTTCCAGAACAGGAACAGCACGAGCGCCTGGGCGGCCACGCCGAGGGTTGCCGACCCCGCCAGAACGGCGATCTTGTCGGGGGTCCAGAACGCGACGTCGAGTCGGTCGGCCCCAGAGGGGGCAAAGAGCAGAACGAAGGCGACCAGCCCGGCAATGGCGATGACGTTGTTCAGGACGGGCGACCAGGTGAAGGGGCCGAACGAGTTGCGGGCGTTCAGAACCTCGCCGAGCACCGAGTAGAGCCCGTAGAAGAAGATCTGGGGCAGGCACCAGAAGGCCATGGCCGTTGCCAGGGCGATCTGCTCCGCCGGGGCGGTACTGGCCACGAGGGAGACGAGTACGCCGGCGGCCAGGGTGGCGGCCAGGGTGGTGATAGCCAAGACGGAGAGCGCGAGCGTCACGAGCTTGTTGATGTAGCCCGCTCCACCGTCGCTGTGCCGGGCGGCCCGAACGATCTGGGGCACGAAGATGGCATTCAACACCCCGCCGGCGATGACGGCATAGACCGTGTTGGGCAGCTGGTTCGCCACGCTGAACGCATCCGTCGCGAGGCCCGTGAGCCCGATGACCTGCACCAGGATGATCGCCTTCACGAAGCCCAGCACCCGGGAGACCATGGTGCCGGATGCGAGCCAGACGCTGGCCCGGCCGAGGTTCGGACTAGACATCGCCTGCGACATCCGCACTGTCCTTGCCGTGCCGGCGTCGACGAACGGTACGAACCACGGCGAAGATCAGGAGCGCCGCGACGAGGGACCCGACGAGCCAGCTGCCCGCGACCTCCCAGTCGGCATTCACGGTGACCGGGATGTACGTGGGCTCGCTCGAGATCACCACACCCGTCGGGCTGACGAGCTCGACCCGAACCATCACGTCGCCGTTGGCCACGCCCGCGCGAACGGGGATCAGCGCCTGCTTGTTGGAGTTGGCTGGGATTGTCATGGAGACCTCGTTGTCAACAATGAGGCGGCCGTTGCTGGGGATCACTCGGAGAGTCACGGTGACGGGGCTGGAGAGCCCGTTCTGCACCAGGACCGGCAGGTTGGCGCTGTTGCCGGCCAGGCGGATCGGGGAGCCGGGAACGATGGAGACGCTCTGGAGGGTCTTGGTTGCCGCCGCGCCCGCCTTGGCCACGGCCTCGGACCACCCTGGCGCATCCGACACCCAGGAATTCTCGAGCAGGGCCAGCAGGGTTGTCCGCATGGGGCCTGTGAGCACCTCCGGCGTGCTCATCACGGAGGAAAAAGCGGTGAGACTCGCTTCATTCGCGAACAGCGTCGTGATCTGGCTCAGGCGTTCTGCGTTCTCCGGGGCGTCTACAACGACGGCCCCGGAGCTGGCGGCCTGGGCCGCGTAGTCATTCAGAGACGCCGCCGCGACCCAGTCCAGCCCCGCGAGCGAATCCAGGGCCTCGGCAAGCCCGCCGTTCGCGGTCATCCACTGCCGGTCGAGGGTTGCCAGCACGGTCGCGCCGGAGTCGGGACGCTCCGAGGCCACGACCGCGAGGCTGGCGGCGAGCCGGGCCTGGGCAGCGCTGCGCTCGGTCGCGGTTCCCGCGGTGGCGGCGGCGCCAATCGCCTGCGACACGAGGGGGTCGGAGACCAGCAGCGTGGCCGTCCCGGTGGAGGCGACGCCCGCATACTCGGCCCCGGTTGCCGGGTCGAGGGCAAGGTTTGCGGCGGAGACGATCGTCTGGGTCAGGCCGGAGGCGGCAAAGAATGCCAGGGACTGGGCGACCACCGTGTTCTGGCGAGGCCAGGCGATGGTCTTCGACGCGTAGTTCCAGGCGGTCAGGGCGGCCTCGTCGGGGATTCCGGAGGCGGCCGGGGACGAAGTCGGCGATGCCGTCGGCGTCGTCGGCGTGAAGTGCGCCGGATCCACACCGTAGGTGAGGGAGATCGGGGCAAGCACCTGGCCGGCCCCGGCCTGGGACTCCGCCGCGATGTCGGAATCGGCGTAGGTCAGTGGATAGACCGGGTTGGAGACGCCGGCCAGGCGCTGCAGCCACGCCACGGCCGTTCGCGGCGCGGCACTGCCGAGCACGCGAACCGAGGCGATGATCCTGGGATCGATCATGATCGCCACGGGGCGGTTCTGAACCGTGTCGAGCTGCCTGGTGAGCAGGCCGCCGGTCGAGGTCAGGGTCTCCAGCGTGGCCGAGGGGATCAGGCCCTGGCCCGAGGGCGGGACGGTGAGGGGAACGGCGATCGCGATCCGGGCGGTGCCGGGAGCCGCGGTGTTGTTCCAGACGATCGAATTGCGGCCCTCGGCGGCAAGGGAGTCGCCGAGATAGACGGATGCGTCGAGCCCGCGTACTCCCCAGGAGCCAAGATCCTCTGTGGCCAGCGGCATCACGGCGCTGACGATCTCACTGCCGCCGGGCGGCAGGAGACCGCTGGTCACCTCGATCGCCATGTCGCCGCGGGTGGAGACCCGCTGCTCGGTGTTGGACAGGAACGTCGCCAGTGCGTTTCTGGAGGTGAGGGCCTGGCCCTTCAGCGTGATGCGCACCACTCCCGCGGGAACGGCGGTGGCGCCGGTGTTCGACAGGGATACCGACACGGGCAGGTCTGCGCCGGGCCGGAGAACGCCGCCCGCGCCGGGCGCGACGACAACCTGGAGGCCGGCCACGACATCCGTCTTGACCGACTGTGCGGCGGTGACCGCGTGGACCGCACCGGGGGTCGTGGCCAGCAGAATCGCCGATGCGACCAGACCCAGGCCGAAGATGGCGGGGAGGCGTCGGAGGCGTCGGAGGCGTAAGGAGTTCATAGGAGCGAAGGACTCGGCCGCGTCTGGCGACGAGAACCCTAGGCATGATCCTAGAACGCCCGGGCTGGGAACGGATGATTGACGGGCTGCGAACCGCAAGCCTCGTAAACTAGCCCGATGCAGCGAACCGTTCAGGAATCCCTCGTTCGGCTCGGTGAGTTGAGCTCCACGCCCCCGGTCTCCGTGCTGGCGGCGGCGTTTTCCGCCGCGGGCCATGAGCTCGCGCTCGTCGGCGGGCCCGTTCGAGACGCGTTCCTCGGCCGGGAGTGCAAAGACCTCGACTTCACCAGTGACGCCACTCCAGACGAGATCCTGGCTATCGTGTCGACACTGACAAAGGCGCACTGGGACATCGGCCGCGCGTTCGGCACGATCGGCGCCAAGATCGCCGGTGAGACCGTGGAGATCACGACATATCGCACGGACTCCTACGACCAGGAGACCCGCAAGCCGGCCGTTGAGTTCGGCACGAGCCTCGAGGTAGACCTCTCTCGCCGGGACTTCACGGTGAATGCGCTCGCGCTGCGTCTGCCCGAACTCGTGCTCGTCGACCCGTCCGGCGGCATAGAGGACCTCCTGGCCGGCGTTCTGCGCACCCCCACGAGCCCCTCCGTCTCATTCGGCGACGACCCGCTTCGGATGCTCCGAGCGGTCCGGTTCCACGCGCAGCTCGGCCTCGTCCCCGACGAGGAGACCATGGCTGCGATGAGTTCGATGGCACCGTCGCTGTCGATCATCTCCGCAGAGCGCATCGGCGACGAGATCGCGAAGATGATGAAGACGGCCAACCCCCGGGCGGGTATCGAACTGTTGGTTGCGACGGGACTGGCCGACATCGTGCTTCCCGAGGTGCCGGCCCTGAAGCTCGAAACCGATGAGCATCACCATCACAAGGATGTCTACGAGCACAGCCTCACCGTCCTCGAGCAGGCGATCGACCTCGAGCGCGCGCGAGCCCTCACGCCGGATGCGGCCCCCGACCTCGTTCTGCGTCTCGCGGCACTGCTGCACGACATCGGCAAGCCGGCCACCAAGCGCAACGAGGCCGGCGGCACCGTCACCTTCTATCACCACGACATCGTGGGCTCGAAACTGGCCAAGAAGCGACTGCGGGAGTTGCGCTACGACAACGACACCATCAACGATGTCGCTCGGCTGATCGAACTGCACCTGCGATTCTTCGGCTACACCGAGGGGGCGTGGACCGACTCGGCCGTGCGTCGCTATGTGCGGGATGCCGGTCCCCTGCTCGCTCGCCTGCATATCCTGACCCGGGCGGATGTCACGACCCGGAACAAGCGGAAGAGCGACCGGCTGTCATTCGCCTACGACGACCTCGAGAAGCGCATCGCAGAGCTGGCGGAGCTCGAGGAGATGCAGGCCGTGCGCCCCGACCTCGATGGCGAGGCGATCATGGCGCTGCTGTCGATCGGCCCGGGTCGCGAGGTAGGCGAGGCGTATCGCTTCCTGTTGGAGCTGCGATTGGACGAGGGACCGCTGCCGGCGGGAGAGGCCGAGAAACGCCTCCTCGACTGGTGGGCCGCGAGAATGCTAGAGTAACAAGGTTGTCCGGTTTCAGTGGGGATCTCCCACGAGTAATCGGACCGATGCAGATACACCCTCCTGTCACAGATCGTCTGTGACCGAACTAGTCCGAAGGAGGTGGGTTTGTGACGCATCAGTATGAACTCATGGTCATCCTCGATCCAGAAATCGATGAGCGCACCGTGGCTCCCAGTCTCGACAAATTCCTCAACGTCATCCGTAACGATGGCGGCACTATCGACAAGGTCGATATTTGGGGACGTCGTCGCCTGGCCTATGAAATCAACAAGAAGACCGAGGGCATCTACGCGGTGGTCAACCTGACCGCCAGCCCGGATGCGACCAAGGAGCTTGACCGCCAGCTGAAGCTGTCGGAGGCCGTCATGCGCACCAAGGTGCTGCGTGCCGAGGAAGCCATTGCCATGGTTGCCACCGCCGCCAAGCTCGCCGAGGAGAAGGCCGCCCGCAAGGCAGCCGCCGCCCCGAAGGCATCCGCTGCAGCTCCGGCCGCAGTCGTCGCCGAGTCTGCCGCTCCCGCCGCAAAGGTTGCCTCGGCAGCCCCCAAGGCTCCCGTCGCCCCGAAGGCTGCCGCTCCGGCAGCCGAAGAGTCGGCTGAGTAGTTCCCCGTGGCTGGCGAAACTGTAATCACCGTTGTGGGAAACCTCACGAGCGATCCCGAGCTGCGGTACACGCAGAACGGACTCGCGGTTGCTAACTTCACCATCGCCTCCACCCCTCGCACGTTCGACCGTGCGTCGAACGACTGGAAAGACGGCGACGCCCTCTTCCTTCGCGCGAGTGTGTGGCGGGAATTCGCTGAGCATGTAGCCGGAACGCTGACCAAGGGAAGCCGGGTCATCGCGACCGGTCGCCTGCGCCAGCGCTCCTACGAGACGAAAGAGGGCGAAAAGCGCACCTCGATCGAGCTCGAGATCGACGAGATCGGTCCCAGCCTTCGCTATGCAACCGCTTCCGTGACACGCGCTGCGTCGTCACGTGAGGGCGGATCGCAGGGCGGCGGCGGCGGTCGGTCCCAGGGCGGCAACCCGGGTCAATCCGGTGGGCAGTCCCAGGAAGAGCCGTGGGCGGCAAGCGCCCCCGCGACCTCTAACGACGGTGCCGGCTCCGACGTGTGGAACACGCCGGGCAGCTACAGCGACGACACTCCCTTCTAAAAAATTTCGCAAGAGAAAAAAGGTTCACTATGGCTGGAAAGTCAAGCGGCGACCGCCGCAAGCCGCTGCGTGGTGCCAAGGGCGCCAAGAACGCAGCACCCGCGAAGTCAATTCGCGTTGGCGTCATCGACTACAAAGACGTCGCGACGCTTCGTAAGTTCATCTCCGAGCGTGGAAAGATTCGCGCTCGTCGCATCACGGGAGTCTCCGTCCAGGAGCAGCGCCTCATCGCCCGTGCCGTCAAGAACGCCCGCGAGATGGCCCTGCTGCCGTACGCCGGCTCGGGCAGGTAGGGAAAGAAACCATGTCAAAACTCATTCTCACGCACGAGGTCTCCGGCCTCGGTTCAGCAGGTGACGTCGTCGAGGTCAAGAATGGCTTCGCTCGCAACTACCTGATCCCCCAGGGCTTCGCGGTGACGTGGAGCCGTGGCGGTGAGAAGCAGGTCGACTCGATCAAGGCAGCCCGTGCAGCGCGCGAGCACGCCACGATCGAAGAGGCCCAGCACCTCAAGCAGGTCCTCGAGGCCGGCACCGTCACGCTCACCGTCAAGGCGGGTGAGGGCGGACGCCTCTTCGGTTCTGTCAAGACTGCCGACATCGCTGACGCCGCCAAGGCCCAGGGTCTCGGCTCGCTCGACAAGAAGAAGATCGAGCTCACCTCGGCAATCAAGCTGACCGGTTCGCACACCGCGACCGTGAAGCTGCGCGACGACCTCGTCGCGACCATCACGTTGAACGTGGTTGCTGCCAAGTAGTACCTCTTCACCTCTTCAATGGCGACGGACGAGAGTCCGTCGCCATTGTTGTTTCTACGCGGTGAGACCTGAGGGGAATCCCCCAATCTGGGGCTTCATTATTGCCAGATCTATACACAGGCACACTTTTTATCAAAAGCTTCAAGTTACGGTCTAAGGATAAAGTTCTCTACAGGTAATTTTCTAACAGATAACCTGATCAGATAGCGTTTAAATACTTAATGAAGGATTCGTTTCCACAGGTCTTTCCACAGGTTGTGCACCTAGTTCCCGGCGTTTCGCCTGAATAGTCCACAGTCTTATCCACAGGGTTTGTTGTGTTGGTAACAGGCCCCTTCCTAGTGTGGTGCAATCATCAAAAGTACGACCAGAAACGACCCGCCCTTCGGGGCGCGGGAAGGAAGCATCCGGTGTCAATAGCCCATCTCGGCCTCGCGGGGAACAACCCCGGCGAGAACAGAGCCTCCGGCGACTACCGGGGCGGCGGGGCGGCCGGGGAATATCGGGCCGAGAGCCGAGGCGGCGACCGAACCCCTCCGCATGATCTTCTCGCCGAGCAGAGCTCGCTGGGCGGCATGCTGTTGTCCAAGGACGCGGTGGCCGACGTCGTCGAGGTCGTTCGGGGCTCCGATTACTACATCCCCAAGCACGAGCTCATCTTCGATGCCGTTCTCACGCTGTACTCGCACGGCGAGCCGACCGACGTCATTGCCGTCACCGACGAACTCACCAAGAGCGGCGAACTCTCCCGCGCGGGCGGCCCGGAGTACCTGCACACCCTCACGGGTCTCGTGCCCACGGCGGCGAACGCGGGCTACTACGCCCAGATCGTCTCAGAGAAGGCCGTGCTTCGTCGCCTCGTCGAGGCCGGCACCCGCATCGTGCAGATGGGCTACGCCTCTGAGGGCGAGGTCATGGACCTCGTCAACAACGCCCAGGCGGAGATCTACGCGGTCAACGGCAACGTCGACACCGAAGACTACGTCCCGCTCACGATCGCCCTCACAGCGGCCACTGACGAGATCGAGGCGGCCGCCGGCAAAGACGGCAACATGACGGGTGTGCCGACCGGCTTCACCGACCTCGACAACCTGACCAACGGGTTCCACCCCGGACAGCTGATCATCGTCGCCGCGCGACCGGCGCTCGGCAAGTCAACCCTGGCGCTCGACTTCGCCCGGGCTGCGGCGATCAAGCACGACATGCCCGCCATCTTCTTCTCGCTCGAAATGGGCCGCAGCGAGATCGCGATGCGCCTGCTCTCGGCCGAGGCATCCGTTCCCCTGCAGATCATGCGCAAGGGCCAGGTCAGCGGGCAGGACTGGACGAAGATCGCCTCGACCCGCTCGAGCATCAACGATGCGCCGCTGTACATCGATGACAGCCCGAACATGACCCTCGTCGAGATTCGCGCCAAGTGCCGCCGGCTGAAGCAGAAGGTCGGCCTGAAGCTCGTCGTCATCGACTACCTGCAGCTCATGACGAGCGGCAAGAAGGTCGAGAGCCGCCAGCAGGAGGTCAGCGAGTTCTCCCGGGCGCTGAAGCTGATGGCCAAGGAGCTTCAGGTTCCCGTCATCGCCCTGTCCCAGCTGAACCGTGGTCCGGAACAGCGTGCCGACAAGAAGCCCGCGATCAGCGACCTACGTGAATCGGGCTCCCTCGAGCAGGACGCCGACATGGTCATCCTGCTGCACCGTGAGGGCGCCTACGAGAAGGACAACCCCCGGGCCGGTGAGGCCGACTTCATCGTGGCAAAGCACCGCAACGGTCCGACGGCGACGATCACGGCCAGCTTCCTCGGCCACTTCTCCCGCTTCGCGGACATGCCCCACGCCTAGTTCCGTTTTCAGGCCATAGCGGCAACCAGCCTCCCCACGGGGGTTGAGCGCCGCTATGGCCTGAAAACGGAGACTAGTTCGCGGCCTTGGTGCTCGCGATGAACTCCTCGAGCATGGTGCGCGCGGTGTCGTCGTCGTACTGCACGGCGGGCGACTTCATGAAGTACGCCGAGGCGCTCTCGATCGGGCCGGAGATTCCGTTGTCGAGTGCGAGCTTGGCGGCTCGCACGGCGTCGATGATGATGCCGGCGGAGTTGGGCGAGTCCCAGACCTCGAGCTTGTACTCCAGGCTCACGGGCGAGTTGCCGAAACCGCGACCCTCGATGCGCACGAAGGCGAACTTGCGGTCGTCCAGCCACGGCACGAAGTCGCTCGGGCCGATGTGCACGTCACGGGCCGGCAGGTCGGCGACGATGTTGCTCGTCACGGCCTGGGTCTTGGAGATCTTCTTGGACTCGAGGCGCTTGCGCTCCAGCATGTTCTTGAAGTCCATGTTGCCGCCGACGTTCAGCTGGTATGTGTGGTCGATCTTCAGGCCGCGGCTCTCGAACAGGCGGGCGAGCACTCGGTGCGTGATGGTCGCGCCGAGCTGGCTCTTGATGTCGTCGCCGACGATCGGCAGCCCGGCGGCCACGAACTTCGCGGCCCACACCGGGTCGCTCGCGATGAAGACGGGAACGGCATTCACGAAGGCAACGCCCGCGTCGAGAGCCACCTGCGCGTAGAACTTCGCGGCATCCTCGGAGCCCACGGGCATGTAGCAGACGAGAACATCGACCTTGGCGGCGATGAGGGCGGCGACGACGTCGACCGGCTCGGCCGTGGACTCTTCGATGGTCTCGCGGTAGAGCTCTCCGAGCCCGTCGAGGGTCGGGCCGCGCAGTACCTTGATGCCCAGGTTCGGCACGTCGTGAAACTTCAGGGTGTTGTTCTCGCTGGCCCAGATTGCCTCGGAGAGGTCGAGCCCGACCTTCAGCGCGTCGACGTCGAACGCGGCAACGAACTCGACGTCGCCTACGTGGTACTGGCCCATCCGGGTATGCATGAGGCCGGGGATGACCTCGTCATCCGGGGATCCTGTGTAGAAGCCCACTCCCTGAACGAGGGAGTTGGCGCAGTTTCCGACACCGGCGATTGCAACACGAACAGACATGCGGGAATCCTTAGAAAAGAGAATCGTGCCGGCCAGCCAATGGCACAGGACGGGTCACTAAGTGCCCGGGCACCAGGCAAGTTTACGCCAATGTCAGTACAAGGTTGCGCCGGGGAACAGCCCGAACGGGCAAGCTCCACGAGAGCATCAACGGGGATAGCGGCGGAAGTATTCCACGGTGGGGATCTCTTGGTGCTGGCCGCCCGAATGAACGATCCCGAGAACGCCGTGGGCGTCGGCGACCAACTTCAGCTGGCTCGCATGTGCGTCAAGGGCCCGAAGAACCTCGGGCTGCTCGGGGCTCGTGTCCCGGGTGTAGACGCCCGCGTCGTTCGCTTCGGCCTCCCCGACGACCATGACGAGGTCGACACCGAAATCCCTCGCCACTGTGACCGCGGCGTCGTGCATCCGCACGTGGTCCGGATGCCCGTACCCGCCCCGCTCGTCATACGTCACGATCACGTCGGGTGCCAGCCGCGCGACAAGGGCCGACATGTCGGCGACGACCTCGGCAATCGGGGCCAGCGAGAGCGAATCGGCGGAGGCATCCGCTGCGGCGACGGCGAAACCATCGGGTCCCCACTCCATCCCGGAGTCGAGGTAGTGCCTTCCGGGGGCAAGCCCCGGGGCGCGGGCGCCGGCCTCGCCCAGATAGTGCCGCTCCGAGACGCCGAGGGCCTCAAGCGCCCGGGTGAGTTCCCGCTCGCGCTCGATGGCCAGGGCAGGTGTGCCCTCGAGTGCACTCAGCGGACCGTCGACGACCTCGCCGCGCTCACCCCGCGTGCCGGTGAGCACGGTGACGTGGACTCCCCGGTCGGACAGCCAGGCGATCGTGCCCCCCGTTGCCAGCGTCTCGTCGTCGGGGTGCGCATGCGCGAAGAGCACGGAGCGAACGCCGGCAGGAAAGAGATCGAGGTCGGTCATGCCTGCTCCTTTTCGACGAGGCGGGTGACCGCGTCGGCCCCCAGGGCGCTCAGGTACAACTCGCCGACGGCTGCGGCAGTCGCGGCCCAGTCGGCCTCGGCCGCATAGCGGGTGGCCCGCCGACCGAGCTCCTGCAGCCTCCTCGGCTCGGCCAGGAGCCCGCCGATCGCCCCGGCCCAGTCGGCGGGGTCGCGGGAATCCAGCAGGACGCCGGTCACCCCCTCGACGACGGAATCCATCAGACCGCTCGCGCGGCTGGCGATGACCGGCACGCCACTGGCGGCGGCCTCGAGGGTGACGAGCCCGAAGGTCTCGGAGTGTGAGGGAACCAGAACGAGCCGGGCGTGCCTCATCAGGGCGGCCAGCTCGCGTCGCTGGAGGGGACCGGTGAACACGACGGAGTCGGCGATGCCCAGCCCGGTCGCCAACTGTACGAGGGACTCGAGGTAGTCCTCGCGGCCTGCCACCGCATCCCCCGCGAGCAGGAGGGCGGGCCGCACGGCGTCATCAAGCTGCGCCAGGGCCCGGATGGCAAGATCCTGCCCCTTCAGCGGCTGGATGCGCGCGGCCACCAGGAGGAACCCGGCCGGGCCGAGCCCGGCCACCGTGCCCACCGCGGCCGGCGTCGCCTCGGCGGCGTCGCGGGGATGGAACAGCGTGGTGTCGACCCCCGGGGTCACGACGGCCAGCGCCCTCTCCTCGATACCGTAGGCCGAGGCGATGGCGTCGGCCTCCGCCCGGCTCGCGGCGATGGTGAGCGTCGATTCACGCGTGAGCATCCGCTCGGCGATGAGCCGGACCTCGGGCTCAGGGCTGTCGCCCTCAGCCAGGGCTGTGTTCTTCAGGGCGGCCACGGTGTGCAGGCTGAGGATGTGCGGCACCTCGAGTGCCTTCGACAACCGCAGGCCGGCGAGTCCCGAGAGCCAGTAGTGCGAGTGAACCAGGTCGTACGGGCCCAGAGCGGCAATCGCCTCGGTGAAGGAATCGATCACGGCGAGCAGCGATTGCTTGGCCAGCGGCGCCGGGGGCCCGGCCGTGACGAAGCGAACGAGCGCACCTCCCTCGGTCAGGATGCTGTCGGGCTGCTCCATCGACGTGCGCCGGGTGAGGAGCTCGACGTCGAATCCCGCGGAGACGAGGCCGTGGGCCACACCGAGCAGGTAGACGTTCATTCCGCCCGCGTCGCCGCTGCCCGGGGTGTCCAGGGGAGAGGTGTGCAGGCAGACCAGTGCGATTCTGGGCCGGGTCGCCTCCGGCCACCTCTTCGAGAACGGGCTGTCGATCATCCCTTCAAGCCTAGCCGGAGCCTCTGTGGCAAGGGCAAACGCGCAGGCGGCGTCGGCGTAAACTGGATGTTGTTCACCGAATGAAAGTAGGCCGCGAGTTGAGCACACAACCCGCTGGCGCCGAGTCTGCCGCCGCCTCCCGCTCGCCCTACTGGGGCGTGCCCGTTGCCCGGGCGATTCCCGCGCTGCTCACCGGCCTGCTGATCACGTTCCTCGCCAACCACTCGAGCCAGATCGGGCTCCTTGCGTTCGGGGCCTACTCGCTCACCTCGGGGCTCCTGATCGCCGTGCTGTCGCTGCGAACGATGCCCCGGTCGACGAGCCGGTCGCTCTTCGTACTGCAGGGCATCGTCATGGCCGTCGCCGGCATTCTCGCGCTGGCCCTGAACTCATTCCCGCTGGCGTTCCTGTTCTACCTCGTGAGCGTGTCCAGCGCGATCGCGGCGATGCTCGAACTGTACAGCGGCATTCGCGCACGGGGAACCAACCCGGCCGCCAAGGACTGGATCGTGGTCGGCTCCGCCACCGCGGTGCTGGCGCTGAGTTTTCTCCTCCTGCCCCTGACCGCGGTCGTGGCCGTCGGCATCCTGGGGGCCTACGGCATCATGCTCGGTATCTTCCTACTGATCGCGGGGCTCTCGCTTCGCTGGGGAACGACGCCAAACCCGACAACACAGGTGGATGACAAATGACCAAACCCGCACGCCGTGACATTCTCCGCCCCGCGGAGCTCATCGGCATCTCGGCCATCATGGCCCTCTTCGTCGGCCTGACCGTGCTTCTGTCCACCCGGGCGCTGCTGTTGGCCGGGGTGTTCTTCGGCATCGCGTTCATCGTGACGCTGGTCATCGTGGCCATGCTCGTGCTCAGCTTCAAGCCCAACAAGGACGAGCTGACCGAGATGGATCAGATGGACGACGAAGCCGGGCCGCCGAGCACGCACTGAGCGGTGCCCGGCAGGCCGGTCGTCTGGCCGAGGCCGGGAGTTCCTACTCCGCGTCGGCGAGGCGCTCGCGCAACGCCTTGAGCGACTGCTGCGCGGTGCGCCGAACCTCTTTGTCGTAGTCCCTGAGCAGGAGCTCCAGGGTATCGACGCTGTCGGCGTTGCCCCGAACCGCGAGGGCCCGGGCCCCGGCCGCGCGAACACGCGGATGTTCATCCGTCGTCAGCACGCTGAGTTCCGAGACCTCACCGATCTCGCGGGCGGCACAGACCTTCGCGGCCATCTCCCGCACGCGCCAGCTCTGGTTCCCCAGCGCCGCGATCACCGGCTTCTCGGCCGACTCGTCCCAGATGTGCAGCAGCGCGCGGGCGCCCCAGAGTTCGGGCCAGTACAGTGCCGGGGCGCCGCCCAGGATGCCCTCGGCGTGGCTGCCGCCGACAACGCGCAGGAAATCCTCGCCCTCGTAGCCGCCCTTGAGTAGGGCTACCGCGCGGCGGGCGACCGACGGGCCGCCCTCCTCCCGGGCCAGGGTACGCAACCGGTCCACGAGGGAGTCGGTCGTCGCTACGTCGTTGTCGGTGTCTTCGGTCTTCTTGCCGCGTGCTTTATCGTGTGCCATGAGAGCCCTAACGGTACCCTGCTATGCCGAGTGACCGGGCTGGATGGCGCCGCGCTGAATATGCGACACGAGGTCGGACGCGAGCCCGACGTAGCGCGGCGGCGTGAGGGCGAGCAGGCTCGTCTTCGCGGCATCGCCGATATCGAGGCCCGAAACGAACTCCGCCAGGTCGGCGGCACCGATGCGCTTGCCGCGCGTCAGCTCCTTGAGCAGGGCGTAGGGATCGGTGACGGATGAGCGACCCGCGGTGATCTCGGCGCGCACGACGGTCTGGATGGCCTCGCCCAGCACCTCCCAGTTCTCGTCGAGGTCGGCCGCGAGCAGGTCGCTGTTCAGGGAGACGGCGTTCAGCCCGCCCTGGATGTTGGACAGTGCGAGCAGGGAGTGTCCGAGTGCGACGCCCACGTTTCGCTGCGTGGTCGAGTCGGTCAGGTCGCGCTGCAGGCGGGACGTGACGAGCGTCTGGGACAGGGAGTCCAGAAGAGCCGACGACAGCTCGAGGTTCGCCTCGGCGTTCTCGAACTTGATCGGGTTGATCTTGTGCGGCATGGTGGACGACCCCGTGGCGCCGGCGACGGGGATCTGCGTGAAGTAGCCGAGGGAGATGTAGGTCCAGAAGTCCGTGCAGAGGTTGTGCAGCACGCGGTTCGCGTGGCTGATGCGGGAGTAGAGCTCGGCCTGCCAGTCGTGCGACTCGATCTGGGTGGTGAGCGGGTTCCACTCGAGCCCGAGGGAGGTGACGAACTCCTTGGACAGCGACTGCCAGTCGAGGTTCGCGTCGGCGGCGAGGTGTGCCGCGAAGGTGCCGGTCGCGCCCGAGAACTTGCCGAGGTATTCGCTGGACTCGACCTGCTTGAGGATGCGCTCGAGGCGGTAGACCGTCACGGCGATCTCCTTGCCCATGGTCGTGGGCGTGGCCGGCTGGCCGTGGGTTCTGGCCAGCATGGCCTCGTCGCGATACTTGACCGCCTGGCGGCGGAGCTCCTCGATGACGCCGCGGAACGCGGGCAGCCAGACCTCGGCGACGGCGTCCCGGATGACCACGGCGTAGCTGAGGTTGTTGATGTCCTCGCTGGTGCAGGCGAAGTGCGTCAGCTCGGCGATGTCGGTGAGCCCGAGGTCGGTGAGGCGCTTGCGCACGAAATACTCCACGGCCTTAACGTCGTGCTTGGTCGTTGCCTCAAGGGCGGCCAGCTCCGCGATCTCGTCGTCGCCGAAGTCGGCCGCGAGGCGGGACAGCGCACGCCGGGCATCGCCCTCGATCACGTGGGAGCCGAAGAGCTCGCGGTCGGTGAGAAAGAGCAGCCAGTCGACCTCGATCTGAATGCGTGCCCGGTTCAGGCCCGCCTCGGAGAGGAAATCACCCAGCGGGGCGACACTCTGGTGGTACCGGCCATCGAGGGGGCTGAGCGGCTGGGGCGAAAATGAACTCATGATCGGGGGAACTCCTGATATTTCGTATTATTCAGTGGTACTGGTCTTGGTGGGCAAGCGGAACGCGGGCTCGAGCTGAACGAAGAGGGACCTGCAGGCCCGTTCGATCAGTGCCAGCGTCGAGTCGAACATGGCCGCACCCGCGTAGTACGGGTCGGGAACATCCGGGAACGGAGCGAGCTCTGGGTCGAAGCTCGTCAAGAGGCGCACCTTCGAGCGGTCGTCATCCGTGCGGGCGTAGGAGCGGATCGCGCGCTCGTGCGTGCGGTCCAGCGC
>CANFBG010000026.1 GCA_947444785.1 Microbacteriaceae bacterium | reverse complement strand
ACGCCATTGCCAACGCCCAGCGTGCCGGTGGAATCGCTGCCTTCATCGACGCCGAGCATGCGCTTGACCCGGTGTACGCCCAGAAGCTTGGCGTCGACATCGATGCCCTGCTCGTCTCCCAGCCAGACACGGGAGAGCAGGCTCTGGAGATCGCCGACATGCTCGTGCGAAGCGGCTCCATCGACCTCATCGTCATCGACTCCGTGGCGGCCCTCGTGCCTCGCGCCGAGATCGAGGGCGAGATGGGTGACACCCACGTCGGCCTGCAGGCGCGTCTGATGTCCCAGGCGCTCCGCAAGCTCACCGGTGGCCTCAACCAGACCAACACCACGATGATCTTCATCAACCAGCTCCGCGAGAAGATCGGCGTCTTCTTCGGCAGCCCCGAGACGACCTCCGGGGGCAAGGCGCTGAAGTTCTACGCGTCGGTGCGACTCGATATCCGTCGCATCGAGACCCTCAAGGAGGGAACCGATGCCGTGGGAAACCGCACCCGTGTCAAGGTCGTCAAGAACAAGATGGCACCGCCGTTCAAGCAGGCCGAGTTCGACATCCTCTACGGCATCGGCATCTCCCGCGAGGGAAGCCTCATCGACTTCGGAGTCGATCAGGAGATCGTGCGCAAGTCCGGTGCCTGGTACACCTACGAGGGTGAGCAGCTAGGTCAGGGCAAGGAGAACTCGCGTCGCTTCCTGAGCGAGAACCCCGAGATCGCCAACGAGATCGAGCAGAAGATCCTCACCAAGCTCGGGGTCGGCAAGGCCGCCGAGGCAGCAGCCCGCGAAGAGAAGAAGGCCGCGGCTGCGGCCGCTGCAGCCGGAGTCCCGGCTGCCGATGGTGCTGCCGCGTCGGTCGAGGCGCCGGTTGTCGTCCGAAAGACTGCGGCCCGCAAGACCGCGTAGCTCGTAGTCGGGGTGCGCTCGTTTTTTCGGGCGCACCCTTTTTCCTGTCCTTTGCCCTTCCAATACGCCGCAGAATCCTGCAGAAGAGGTCACGTCAATGGTCCGCATCGAGCACGAGTCGGAGAACGCAGCACCCGTGGCTCCGGTGACTTTTCTTGCCACCGCCCGCCGAGCCAAGGCGGAGCAGGCCGCGGCGGAGAAGGCGGCCGCTGAACGTGCCGATACAGAGTTTGCCGAGACTGATGAGTGGTATCACGAGCCTGAGCCGCCCGAAGAAGTCTCTTCCGCTCGGGCAGAGCCTGTGCTGAAGGTCGTTCCTCGTTTCGTCGCGATCGAAGCCGAGGCGAGTGAAGAAGAAATCGACGATGATGAGCAAGACGACTCGCTGCGCCTGATGGATCTGGAACGCCTGGTCGTGCGGGCGCTGGCTCGCAAGGACCTCTCCGAATGGGAGGTCACCCAGCTCCTGGGTTCCAACGGCGTCGAGGCAGACGAGTTCGAGGAGTTGCTCATCGACTACCGGGCGAAGGGCTACGTCGACGACTTCGCCTACGCCGAGCGGCAGGTCGAGGCGCTGCATCGCCGCAAGGGCTTCGGCCGCAGCCAGATCTCCCGAGAACTGGGTGCCAAGCGCATCGATTCAGAGATCATCACCGATGTGCTCGCGACGCTGGACGACGACGACGAGCTGGCCCGGGCCCTCGCCCTCGCGGAGAAGCGTGCGCCGTCCCTGTCCAAGCTTGACCATGCCACCGCGGAACGGCGCTTGACCAGCTTCCTTCAGCGCAAAGGCTACCCACATGCCCTCATCCGCGACGTCGTCGCGAAGACCCTTGTCCCGGTCGGCGCCAAGAAGGGCTCGTCGGTCAGGTTCCGCTAGGACGAAACCTGCTCGGTTGAAACGTAAACTGGGGGAACCATGAGCTTGATCAGTGCAGCCCCGACCACCCTGGCCCCCGCAATCCCCCGAACCTACGAGGTTCGTACCTTCGGCTGCCAGATGAACGTGCACGACTCGGAACGGCTTTCGGGATCGCTCGAGGCGGCGGGCTATGTTCCGGCCAATGGGGCCGAGGCCGACGTCATCGTCATCAACACCTGTGCCGTTCGCGAGAATGCGGACAACAAGCTCTACGGCAACCTCGGCTACCTCGCTTCGGTCAAGAAGCGGCACGAGGGGATGCAGATCGCCGTGGGCGGCTGCCTGGCCCAGAAAGACAAGAACGTCATCCTGACGAAGGCCCCGTGGGTCGATGTCGTTTTCGGGACGCACAATATGGGCTCGCTGCCGAGCCTTCTCGAGCGCGCCCGGCACAACGGCGAGGCCCAGATCGAGATCCTCGAGTCCCTCGAGACGTTCCCCTCGACCCTGCCCACGAAGCGAGACTCGACCTATAGCGGCTGGGTATCCATCTCGGTCGGCTGCAACAACACCTGCACTTTCTGTATCGTGCCGGCCCTGCGTGGAAAGGAGAAGGACCGCCGCCCGGGCGAGGTCCTGGCCGAGATCCGGGCCCTCGTCGATGACGGGGCCATCGAGGTCACCCTGCTGGGGCAGAACGTCAACTCCTACGGCGTCGAGTTCGGCGACCGGCAGGCGTTCGGCAAGCTCCTTCGTGCCGCGGGCGAGATCAATGGACTGGAGCGCATTCGGTTCACCAGCCCGCATCCGGCGGCCTTCACCGACGACGTCATCGACGCCATGGCCGAGACCCCCGCCGTCATGCCGCAGCTGCACATGCCGCTGCAGTCCGGTTCCGATCGCATCCTGAAGGCGATGAAGCGTTCGTACCGCTCCGAGAAGTTCCTCGGCATCCTCGACCGCGTTCGTGCCCAGATGCCGAATGCGGCGATCAGCACCGACATCATCGTAGGCTTCCCCGGCGAGACCGAGGAGGACTTCCAAGAGACCTTGCGGGTCGTCGAGCGTGCCCGCTTCGCCACGGCCTTCACCTTCCAGTACTCCATTCGCCCGGGCACGCCCGCGGCCACCATGGAAGATCAGATCCCCAAGGCCGTCGTTCAGGAGCGCTACGAGCGTCTCACGAAGCTCCAGGATCGAATCTCCTGGGAGGAGAACATGAAGGTCATCGGCCGTGAGGTGCATCTGCTGGTCGCCAACGGCGAGGGTCGAAAGGACTCCGACACCCAGCGCCTCAGCGGCCGGGCCGAGGACTCCCGTCTCGTGCACTTCGAGGTCTCCGAGGGCTCTGACGTGCCGCGGCCGGGGGACGTTGTCACCGTCGTGGTCACGGAGGCCAAGCCCTTCCACCTCATCGCCGACTCCGACGGCTCGCCGCTCAGAGTTCGGCGAACCATCGCCGGCGACGCGTGGGATCGCGCTGCGGCCGAGTCGTGCGGTGTGCCATCTGCCTCCGGGTCCGCATCGGCCTCCACAGGCGTTGCAGGCAAGCCGGTCAACCTGGGACTGCCGCAGCTGCGGGTCTCCACCACGCCCATCTACGACGAAGCCGACGGTGAGCGCTAGCCCAGACGCCGCGTCGGCGATCATCGTCGTTGTCGGCGCGACCGGCACGGGAAAATCCGGCCTGTCGCTCGACATCGCCGAGGCGCTGGCGGCGCGAGGCCAGACGGCTGAGATCGTCAATGCCGACGCCATGCAGCTCTATCGAGGCATGGACATCGGCACGGCAAAACTGCGGGAGGCCGAGCGCCGCGGTATCCGACACCACATGCTCGACGTTCTGGAACTCGCGGAAGACAACTCCGTCGCCGAGTACCAGACACGGGCCCGGGCCGTGATCGATGAGGTCATCGGGCGGGGGCACGTGCCTATTCTCGTGGGGGGATCGGGGCTCTACGTGTCGAGCGTTATCTTCGACTTCCAGTTCCCGGGCACAGACGATGTGATCCGTGCTCGGCTCGAGGCGGAGCTGATCGAGAGCGGCCCGGGCATGCTCTACGCCCGCCTGAAGCACCTGGATCCGGCCGCGGCTGCATCCATCGGCGCCAGCAACGGTCGCCGTCTCGTGCGGGCACTCGAGGTCATCGAACTCACCGGAACAGCCGTCTCCGGCACCCTTCCGGATGTCCCGGTCCCGTGGCGGCCGAGTGTCATCCTCGCCCTTCGGATGCCGCGGGAGCGCCTCGTCGTTCGCCTGGACGAGCGAGTCGAGCAGATGTGGCGTGACGGGCTGATCAACGAGGTCTCAGGCCTTGTGGCAGCCGGCCTGGACGACGGTGTCACATCCGGTCGGGCCATCGGCTACGCGCAGGGCCTGGGGCAGCTGAGAGGCACGCTCACCGAGGCCGAGGCGATCGCATCCAGCCAGGCGCTCACGAGGCGCTACGCCCGCCGGCAGGTCGGCTGGTTCCGGCGCTACGCCGATGCACACTGGCTCGAGGCGGAGGACGACGACGTGCTGCCGCAGGCAATGAAGATTCTTGCGAGGTCAGGTCAGGTCCTAGGGTTGGAGGATGGCAACTGACCTGCACTTCACCAAGGGCCACGGCACGGGCAACGACTTCGTGCTGTTCACCGACCCCGACGGCGCGCTGGACCTCAGCCCGGAACAGATCACGGCTATCTGCGACCGACACTTCGGGATCGGGGCCGACGGCACCATCAGGGCCGTCCGTTCCGCCAGCCTGCCGGACGGCGCAGCGGCCCTGGCCGAGGACCCGGCCGCGGAGTGGTTCATGGACTACCGCAACGCCGACGGCTCGATTGCGGAGATGTGCGGCAACGGGATCCGGGTCTTCGCGCGCTACCTGATCGAGAACAACCTCGCCACGCTGGATCCGGGGGAGACTCTCGTCATCGGCACCCGGGCCGGAGTTCGGGACGTGCAGCGCAGCAGCACGGGATTCCAGGTCGACCTCGGTCGCTGGCGTCTAGACGGCGGAGAAGTCCTCGTGCGGGCCAAGAATCTGTCTGTGGCCCGCCCCGGGCTCGGCATCAACATGGGCAACCCGCATGTCGTTGTCGCACTGGCCGACCACACCGAGCTGGCGGAGGCCGACCTCACGTTTGTGCCGCAGCTGAGCCCCGAGCCCGCCGACGGCGCCAATGTCGAGCTTGTTGTCCCCCACGAGCCGCTGGTCAGGGAGGGCGTGGGCTACATCTCCATGCGCGTGCACGAGCGAGGCAGCGGCGAGACGCTTTCCTGCGGCACAGGAGTGGCTGCCGCCGCACTGGCGACCCGGTACTGGGCCGGTGAGAAGGCGCCGAGCATTTGGCGGGTCGACGTGCCCGGTGGAACCCTGGGAGTGCGCATGTTCGCGGCAGAGGACGGCGAGCATGTCGCCCTGTCCGGCCCCGCCGAACTCGTCTTCAGCGGGGTGCTCTCGCTCTAGGCGATCAGCCGCGGTGTGTCAGTTGAGGGGCCGACGCACCCGGGTGACGCGGAAGCCCTTGCTGATGTTCTCTCGAAGCACCTCGAGGGGAATCGAGAACTCCGTCTCCAACCACTTCTGCAGCGAGTCAGCGCCGAGGTTGCGCTGCACGACCAGCCAGGCCTCGGCATTCGGCGCCAGCCGGGGAAGCCACGCCTCGAGCAGTGCGTGGAGCTCAACCTTGCCGACCCGGATGGGCGGGTTGGACCAGATCGTCTCAAAAACGATATCGCCGGGAACATCCGCGACCAGAACAGCGTTGATGTTTGTAAGGCCGAGACGCTGGGCGTTGATTCGCACCAGTTCCAGAGCCCGCTCGTTGACGTCGACGGCCCACACTGTCGCGTCCGGAGATTCGAGAGCCAGATTCAGGGCGATCGGACCCCAGCCGCACCCCAGGTCGAGCAGGTTTCCAGTGGCCGGCGCGGTCGGTGTGGTGGCAAGCAGGATCCTTGTCCCGGTGTCGATGTGCTCCGGGCTGAAAACGCCTCCCGCCGTCGTGACCGTATAGTCCTCGCCGGCCAGGGTGACCCGGATCTCCCGGGGCACGAGTTCACCCTGGGGGTTGGGCGAGAAGTAGTGGCTGTTGACCCCAGCTTCGGGTTTGGCGTTCTCTTGATCCATAGGGGGACAGTAGCAAAGAGAAGGATATCCTTTAGACAGATGATCGAATATACAGAGACACCAGCAGACGATTTCGAGGCTGGCGAGCCCGCGGGCGTTGAGGATGACGCCAATGACGTCGTTGCTCGCGTTCTAGCGAGCGCCGCAAGCCGGTCAGCCGGATACTCCCTGTTCACCAGCGGCTCGGCCCAGGCTCTCCAGCGGGATACCTCCGGTGCGGAAACGGGTTTCGACGGTGACCAGACCCAGCGTGAGGATCGCCAGGCGCTCCGACGTGTTGCAGGGTTGTCGACGGAGCTCGAGGACGTTACCGAGGTCGAGTACCGGCAACTCCGCATCGAGAACGTCGTGTTGATCGGCGTGTACAACCAGCGGAACGCGGCCGATGCCGAGAACTCCATGCATGAACTTGCCGCGCTTGCCGAGACCGCGGGAGCCGTCGTGCTCGAAGGTCTCCTTCAGCGTCGACCCAACCCCGACCCCAGCACGTACCTCGGCAAGGGCAAGGCCGAGGAGCTTCGGAGCATTGTCGCAGCCCTTGGCGCAGACACGGTGATCGCCGACAGTGAGCTTGCGCCGAGCCAGCGCCGTTCCCTCGAGGACGTCGTCAAGGTCAAGGTGATCGACCGCACAGCGGTCATTCTCGATATCTTCAGCCAGCACGCCACGAGCCGGGAGGGCAAGGCGCAGGTCGAGCTCGCCCAGCTGGAATACCTCCTGCCGCGGCTTCGTGGCTGGGGCGACTCGATGTCTCGCCAGGCCGGTGGCCAGGTCGGTGGTGCCGGTGCCGGCATGGGGTCTCGTGGCCCCGGTGAGACCAAGATCGAGCTCGATCGCCGCCGGATCCACACCCGCATGGCAAAGTTGCGCAAACAGATCATCGAGATGAAGCCCGCACGGGAGGCGAAGCGCGCCAACCGCAAGCGGAACGCCGTTCCCTCGGTTGCCATCGCGGGTTACACGAACGCCGGCAAGTCATCCCTGCTGAACCGCATCACCCGTGCCGGCGTCCTTGTCGAGAACTCGCTGTTCGCCACTCTCGATGCGACAGTGCGAAAGTCGACCGCCAAGGATGGCCGGCTCTACACGTTCTCCGACACGGTCGGTTTTGTCCGCAACCTTCCCCACCAGTTGGTCGAGGCGTTCCGTTCGACTCTCGAAGAGGTCGCTGACTCCGACGTCATCATCCATGTCGTGGACGGCGCCCATCCTGACCCCGCAAGCCAGCTGGCCACAGTGCGCGATGTCATCGGCGAGGTTGGTGCTCGACATATCCCCGAGATCGTCGCATTCAACAAGAGCGACCTCATCTCGGAGGAGGACCGGATCGTCCTCCGCGGGCTGGAGCCCCGCAGTGTGTTCGTGTCGGCCCGCACGGGCGAGGGGATCGAGGAGCTGCTCGCGATGGTCGAGGCGGAGCTTCCGTCGCCGTCCATCGAGGTCGACGTTCTGCTGCCGTATGGTCGGGGAGACCTCGTCACACTCCTGCACGATCACAACACGGTCTTGAGTACCGACTATGAGGAGGGCGGCACACGCGTTCGCGCTCTGGTCAACCCCGAGTACGAGAGCACTCTCACGGAGTTCGCGGTAGCCCGCTCATAGCCTGACCTCCCAAAGAAGAAAGAGCGCCCCGACCGGATTGTTCACGGTCGGGGCGCAGTTCTTGTCTCACCAGGCTCGCAACACCTGCGATCGCCTTGATTGCTCCGTGCTGGAGTGCTACTTAATGGAGCGCATCACGGCGACGACCTTGCCCAGCACCGTGGCATAGTCGCCGAGGATGGGCTCGAAGTTGCTGTTGCGGGGCATCAGCCAGGTGTGGCCGTCGCGCTGGCGGAACACCTTGACGGTGGCCTCGTCGTCGAGCATGGCGGCCACGATGTCGCCGTTCTCCGCGGTCTGCTGCACTCGAACCACGACGAAGTCTCCGTCGCAGATCGCCGCGTCGATCATCGACTCGCCCACAACCTTCAACATGAACAGGTCGCCCGTGCCGACCAGCTGCCGGGGCAGGGGGTAGACCTCTTCGATCTGCTGCTCAGCGGTGATGGGGATGCCCGCGGCGATGCGCCCCACCAGGGGAACCAGCGTGGCGTCCCCGCGCGGCGGGGTCGCGATCGTGCCGAACTCACCCGCGATCGTGTCCTCGGTCAGGGGAACGTCGATCAAGACCTCGATCGCCCGCGGACGGTTCGGGTCTCGGCGAAGGTAGCCGCTCAGTTCGAGCTGATTGAGCTGGTGGGTCACGCTGGAGAGCGAAGCGAGGCCAACCGAGTCTCCGATCTCCCGCATGCTCGGCGGATAGCCGCGCTGGCTCACGGAGCGCTGGATGACCTCCATGATGGCCAACTGCTTGTCGGAGAGGCTCTTGCGACGGCGTGTGCCGCGCTGTTGGTTGGTCACGATTTCCTGCTTTCTCTAGTTGAGCCCTGGCGCCGGCGTGAATCGAATGTCGGCGGGTGGTGGTGCACTGTGTCTAGTTGCTGATGAGGATGGGCTCCTACGACGGACCGTCTCTAATCGAAACTCTATCCATATAGGGGTAAAAAAGACACTTATATTCGAGGGTGTTGATAACTAATTCGAAGATAAGGCTTGATTTATCGAATAGTCGTAGTTATATTCGGAATACAGCTTCGCATTCGATGCTCCCGGCCGAGCGTCGGATGCGGATTTTTCCAGGAGGTCCAGTCATGACTGCACTACAGTTCGAATCCAGCCGCTCGGTAGCTTTCGTCAGCGGAACGCGCCCCACATCGCGCCTGCGGTTGACGCGGCGCGGGCGCCTTGTTCTTGGTGCGCTGGCAGCACTGCCTCTGATTGCCGCCCTGGTTGCGTTCGCCACCCTGGGCACCCCGCGGGCCGAGGCCAGCGCGACGACCGGTCAGACGACGTCGTTCAGCTACGTGACCGTGGCGGCCGGCCAGGACCTCTGGGGAGTCGCCCAGTCGCTGGCGCCCACCGCGGACATCCGCGACGTCGTAGCCGACATCGTCAGCCTCAACCAGTTGTCGTCCTCGAGCGTTCAGCCCGGCCAGCGTTTGGCCATCCCGGTGGCCTACGCGCACTAAAATTGGGGTGTGACCTCACTTTCAGACCTGCCCATTCGTGATGACCTCCGTGGATTGAGCCCATATGGGGCTCCCCAGGAGCACGTTCCAGTCGAACTGAACGTGAATGAGAACACGCATCCGATCCCCGAAGATGTGGCCACGCACATCGTGCAGTCCCTGGCTCAGGCAGTACTGAACATCAACCGCTATCCCGATCGCGAATTCACGGAACTGCGTGTTGGCCTCGCCGGCTATCTCGGCCATGACCTCAGCCCCGATCACATCTGGGCCGCGAACGGGTCCAACGAAATCCTTCAGCAGCTGATGCAGGCCTTTGGGGGCCCCGGGCGCTCCATCCTTGGTTTCCCTCCCACCTATTCGATGCACTCCATCATCGCCTCAGGCACGGGAACGAAGTGGATCCCTGGCGTGCGCGACGACGATTTCGTCATCTCGCCCAGCACCGTCGTCGACTGGATCGAGCGCACCGATCCTGACATTGTCATCCTGTGCTCGCCGAACAACCCGACGGGAACCGCGCTGTCCATCGAGACCATCGAGGCGGCCTATTCGGCAGCCAGGGGAATCGTGATCGTTGACGAGGCCTACGCGGAGTTTGCGCCGATGGGGGAGCCGACCGCACTCACGCTGCTGCCGGGCAGGCCCCGACTGGTGGTGTCGCGCACCATGAGCAAGGCCTTCGCCTTCGCCGGTGCCCGCGTGGGGTACTTGGCGGCAGATCCAGCGATCTCAGACGCTATTCGGCTCGTCCGCCTCCCGTACCACCTGTCCTCGTTCACCCAGGCGGCTGCGGTCGCGGCCCTCGCCCATGCAGACGAGATGCTGGCAATGGTTGAGGACATCGCCCGCCAGCGAGACCGCATCATCGACCGCCTTGCGGAGATCGGCTATCGGCCGTGGCCGTCATGGAGCAACTTTGTCCTGTTCGACGGGGTTGCCGACCCGCATGCCATGTTTGAGGCGCTCCTTGCGCGAGGAATCATCATTCGTGACCTGGGCATGCCCCACCGTCTTCGGGTGAGCGCCGGAACCGAAGCGGAGACCACGATCTTCCTTGATGCGATAGCCGAATTGACGCTGGAGTTCGGTCTCGCCTCTTAGGGGTCTGGGCTTTCGCTAAACTGGCTCTATGGCCACACCCATTCGCACCGCCCACCTGCAGCGTGAGACCAGTGAGTCGAGCATCGACCTGTCTCTGGATCTCGATGGCACCGGGGCGACCGACATTCACACGACAGTCCCGTTCTTCGATCACATGCTGACGGCATTCGCCAAGCATTCGCTCACCGACCTCGTCGTTCGCGCCACCGGTGACACCGAGATCGACGTGCACCACACGGTCGAGGACATCGGGATCGTGCTCGGCACGGCCATCAAGCAGGCCCTGGGCGACAAGAGCGGCATCTCCCGCTTCGGCGACGCTCTTGTTCCACTGGATGAGGCTCTCGTGCAGGCCGTCGTCGACATCTCCGGTCGGCCCTTTCTCGTGCACTCCGGTGAGCCCGAAGGGTTCGAGTTCCACCTCATCGGCGGTCACTTCACCGGCTCAATGGTGCGTCACGTCTTTGAGGCGATCACGTTTCACGCGGGGATGACCGTGCACGTCACCGTGCTGGGCGGGCGCGATCCGCACCACATCGCCGAGGCAGAGTTCAAGGCGTTTGCGCGCGCCTTCCGCCAGGCCAAGTCCCTTGACCCGCTCGTCTCGGGTATTCCCTCGACCAAGGGTGCCCTGTGACGGGTGCCGACGGCATGCGGAGAAAAACCGTGGTCGTTCTCGACTACGGGAGCGGCAACATCCACTCGGCGGCCAAGGCCCTCGAGTTCGCTGGGGCCGACGTCGAGATCACGGCAGATCGTGCCCGAGTCATGGCGGCCGATGGGCTGTTCGTCCCGGGTGTCGGGGCGTTCAGTGCTGTAATCGAGCAGCTTCGCTCCGTCCGAGGGGCAGAACTCATCGACCGTCGACTGGCCGGTGGTCTCCCTGTGCTCGGCGTCTGTGTCGGAATGCAGATCATGTTCGAGCGCGGCATCGAGCGGGGCGTCGACACCGAAGGGCTGGGGGAGTGGCCCGGTATCGTCGACCAGCTTCCGGCCGAGCGCCTGCCGCACATGGGGTGGAACACCGTCCATGCGCCCCCGGAGTCCGTGCTGTTTGCGGGCCTCCACTCCGAGCGCTTCTACTTCGTGCACTCGAATGCCGCCCGGCACTGGACGCTCGACGTTCAGCCGCCGCACACGCCCCCGGCCGTCACCTGGACAGACCACGAGGGCCGCTTTGTCGCCGCTGTCGAGAACGGCCCCCTCTCGGCAACCCAGTTCCACCCGGAGAAGTCCGGCGAGGCGGGCCTGCAGCTGCTTCGAAACTGGATCGCCACGCTCTGACCAGCGGGTAAAGCCGTGACGGGCTGACAGACACCCACCTTGACCTATTGAGAATTACCGAAGGAACGTAATGAGCGAGACCACCCCGCTGCCCAAGCTGACCCTGCTGCCTGCCGTCGATGTTTCCGGTGGTCTCGCCGTTCGCCTCACCCAGGGGCAAGCCGGCACAGAGACCAATCATGGCGACCCGGTCGACGCTGCTGCGGATTGGATTGCGCAGGGCGCAGAGTGGATTCATCTCGTCGACCTCGACGCCGCGTTCGGCCGCGGGGACAACCAGGCCGTCATTCGTCGAGTGATCGCCGCCGCCGGTTCCGTCAAGATCGAGCTTTCCGGCGGCATCCGCGACGATGCCTCACTCGAGGCCGCGCTCGGCAACGGAGTCGCCCGGATCAACCTCGGCACCGCAGCCCTCGAAGATCCGGAGTGGGCGGCCAAGGTCATCGGCCAGTACGGCGACGCGATCGCCGTCGGCCTCGACGTTCGCGGCACCACGCTGGCCGCTCGCGGCTGGACGAAGGACGGCGGTGACCTCTGGGAGGTTCTCGCGCGCCTCGAAGATGCAGGATGCCCGCGCTATGTCGTCACGGATGTCACGAAGGACGGCACCCTCAAGGGACCGAACGTCGACCTCCTCCGCCAGGTGATGGAGCGCACGGACAAGCCGGTCGTCGCTTCCGGGGGAATCTCGAGCCTCGCCGACCTCGCAGAACTTCGCACGCTCGTTTCGGCGGGCCTCGAGGGTGCAATCGTTGGCCGGGCCCTGTACGCCGGAGCGTTCACGCTGCCGGAGGCGCTGGTCGTGGCTTCTGCCTGAGTCCAGTGGTGCGGCGGCCGCGGCCCACGAGCGTGGCCACGGCACAGACTCCGCCGGTCAGCCCTGGGCCGGCCGGCACTTCGACACCAACAGCTTCGCCGGTGACTCCGGTGAGGCTCCGGAACGACTGATCGAAGTCCTGCAGGCGTTCGCCCGGGGAGAAGTGCCTCAGAGTGCCGTAGTCGAGGCGATCCGCGAGGTACGTCTCTTGGTTCCCCTGGTGGCTCATGCCGGCGAGACCGGTGTCGACGAGCACGGTAAAACCTTTGACAAGACGCAGGAACTCTCTCTCGTCACGGTCACCGCTCCGGATGGCCGCCGGGTGCTTCCCGTGTTCACCTCGACAGCTGCGATGGGCCGCTGGAACCCCCAGGCGCGGCCCATCCCGACGGATGCGCGTCGCGTCGCCCTGGCCGCCGTCGCCGAAGACACGCCCCTGCTCGTGCTCGACCCGGTCTCGGATACGGAGTTCGCGTTTCGCCGTGCAATGCTGCAGGCGATCGCCCAGGGCAGCCCGTGGCGCTCGCCCGTGGATGACCCGGAGATCCTGGCGGCGTTCTCACGAGTTGCCGTAGACGAGCCGGCTGTCATCGGGATGCACCTTGAAAGCGGTGATATTCGTGCGCGGCTCGCGGGGCCGGAGGTCGTCGTCGTCCTTGAGCTGCGAGCCGGCCTGGGTCGCGTCGAGCTCGACGGCCTCGTTCAGCGACTCCAGTCGGGCTGGCAGCACAGCGCCTTGATCGCCGGTGGCGTGGACTCGCTCGCCATCCGTCTCGTCGCGGCGCCGGTCGAGTCCTAGTTGACGGGTCCTAGTTGACGGGTCCCGTGAACTTCTCGCCCGGGCCCTGCCCAATGGCGTCGGGAATGGCCGATGCCTCGCGGAATGCAAGCTGCAGGGAGCGCAGGCCGTCCCGAAGACTCCGCGCATGCTGATCGCCGATCTCCTGGGCGGCGGCCATGACGAGACCCGCCAGGGCGGTGATCAGCTTTCGTGCCTCATCGAGGTCGATCTGGTTCTCAGGGTCGTCTGCCAGACCGACCTTCACCGCGGAGGCGCTCATCAGGTGAACCGCCGTCGTCGTGATTATCTCGACAGCAGAGACCTCGGCGATGTCGCGGGTGGCCTCATTTGCACGTTCTTGATAGCTGTCGCTCATGATTCAAGTCTAGGGGCGCTTCCCCGTGGGCATTGGCCGCGGACCCGAGAGTCTGCTAGAGTTCTCAAGGCTCCGGAGCGATAAAGCTTCGGTACGAAAAGTGGAGAATCTCCCACCCGCAAACCGCCTCATCAGGTTACCGGGTTGATTGCACTCCGCCGGCCCCGTAACGGGGCAGGTAGACAGGGTGCGGTGTGTTGCAGAAGGCTCGGTTGAGTTCCGGATGCGCGCGTAGATTGTTCATGGTTCGTGGCAGCGCGATGACCGTCGCGCTACTCAGCATGAAACAGCTACTGAAGGAGTAACGCATCAGCGATCCCCGTACAAACGACCGTATCCGGGTCCCCGAGGTACGCCTCGTTGGACCTGCCGGCGAGCAGATCGGTGTCGTCAGTATTGACGTCGCCATCCGTCTCGCCCAGGAGGCTGACCTTGACCTGGTTGAGGTGGCACCTAATTCAAAGCCGCCCGTCGCCAAGATCATGGACTACGGCAAGTTCAAGTACGAGGCTGCGCAGAAGGCGAAAGAAGCTCGTCGCAATCAGGCGAACACGATCCTCAAAGAGGTTCGTTTCCGTCTGAAGATCGATGTTCACGACTACGAGACCAAGCGCAAGCGGGCTGAGGGCTTCCTCAAGGCTGGCGACAAGGTCAAGGCAATGATCCTGTTCCGTGGCCGCGAGCAGTCGCGCCCCGAGCAGGGTGTCCGCCTCCTGCAGCGCTTCGCCGAAGACGTCTCCGACTTCGGAACCGTCGAGTCCACGCCCATGATCGACGGCCGCAACATGGTCATGGTCATCGGTCCCCTGAAGAACAAGTCGGAGGCCAAGGCCGAGGCGAACGCCACTCGCGCCGCCTCACGAGTTCGTTCGACCGACGCGCCTGATGGGTCCAAGGGATCCTTCGATGACGACGCCGACGACTACGACGAGGACGATCAGGACGACCTGGACGACACCGACGACGTAGACGGCGACGACGAGGACAACACCGAGGCCCCGGCCCCGGCCGAGGTCGCTGTCGCTGCACCGGTCGTTCCCGATGTCATCGACACGTTCGTCAAGCGCGTTCCGCCAGTCGCGACCAAGGCGTCGACCCCCGTCGTCGCCAAGGCAGCGGCTCCGGCCGCTGCCGAGCCTGTCGTCGCAGCCCCCGCAGCTGAGGCCCCGGTCAAGGCCGCTGCTGCTCCCCGGGCCGCAGCCCCCGCAAAAGCACCGTCCGCGCCCAAGGCCCCCGTGGCCCCGCGCCCGCCGATGCCCGCGGGACTCAAGCCTCGCTCGACTCCGGCAGCAGCTGTTGCCGCGATGAAGGCGTCCCCCAAAGCTCCAACCGCCAAGGCCGCTCCGGCGGCCCCGGCAACCACCACGGATGGCGCGGCAGACTCTGCCGACGCCAAGTAGTTCACCCACTAGGAGATACCAATGCCCAAGATGAAGACTCACTCCGGCTCCAAGAAGCGATTCAAGGTCACCGGAAGCGGCAAGCTCATGAAGCAGCAGGCAGGCCTGCGACACAACCTCGAGGTCAAGTCCGCGAAGCGCAAGGCGCGTCTGGGCAAGGACCAGGTATTGGCCAAGGCCGATTCCAAGGTCATCAAGAAGCTTCTCGGCCTGTAGTTCGCGCGCCGCACCCAAAGACACTAAGGAAATAAGAAAATGGCAAGAGTAAAGCGGGCGGTAAACGCCCACAAGAAGCGTCGGGTAATCCTCGAGCGCGCAAAGGGCTACCGCGGCCAGCGGTCACGTCTGTACCGTAAGGCCAAGGAGCAGCTCATCCACTCCTTCGTCTACTCCTACCGCGACCGTCGCGCCAGAAAGGGTGACTTCCGTCGCCTGTGGATCCAGCGCATCAACGCCGCGTCCCGCCTGAACGGCCTGACCTACAACCGCCTGATCCAGGGCCTCGGCCTTGCCGGCATCCAGGTCGACCGTCGTATCCTTGCGGACCTCGCCGTCCACGAGCCCGCCACGTTCGCGGCTCTGGTCGAGAGCGCCCGCGCAGCACTGCCCGCCGACACGTCGGCACCGCGCACCGCAGCGTAGCTAAACTGATCCCGGGCCAGGTTTCCTGGCCCGGGATTTTTCTTTTCCCATTCTTCACGGCCCGAAAGGGGTCCCATGTCACTGCTGGATAATCCGCGGTCACCGCGCGTTCGAGCAGTTGCGAAGCTGGCGCGCAAAGCCGCTCGCAGTGAGACGGGCCTGTTCCTCTTGGAGGGCCCCCAGGCCGTCGCCGAGGCGCTGACATACTCGCCACACCTGATGGTCGAGCTGTATGCGACGCCCACCGCGCTGGATCGTTACACCGACATCGGCCAGACCGCGGTCGATGCCGGCGTCGACATCGAGTTCATCTCCGAGGAGGTGCTTGATGCCATGAGTGACACCGTCACCCCGCAGGGCTTCATCGCCGTGTGCAAGCAGTTCCCCACTGCGCTGAAAGACATCTTCGCCGCCAAGCCGAAGCTGATCGCCATCCTGGAAGAGGTTCGCGACCCCGGCAACGCCGGAACGATCATCCGGGCCGCCGACTCTGCCGGTGCCGACGCCGTCATTCTGACCGGCCGCAGTGTCGATCTGTACAACCCCAAGGTGGTGCGCGCTACCACAGGCTCGCTCTTCCACCTGCCGGTCGCCGTCGACGCCACGCTCTCCGACGTGCGGGCCCGCGCCCGTGCCGCCGGCCTGCAGATCCTGGCCGCCGACATCAAGGGCGATGACATGCTCGAGGCGCGCAACTCGGGGCTGCTGACCGCACCGACGGCTTGGCTGTTCGGCAACGAGGCCCGCGGCCTCACCGACGACGACCTGCTCTACGCCGACCGCTCGATCTCCGTGCCCATCTACGGTCGCGCCGAGTCGATGAACCTGGCCACCGCCGCCTCAGTCTGCCTTTACGAGACGGCTTTCGCCCAGCGTTCATAGTCACGTTCCGAACGCGATTGCCCACGGGCATCGGGTCGTGACATACCGCTGAAACAATTTGCCCCCTATTCTGGGGTGTATGAGTAGTGAATCGGCGACACCTGCAACCTCGAACATCACTGTTCTCCGGGGCGAGCCCCTCGTGGTCCTGTCCGGTGTCAATAAGCACTTCGGCGAACTCCATGTCCTGAACGACATCTCCACGGTCGTGAACCGCGGCGAGGTTGTCGTCGTCATCGGCCCGAGCGGCTCAGGCAAGTCGACGCTGTGCCGTGCGATCAACCGTCTCGAGACTGTAGATACCGGTTCGATCTCCATCGACGGAGTCGCACTCCCCGAGGAGGGCAGTGCGCTCGCGCAGTTGCGCGCCGACGTCGGAATGGTATTCCAGGCGTTCAACCTCTTCGCGCACAAGACAGTGCTGCAGAACGTCACGCTGGCCCCGCAGAAGGTGCGAAAGCTGTCTAGGAAAGAAGCGGATGCCCGCGGCATGGCGCTCTTGGAGCGCGTCGGCGTCGCAGACCAGGCCAACAAGTTGCCCGCGCAGCTCTCGGGCGGCCAGCAGCAGCGGGTCGCCATCGCGCGCTCCCTCGCCATGAACCCCAAGGTCATCCTGATGGACGAGCCGACGAGCGCCCTCGACCCCGAGATGGTCAGCGAGGTGCTCGACGTCATGGTCAGCCTGGCGAAGGACGGCATGACGATGGTCGTCGTCACCCACGAGATGGGCTTCGCCCGAAAGGCCGCCGACCGGGTCATCTTCATGGACCGGGGCCGCATCGAGGAGGAAGCCACCCCGAACGAGTTCTTCGATCATCCGAAGTCCCCGCGGGCCAAGGAATTCCTCTCCAAAATACTTGCCCACTAGGGCGCGACCGACAACAGCAAGCGCACACCCCACCAAAGATGAGAGGCATACGAAACCCATGAGAACCAAGAGAATCTCCCTAATCGCCGTGGCCGCGGCCAGCATGATGGCCCTGGCCGGATGCTCCGCCGCAGCCGCCCCAGACGCAGCCCCCATCCCGGTACCCACGTTTGCCGCCGGCACCACCATGGAGCGACTCGCCTCCGCCGGCTCCATCACCATCGGTACGAAGTTCGATCAGCCGCTGTTCGGCCTGATCGGGCCGACCGGCACGCCGGTGGGGTTCGATGTCGAGATCGGCAAGAAGATCGCGGCCAGCCTCGGTATCCCGGAGAGCGGCATCAAGTGGACCGAGACGGTTTCGGCCAACCGCGAGCTGTTCATCGAGAACGGCACGGTCGACATCGTTGTGGCGACCTACACGATCAACGACAAGCGCAAGGAACGAATCTCCTTCGCCGGCCCCTACTACTCGGCGGGACAGTCGATTCTTGTGAAGGCCGACAATACGAGTATCAACACCGAAGCCGACCTCGCAGGCAAGCCGGTCTGCTCTGTCACAGGTTCGACCCCGGCCGCCAAGCTCGGCGAGATCGGCGCCGTACCGCTTCTGACAGATACCTATACGAACTGCCTTGAGCCCCTTCGCAGCGGCGCCGCGGTGGCGGTCAGCACCGACAACGTCATCCTCGCGGGCCTCGCCGCTCAGAACGAGGGGGAGTTCAAGGTCGTGGGCGACCCGTTCACCCAGGAGCCGTATGGCATCGGCCTGGGCAAGACCGATACCGCGTTCCGCACCCACATCAACGACATGCTCGAAGCGGCATACGCCGACGGCTCCTACGAGGCGGCCTGGACCGCAACAGCCGGAACGGTCCTGCCGTTCGTGACCCCGCCCGCGGTCAATCGCTACCCGTAATCCAGCTGCCCGTACGCCAGTGCTGTGACCAGGCTCCGAGGGACTGTCCCGCGGAGCCCGGTCCGACTTCTCTTCAAGAAATGAGGTGAGTGCCCGTGAATGCCGTACTCGCTAACCTGCCTGCGTTCTTCGAGGGCTTCAGGGTCACTCTGCTGCTGCTGGTCATCTCGGGTGTCGGTGCCCTCATCATCGGCACGATCGTCGCCGCGATGAGAATCTCGCCCATTCGATCCATGAACGCGTTCGCAGCCGTCTACACGGAACTGCTCCGGAACACGCCGCTGACCCTGGTGCTGCTGTTCTGTGCGCTGATCCTGCCCTATATCGGTGTGACGCTGCCCTATTTCGTCTGTGCCGTCATCGGCTTGACGCTGTATACGTCGCCCTTCGTCGCCGAGGCCCTGCGTTCCGGTATCAACGGGGTACCGATCGGCCAGGCGGAGGCCGCACGCAGCCTCGGGCTGGGCTTCGGCCAGTCCGTCAGCCTGATCATCTTTCCGCAGGCATTTCGCATGGTCATCCCTCCCCTGATCAATGTCATGATCGCCCTCACGAAGAACACCTCGGTGGCGAGCGGGTTCTTCGTGGTGGAGCTGATCGGCGTCGGCAAGAATCTGGCAAACCTGAACGGCAACGCGGTCATCGCCATCCTCCTGGCCGTCGCCGTGTTCTACCTCGCGATCACCATTCCACTCGGCATCCTGTCGCAGCGACTTGAAAAGAAGTTGGTGGTTCTTCGATGAGCAGCCCCGTCCTGTTCGACGCACCCGGCCCAAAGACCCGGCGCCGGTCCCTCATCGTTTCTCTCAGTGTCCTGGTCGTGATTGTCGCCGTCCTGGTCTGGGTTGTGCTGATTCTCGCGGCACCACGGCAGTCATCCGGCATCACCCTGCCGGGCTTCTTCGCCCCGAGCCGCTGGGACATCTTCAAGGACCCGGTCGTCTGGAGTTTCATCGGCATCGGTGCAGTGAATACGCTGCGGGCCGCCGGGGCCGCCATGGTGCTGGCATTGGCCATGGGACTGTTGTTCGCCAACCTCCGCACGTCGCCCCACGCTCTCATCCGGATTCCCACCACGGTCGTGCAGGAGTTCCTGCGCGGAATGCCCGTGCTGCTGATGATGCTTTTCATCCTCCTGGCCGCCTCCACGAGTGCGTTCTGGGCGGTTGTCGTGGCATTGGGCGTGTACAACGGCGCGATCATCGGCGAGATCCTGCGTGCCGGTCTCGTGGCGCTGCCCCGAGGTCAGCGTGAGGCCGGGCTCAGTCTCGGCCTGACCCGGGGACAGACAAAGGCATGGGTCGAACTGCCGCAGGCGTTCCGCCAGATGTTGCCCGTGATCGTGGCGCAGCTCGTCGTGCTGCTGAAAGACACGAGCCTCGGCTATATCGTCGGCTACAACGAGCTGATCCGCACCACGATGACCAGTCTCAACGCGTTCTACGGCAATAGGTACCTGTTCTCCCTGTTCATCGTGACGCTCGTGATCTACCTCGGGATCAACCTGAGTCTCTCGGCATTCGCCCGCTGGCTGGCCAGGCGCCGCAACTAGGGCGCCCGGGCACTGGGTAAACTTGACAACTGTGTCTGAACTCAACGCCGCAGAACCCCTGACCCTGGATGAGCCGACAGTCGCAGCAGCAGTTGCCGCAGCTCTCGCCGCATTCGCCGAAGCAGACGATGCCGCCACGCTGAAGGCGGCCAAGACCGCGTTCACGGGGGAGACGTCGGTGCTCGCGCGCCTGAACTCAACGCTGCGCAACGTGCCGAACGATCAGAAGGCCGCGGCGGGAAAGCTCGTCGGCCAGGCCCGTGCGGCCATCGCGCAGGCACTCGCCGAGCGCGAGGCTCACGTGCTCACGCTCGAGGAGGCGACGCGTCTCGCCGCGGAGGCGATCGACGTGACGGCCCTGCCCAGCCTGCGCCGCATCGGTGCCCGGCATCCGCTCTCGCTCCTGCAGGAGAAGATCGCCGACATCTTCGTCGGAATGGGCTGGGAGGTCGCGGAGGGCCCCGAGCTCGAGAGCGAGTGGTTCAACTTCGACGCCCTGAACTTCGACGCCGATCACCCGGCGCGCGCCATGCAGGACACCTTCTTCATCGACCCGCCCGAGTCGCACCTCGTGCTGCGCACGCACACCTCACCGGTGCAGGTTCGGTCGCTGCTCGAGCGCGAACTGCCGATCTATGTCATCGCTCCCGGCCGGGTCTACCGCACCGACGAGCTCGACGCCACGCACACCCCCGTATTCATGCAGGTCGAGGGCATCGCCATCGACAAGGGTCTCACCATGGCGCACCTGCGCGGCACGCTCGAGCACTTCGCTCGCCTGATGTTCGGCGAGGGCGCCGCCATTCGCCTGCGCCCAAATTACTTCCCGTTCACCGAGCCGAGCGCCGAGCTCGACGTCTGGCAGCCCAACGCCAAGGGCGGGGCGCGCTGGGTGGAGTGGGGCGGCTGCGGAATGGTCAACCCCAATGTTCTGCTCTCGGCCGGCATCGACCCTGAGGAGTACCAGGGCTTCGCATTCGGCATGGGCATCGAGCGCACCCTGCAATTCCGCAACGACCTCAACGACATGCGCGACATGGTCGAGGGCGACGTGCGATTCAGCCAGCAATTCGGAATGGTCGTCTAAGACATGCGTATCCCCATCAACTGGCTCGCCGAGTACGTCGACGTCATCCCCGGCTCCACCGTTGCCGACATCCACGCCGCCCTCGTGCGCGTGGGCCTCGAAGAGGAGGGCTCGCACGACTTCGGTCTGACCGGCCCCATCGTCGTGGGCGAGGTCCTCGAATTCGTCGAGGAGCCGCAGTCCAACGGCAAGACGATCCGCTGGTGCAGCGTGCGCGTCGCCCCCGAGGGCACCAAGGCTCTCGACGGCGGCGAGGATGTTCGCGGTATCGTCTGCGGCGCCGGCAACTTCTTCGTCGGCGACAAGGTCGTCGTCACCCTGCCCGGCGCAGTTCTGCCGGGCGACTTCGTCATCGCCGCCCGCAAGACCTACGGCCACGTCTCCGACGGCATGATGGCCTCGACCCGTGAGCTCGGTCTCGGTGAGGAGCACGACGGCATCCTTCGTCTGGCCGCCCTCGGCCTCGACCCGGTCGTCGGCACCGACGCCCTCGGTCTTCTTGGTCTCGATGACTCAGCCGTCGAGGTCAACGTCACGCCCGACCGGGGCTACGCATTCTCGATCCGCGGCATCGCCCGCGAGTACGCCCACTCGACGGGAGCCGCTTTCCGCGACCCCGCCGACGCCGTCAGCATTCCGGCCGGCGCTGAGGGGTCCCAGGGCTTCGCCGTCACCATCGACGACGAGAGCCCGATCCGCGACCGCATCGGCGCATCCGTCTTCGTCACGCGCCTCGTGCGCGGCGTGGATGCGAGAAGGCCGACGCCCTCGTGGATGGCGACCCGCCTGAAGCTCGCCGGTATCCGTTCTATCTCACTGGTAGTCGACATCACCAACTACGCGATGCTCGAGCTCGGCCAGCCGATTCACGGCTACGACTTCGACAGGCTGACCGGTGGCATCACCGTGCGACGAGCCCAGCCGGGGGAGACGCTCGTCACCCTCGACGACGTCACCCGCAAGCTCAACCGAGAAGACCTGGTCATCGCCGACGAGTCGGGCGCCATCGGCCTCGCCGGCGTCATGGGCGGCGCCGCCACCGAGATCACGGATGCGACGTCGGCCGTGCTCGTGGAAGCGGCCAACTTCGACCCCATCTCCATCGCCCGCACCGCCCGCCGGCACAAGCTGCCGAGCGAGGCATCGCGCCGCTTCGAGCGAGGCGTCGACCCGAGTGTCGCCGCCGCCGCAGCGGCCCGAGTCGTGCAGCTGCTCGTGGAACTGGCCGGCGGCACGGCCGACGCCCTCGGCTCAGAGCACACGGAGCACCCCCGGCTCGCCGATGTCTTCCTGCCCGATGGCTACGTCAACGGCCTCGTCGGAATCGACTTCACCGACGCCGAGATCCGCAGCTCCCTGGCCGAGGTCGGCGCGAGCGTCGTGGCTGTAGATGGCGGACTCACCGTCACCCCGCCCAGCTGGCGCCCCGACCTGACCCATAAGTCGACGCTGGCCGAGGAGGTCGTGCGCATTCAGGGCTACGACCGCATCCCGAGCCTGTTGCCGACGGCCCCGCCCGCTCGCGGCCTCACCCGCGAGCAGCAGCTGCGCCGTCAGGCCTCCGCGACCCTCGCGGCCAACGGTCTCGTCGAGGTTATGGCCTACCCGTTCGTCTCGGCGAGTGCGAACCAGACGTTCGGCTCGCCCACCGGTGCGCCCGTCGCAGCCATGAAGCTGGCCAACCCGCTCGACAGCGAGGCATCCTTCCTTCGCATCTCGATGATCCCGGGCCTGATCGATATCGCCCGGAGAAACCTCTCCCGCGGGCTGACGGATCTGGCCCTGTTCGAGACAGGTCAGGTCTTCTTGGCCGAGCCCGGTACCGTGTACGGCCAGGCGGAGCTTCCGCTGGGAGCCCAGCGTCCGACGGAGGCCGAGCTCGCAACGCTTCATGCGGGCCTGCCGCCGCAGCCCCGACACATCGCTGTTCTCTTCGCCGGCAATGCGTGGGACAAGCAGCCCGGAGTCCCTGCCCGGGCCGCCGGCGTTGCCGACGCACTCGACGCTGTGCACCAGCTCGCGAATGCGGTCGGTGTCGCCATCGAGGTTCGCCGGGGCAGCCACGCGGCCATGCACCCGGGCCGCACCGCAGTCCTGGAGGCACGTGACGCCGCCGGTGCCCTGCACCTCATCGGTTACGCGGGGGAACTGCTTCCCGCCATCACCGAGGAAGCCAACCTGCCGCGAGTGGTTGCCGTCGCGGAGGTCGACCTCGACCAGTTGATCGAGCTCGCCCCGAGCGAGGTCACCGTGGCGCCGATCTTCGGCTTCCCGGCCGCCACGCAGGATCTCTCGCTCGTCGTTCCCACGGACGCCGCCGCCGGGGACGTCACCGCGGCGATCGTGCGCGGTGCGGGTGAGCTGCTGGAGAACATCCGACTCGTCGACGACTACCGCGGCGATGGTGTGCCGTCCGGCCAGAAGTCGCTGACATTCGCGCTGCGCTTCCGTGCCACCGATCGCACCCTCACCGCGGCCGAGGCCTCCGTGGCGAAGCTTGCGGGACTCGCGCTGGCGACCGAGCAATTCGGGGCGACGCTGCGCGACTGAGCCACTGAACAACTGTGCCTCCGGGCTTACGCGCGAATCGGCACGGGCACACCCACTACCGGGCGGGGCGAGTAAAAATCGTCTCGCCCTATCAGGCT
>CANFBG010000025.1 GCA_947444785.1 Microbacteriaceae bacterium | reverse complement strand
GATGGCGAGAACCCCGACTCCGAGCACGACATGGGCGGGGACATCATCCCCGACTTCGTGGCGCGGGGAATCGCTGGCGTCTACGACCTGCAGAACAACGACGTTCCAGGCGCCACCGATCGGGACAAGTACTACTGGCGCGACGTGGGTACCATCGATTCGTTCTACGACGCCCACCAGGACCTCATCTCGGCCCTGCCGATCTTCAACCTGTACAACCAGGAATGGCCGATCTTCACCCAGCAGCTGAACGCACCCCCAGCCAAGTTCGTGCGGGACGCCAAGGGCAACCCCGGCTTCATGCTCGAGTCCATCGTGTCCCTGGGCTGCCTCATCTCGGGCGCCCAGGTAGAGGGCTGCGTCGTGGGCCCGTGGTCGACCATCGAGTCCGGCGCGATCGTGCGGGATTCCGTGCTGTTCGACCGGGTGCACATCGAGCCTGACGCCGAGGTCCTTCGGGCAATCCTCGACAAGAACGTCGTCGTGGCGGCCGGCGCCAAGGTCGGCGTCGATGCCGCCAGGGACAGGGAGCGCGGGTTCACCGTCACCGATTCCGGAATCACGGTCGTCGGGAAGGGTGTTCGCGTCGAGCCATGATCGCTCATCAGCTGAACCAGGACAAGCGCCCCTCGGCTCAGCAGACCGGTGGGGCGGCGCGCTTTCTCGTCGTGCTCGACGTCGACTCGACTCTGATCGAGAATGAGGTCATCGAACTGTTGGCTGCGGCCGCAGGCAGTTTCGACGAGGTCTGCGAGATCACCGAGCGCGCGATGCTCGGTGAACTCGATTTCGCCCAGAGTCTGCATGCCCGCGTCTCTACCCTCTCCGGCCTTGCCTCGGGCATGATCGCGGAGGTGGCCCAGGAGATCCGGGTCACGCGGGGTGTGCGCGAGCTCGTTGCAGGCCTCCACGATGCCGACAGCGTCGTGGGCGTCGTCTCGGGCGGCTTTCATGAGCTGCTCGACCCGCTGGCCGCGGAGCTGGGACTCGACCACTGGCGAGCGAACCGCCTCGAGACGGTCGATGGTCTCCTGACGGGGCGCGTTCTCGGACCGGTGATCGATGCCCGTGCCAAGGCCGACGCCCTTCGCGAGTGGGCTGCTGCCCACAGCATTCCGATGAGGCGCACGGTTGCCGTAGGCGATGGAGCCAACGACCTCGAGATGATGGCCGTTGCCGGACTCTCCGTGGCTTTCGATGCCAAGCCCCGCGTGCGGGCCGCGGCGCACATCGCACTCGATGTGCGCGATCTCAGCCAGTTGCTGCCGGCTCTCGGCCTGCGGTCATGAGCCGGCGTGCGGGGCGTCTCACGAGGCCCCGCAAATGAGGATCGGCGAGCTAGTGGCCCATTCCGAGTCCGCCGTCTACGGGGATCACCGCTCCGGAGATGTACCCGGCGTCGTCTGAGGCGAGCCACGCCACGACGCGCGCAACCTCGTTCGGGGTGGCGAACCGGCCTGCGGGGATGTTCTTCTTGTATTCGGCCTGCGTCTCGACCGAGAGTTCCGCCGTCATATCGGTCTCGATGAAACCGGGGGCCACGACGTTCGCGGTGATGCCCCGTGAGCCGAGCTCCCGCGTGAGTGAGCGCGCCATGCCGATGAGGCCGCTCTTGGACGCGGCGTAGTTGACCTGGCCGGCCGAGCCGTAGAGGCCGACGACACTGGAGATCAGGATGATTCTGCCGAACCGTGCCTTGAGCATGCCCTTCGAGGCACGCTTGACCACGCGGAAGGCGCCCGAGAGGTTCGTGTCGATCACGGAGGTGAAGTCGTCCTCCGTCATGCGCAGCAGCAGGGTGTCCTTCGTGACGCCGGCGTTGGCGACGACGACCTCGATCGGGCCGAGCTCGGCCTCGACCTGGCTGAAGGCCGCATCGATGGAGGCAGAGTCGGTGACATCGGCGAGCACCGTGAGGCTGCCCTCCGGACCTTTTCCCGACCGCGCCGTCACGGCCACCCGGTGGCCCTGGGCAATGAACTCCTCGGCCAGGGAATACCCAATGCCGCGGTTTCCCCCGGTGATCAGAACGGTTCTGATGGTCGTCATTCTCTTGCCTTTCCACGCACAATTCGATGCCGGGCAGATACACAGCATGCACAAGCATACGAGGTCTGACAGCGGCGTAAACTAAGGGAACATACCCGTCAGAAGTGGTGACATGAAGCAGCAGCAGTCGATTACATCCCTCCCCGCGTCGCCCCGCGACGAGCGCAGAACCCGCATGATCCGGTACTCCGTCACGATGACGATTCGCCTTGTCTGCCTGATCTGCGTGTTCTTCGTTCAGGGAACATGGTGGATGCTCGTCTTCGGCGTGGGAGCGATCGTCCTGCCCTACTTCGCAGTCATCCTCGCCAACGCAGGCAACGGCGGCGGAACTCCACTGGCCTCGGCCACAATCAAGCCGGTCGGAGTTGTCGCTATCCCGGACGCCACGTCGCCCCGGGACTTCGGCGGCCGGCCTGAGTGATATCGGCGGGCAAGCCGTGTGCGCCCGTGCGGGGTGCCGTTCGGCTGCCCTGTGGCGCATCGAGTGGCGCAACCCGAAGATCCACGACGAGACCCGTCGGAAGATCTGGCTGGCGTGCGACGATCACGTCGAGTTCCTGCGGGAGTTTCTTGCCGCCCGGAGTTTCCCGCTCGTTGTCCTAGGCTTGGAAGCCGGGCCGTCAGCGACTCCGCTGGCAGATGAGCCCCGAGCACCAAGGATCTGACGACGTGATTACCGGATGGCAGTTCCTGCTCAGCCGTCGGTGGGCAGGCTTCCTGGCGCTGACGATCGTCTTTGCCCTCGTCTGCGTCGGGCTCGGCGAGTGGCAGCTACAGCGCCGGGCGGACGCCGTCACCGAGAACAACAGGGTCTCAGCGAACTACAACGCCTCCCCCATCGCCGTGGCCGATCTGTTGCCGAGCCTGGATTCGTTCGAGGAATCGCAGAAGTGGCGTCCCGTTCTGCTGACTGGTCACTACCTCCCGCAGGATCAGGTTCTGGTTCGCAACCGCCCGCTGAACGGCCAGCCCGGCTTCGAGATCCTGGCCCCGTTCAGGCTGTCCGATGGGACGGTCTTCATCGTCGACCGAGGATGGCTGACCACCGGACAGCTCCAGGACCGCCCGGATGTCGTCCCCTCGGCGCCCCAGGGCGAGGTTAGCGTCATCGCGCGGGTCAAGGCGGGCGAGCCCTCTCTCGGCACCCGCACGACGAACCCCGGGGAGGTCTCTACGATCGAGTTGCCTCTGTTGGCAGAGCGACTCGGTGCGCCGACCTACACGGGCGCGTACGGCGTTCTGGCGTCCGAGTCAGAGACGGCAGGCACCGGAACGCTGGAGCCGGAACCGCCCCAGGACGAGGGTCCGCATCTCTCCTACGCCTTCCAGTGGTTCGTTTTCGCCCTGTTCGGTTTCTTCGCGCTGGGCTACGCCGCCAGGCAGGAGTTCCGCTCGCTGAACGCCGACGACCCAGACGAGCAGGAGCGTGCCGAGGCCAGGGAGAAGAAGCGCCTGGCCAAGGGCAAAAAAGACAGCGACGTCGAGGATGAGATCCTCGACGCCGCCAAGAAGTAGCCTTTACTCGTCCTACTCGAGCGAGATCAGCTCGGCGTAGTCCGGGTTCCAGTGGTCCTCGATGCCGTCCGGCAGGATAAGGACACGTTCGGGGTTGAGCGCAGCGACGGCGCCCTCGTCGTGGCTGACCAGGACCACGGCACCCTCGTAGTGGGCCAGGGCGTCGAGGATCTCGAGCCGACTGGCAGGGTCGAGGTTGTTCGTGGGCTCATCCAGTAGCAGCACGTTGGCACCCGAGACCACGATCATGGCCAGGGCCAGCCTGGTCTTCTCGCCGCCGGAGAGAACCCCCGCGGCCTTGTGCGAGTCGTCGCCCGTGAACAGGAACGAGCCGAGCACCCGTCGGGCCTCCATCTCGGTGATGTTCGGCGAGGAGGAGACCATGTTCTCCAGCACGCTGCGCTTCACGTCGATCGTCTCGTGCTCCTGGGCGTAGTAGCCGATTCGCAGTCCGTGTCCGGGCTCGATCTGGCCGGTGTCGGGTTGGTCGGCGCCACCGAGGATGCGAAGCAGGGTCGTCTTGCCGGCACCGTTGAAGCCCAGGATTACGACCTTGGAGCCGCGGTCGATCGCCAGGTCCACGGCGGTGAAGATCTCCAGCGATCCGTAGCTCTTGGAGAGGTTCGACGCCATCAGGGGCGTCTTTCCGCAGGCCGCCGGGGTGGGGAATCGCAGCTTGGCCACGCGGTCGACGCTGCGCACCTCGTCGAGGCCGGCCAGCATCTTCTCGGCCCGGGCAACCATCTGGTGAGCCGACGCCGCCTTGGACGCCTTCGCGCCGAACTTGGCCGCCTGCATGGTGAGCACGCCGGCCTTCTTCTCGACGTTGACGCGCTCCTTCTTGCGACGCTCCTCGTCGGCTGCCCGCTGGCGCTGGTAGTTCTTCCAGTTCATGTTGTAGACGTCGATCATCTGGCGGTTGGCGTCGAGGTAGAAGACCCGGTTCACAGTGTCCCCCACGAGCTCGATATCGTGACTGATCACGATGAAGCCGCCGTTGTAGTTCTTCAGGAACTCGCGAAGCCAGACGACGGAATCGGCGTCGAGGTGGTTCGTGGGCTCATCGAGGATCAGGGTCTGGGCATCGGAGAACAGGATGCGAGCCAGTTCGATGCGGCGGCGCTGGCCACCCGAGAGCGTCGACAGCGGCTGGTCGAGGATGCGATCCGGCAGGTTGAGGTTGCTGGCGATCGAGGCCGCCTCGGCCTCGGCCGCATAGCCGCCGAGCGCCATGAAGCGGTCGGTCAGGTTGCCGTACTTGGTCATTCCGGCTTCGCTGACCTTGGGGTCGCTGGAGCCCATGTCGTTCGTGGCCTGCGTCATGCCCAGGACGAGCTGGCCGAGGCCGCGGGCGTCAAGGATGCGCGTGCGGGCCAGGTCGTCGGGGTCGCCGGACCGGGGATCCTGAGGAAGGTAGCCGATTTCACCGTCCTTCTCGACGGAACCGCCGTTCGGCAGGAGATCCCCCGCGAGCACCTTGGTCAGGGTGGTCTTGCCAGCGCCGTTTCGGCCGACGAGGCCGATCTTGTCGCCGTTTGCCACCCGGAACGAGACATCCTTCATCAGTACTCGCGCACCAACCCGTAGTTCGAGGTCTTGGACGTTGAGCACAGTGATATTCCATTTCTTACGACGCGTTTCCACGACGATGGTGTGAGGGGATGTCCCCAGTATAAATCGGCTGACACACCAAGACGGGCACGGCCACAAAGGCCGCACCCGTCATCGGTGAGAAGAGGCGAGGTTAGATCGAGAAGCCGAGGGCCCTCATCATGTCACGCCCGTCGTCGGTGATCTTGTCTGCGCCCCACGGCGGCATCCAGACCCAGTTGATGCGGAACTGTTCGACGACGCCGTCGAGAGCCTCTGCGGTCTCGCTCTCGATGACATCGGTCAGCGGGCATCCGGCGGATGTCAGCGTCATGCTGATGACCAACGCGTCGTTCTCGTCGTCCCAGCCCAGGTCGTAGATCAGCCCGAGGTCGACGATGTTCACGCCGAGCTCGGGGTCCATGACCTCTTTGAGCGCCTCTTCGATCTCATCGAAGCGCTTGGGGGTAAGAGTGGATACGGCCATTCGATTAGCCTACGGACGCATCGGCGGTAAGGAAACGGTCGTAGCCCTCGTTCTCGAGGCGCACGGCGAGTTCGGGCCCGCCCTGCTCGACGATGCGACCGGCGACGAACACGTGCACGAAGTCGGGCTGGATGTACTTCAGGATGCGGTTGTAGTGCGTGATCAACAGCACACCCAGGTCGGTGTTCTCCTTGGCGCGGTTGACGCCCTCGGAGACGATCTTGAGCGCGTCCACATCGAGGCCTGAGTCGGTCTCGTCCAGAACGGCGAAGCGGGGCTTCAGCAGTTCGAGCTGCAGGATCTCGTTGCGCTTCTTCTCGCCACCGGAGAAGCCCTCGTTGACGTTGCGCTCGGCGAAGGCCGGGTCCATCTTGAGGTTCGCCATAGACGTGCGGACGTCCTTGATCCAGCCGCGGATGGCAGGCGCCTCGCCGTCGATGGCCGTCTTGGCCGTGCGCAGGAAGTTCGTCACGCTGACGCCGGGGATCTCGACCGGGTACTGCATGGCGAGGAACAGGCCCGCACGGGCGCGCTCGTCGACCGTCATGCTCAATACCTCGACGCCGTCGAGCAGGATGGAGCCGCTGTCGACCTTGTACTTGGGGTGACCGGCGATGGCGTAGGCGAGCGTGGACTTGCCGGAGCCATTGGGGCCCATGATGGCGTGGGTCTCTCCCGCGCCGATGGCGAGGTCGACGCCGCGCAGGATCTGCTTGGTGCCCTGTTCGGTCTCCACACTGACGTGGAGGTCACGGATCAGAAGTTGGGACATGACTAGTTGATCTCTTTCATTTCACTGGTATTGAGGATGACGGTCGGGTCGATGAAAACGACTCCGTCAACGATGGTCAGTTCATAGACCGGAACCGGCTCGAACGCCGGAAGGGTCAGGGGCTTGCCCGTCTTGAGCGAGAACTTCGAGCCGTGGGCCCAGCACTCGAGAGTCTCGTCTTCGACGAAGCCCTCGGCCAGGGAGATGTCCCCGTGCGTGCAGGTGTCGCCGATGGCGTGACAGTTTCCGGCGGAGTCCATCACGAGGGCGATGGCAATCCCATCGATCTCGACGCGAACCGCCTCGTTGGGCGTGAGCTCGTCTACCAAGCAGATTCTTTCAGCCACGGCTACTTCTCCTGCTTGTTCGTTGCGCTGTCTGTCAGCTCTGCTTCGATGGCGGCCTGAAGGCGTGCCTCGGTTCCGTCGGAACCGATCTGGTGGACTATCTCCGTGAGGAAGCCGCGAACGACGAGGCGGCGGGCCTCGGCCTCGGAGATGCCACGGGACTGGAGGTAGAAGAGCTGCTCATCGTCGAAGCGACCCGTGGAGCTGGCGTGGCCGGCACCCATGATGTCGCCGGTCTCGATCTCGAGGTTGGGGATCGAGTCGGCACGCGGGCCCTCGCTGAGGACCAGGTTGCGGTTCTCCTCGTAGCTGTCGGTGCCGACCGCATCCGGGCCGATCCGAACGTCGCCGACCCAGACGGACCGGGCGCTGGCACCCTCGAGGGCGCCCTTGTACTTCACCCGGCTGCGGGTCTGAGCGGCGACATGGTCGATGTAGACCCGCTGCTCGAGGTGCTGGCCGGAGTTGGCGAAGTAGAGGCCGTAGGCCTCCGTCGCCGCACCCGTCTCGACGAGGTGGATCGAGGGGTTCACGCGAACGACGCCGCCGCCGAGGGAGACGACGATGTGACGCAGGGTCGCGTCCCGCCCCACACGAGCGAAGTGGCTTGCGAGGTGGTTGCTCTCCGGGCTCCATTCCTGCACGGTCACAACCGTGAGGTGAGCCTGGTCGCCGACGACGATTTCGACGTTCTCCGACAGGTTGGCGTCTCCCGAGTTCTCCAGGATGACGAGCCCCCTGCTGAACGGCTTGGCTGTGATGACCGTGTGGGCGGCACGCGGGGTGAGGCCAAGGCCCGTGCGGGTCACGACGAACTCGGTCGCGATCTCGCTCGACACGTCGATCGCCAGGGCCTTCTCGAAGTGCGACCACGCGTTGGCGGACGCCCGCTCTTCGGGGAGGCCGGCGGAACCGATGCGGGCGTCATCACGATCGACCCAGACGGCGGAGACGCCATCCTGGGTCGGGAGTGTGACGCCTGCCGGTGCGCCAGTGAGCGCAGCGTCGAGGAGGTCGGCGATGCGAGCGATGGGAGTGAGCTTCCACTCCAGGTCGTAGCTCAGGGCGGGACCGAAGTCGGTCACGTCCGCGGAGGTGAACCGCTCGCTGCGGGACTGGATGGGGGTGTACCGGGTTGAAGATCCCTCGGCGATCTCAGTTGCGGCCGATGCCTCTTGCGAGGCATCGGTCTTCGCTGTTGTTACGGCCGACATCTAACCGACGGATCCTTCCATGCCCATTTCAATGAGCTTGTTCAATTCGAGGGCATACTCCATCGGGAGCTCCCGGGCGATGGGTTCGATGAAGCCTCGGACGATCATGGCCATGGCCTCGTCCTCCGGGAGGCCGCGGCTCATCAGGTAGAAGAGCTGCTCCTCGCTGACGCGGGAGACCGTCGCCTCATGGCCCAGCTGCACATCGTCGACGCGGATATCGATTGCGGGGTACGTGTCGCTGCGAGAGATCGAGTCGACCAGCAGGGCGTCGCAACGCACTGTGTTGGCCGAGTGGTGAGCGTTCTCCGCCATCCGCACCTCGCCGCGATAGCCGGCACGCCCGCCGCCACGCGCGATGGACTTCGAGACGATGGACGACTGGGTGTACGGCGCCATGTGGATCATCTTGGCGCCGGCGTCCTGGTGCTGGCCGGGGCCGGCGAATGCCAGCGACAGTGTCTCGCCCTTGGCGCGCTCGCCCACCAGATAGATGGAGGGGTACTTCATGGTTACCTTGGAACCGATGTTGCCGTCGATCCACTCCATGGTGCCGGCCTCGTGAACGATGGCACGCTTGGTGACCAGGTTGTAGACGTTGTTAGACCAGTTCTGGATCGTCGTGTATCGAACGCGGGCGTTCTTCTTCACGATGATCTCGACCACGGCCGAGTGCAGGGAGTCGCTCTTATAGATCGGGGCCGTGCAGCCCTCGATGTAGTGAACGTAGCTTCCCTCGTCGGCGATGATCAGCGTGCGCTCGAACTGGCCCATGTTCTCCGTGTTGATGCGGAAGTAGGCCTGAAGCGGGATCTCCACCTTGACGCCGGGCGGGACATAGACGAACGAGCCGCCACTCCACACTGCGGTGTTCAGGGCTGCGAACTTGTTGTCGCCCGTGGGGATGACGGTGCCGAAGTACTCGGTGAAGAACTCCGGGTGCTCGCGAAGGGCGGTGTCGGTGTCCATGAAGATGACGCCCTGGGCTTCTAGGTCTTCACGGATGGTGTGGTACACCACCTCGGACTCGTACTGGGCGGCGACACCGGCGACGAGGCGCTGGCGCTCGGCCTCGGGGATGCCGAGGCGCTCGTACGTGTTCTTGATGTCCTCGGGCAGGTCTTCCCAGGAGGTCGCCTGCTTCTCGGTGGACCGAACGAAGTACTTGATGTTGTCGAAGTCGATCCCGGAGAGGTCTGCACCCCAGGTCGGCATCGGCTTCTTCTCGAAGAGCGCGAGGCCCTTGAGGCGGTTCTTGAGCATCCATTCGGGTTCACTCTTCAGCGCGGAGATGCCCTTGACCACATCGGGGTTGACCCCGCGCTGTGCCACTGCACCGGCCGCGTCAGAGTCTGACCAGCCAAATTCGTAGACCCCTAGGTTTTCGAGTTCCGGACGGTCGATCAATACGTCAGACATGAGGTGTTCCCTTCCAATTGTCTTAAACCCGCTCTGCGCCGCTGGCATTCCACCTCGGGCAAGAATCTCAGCTCGTAGCCTGATTCCACCACAGTTCCCTGACTGAACAGGTGCTGTGCACCACGCCAAACACCACTACTTAGAATGTAGGGACCTGCTGGGCTTCAACGCCCTCAACAGTGCATCTTCACACCGTGCGAAATGCCGAAACGCGCCGAATCACAGGCTTTGCTCAACCTCATCAGTTTACAGGGTTGATCGGGCTGATGGAGCAAAGTGTCAGCGTTCTCGCCGGATGATCCAGCCAGTCGACAAGGACTCCCCCAGAGTGAAATCGCTTCTTCGTTACCTGCCCACCACGATCGACCGCAGGGTACGGGTCATCGCCTGGCTGAGCCTCGTCTGCCAGATCCTTCTGATCGGGACGGGCGGCGCGGTCAGGCTCACCGGCTCCGGCCTCGGTTGCCCGACGTGGCCCCGCTGTACGGCGGAGTCGTTCGTGACGACTCCCGCAATGGGAATCAACGGGATCATCGAGTTCGGCAACCGGATGTTGACGTTCGTGCTTGCGATCGTGGTGATAGCGGCGTTTCTCGCCGTCATCCGGATGCGCCGGCAGCGACGCGACCTCTTCGTCCTGACGCTCCTGCAGGGCCTGTCCATCCCGGCCCAGGCCGTTCTGGGCGGTATCACGGTACTCACCGGCCTGAACCCCTATGTCGTGGGGGCCCACTTCGTGATCTCGATGCTCCTGGTCGTATTGACCACGATCCTCGTCTACCGCGTCTACAACGGTCGCCGGGGAGCACAGGCCCTGGGACCTGCGTGGTTCCGCCGGCTCGCTGTCTTGGCAGCCGTGTTCGCCTCCGCAGCCGTCATCATGGGCATCCTGACAACGGGCAGCGGCCCCCACGCAGGAGACGCCGCAACGCCACGGAACGGTCTCGACTCCGAGCTCCTGTCGCACCTGCACAGCTGGCCTGCCTATGCCCTTTTCGCCTGCACCCTTGTGCTGGTGGTCGGAGCACGCATCCTGAGACTGCCCGGGCGCCGGTTCTTCGTCGCGCTGCTGGGCATCGAGGTGCTGCAGATCATCGTGGGTATAACGCAGTCGAACTGGGGCCTGCCCCCGCTCCTCGTCGGAACCCACATGGTGCTCGCGGCGCTGTTGACCGCGGCCATGACCGCGAGTGTCGTCTCGCTCCGCACAAGCAGGTTCGCGGCACCGGGGAGCCCGGCAACAACTCCCACTCTGGCCGACGCTCAGCACTAGGCGCGTGCCGCGCGGCACAAAAAAGACCGCACCGGCCACAGTAGCGGCCGGTGCGGGACGGTTTGGGACTTTCTGGCTACCGCTAGAAGGGCAGCAGCGGGTCGACGGCCACGGCGAGGAACAGCAGCGTGAGGTAGCTGATCGAGGCGTGGAACACGCGCATGGGATTGACATCCATGTGGCGGATTGCCATGCCGTACAGGCGGTGGGTCTCATAGATGAACCAGCCGCCGGAGGCGATTGCGACCACGGAATACACAATTCCCATGGGGGCGACGGGAATCAGGAGCAGCGAGCAGGCGACGGTGGCCCAGGCGTACAGGATCGTCTGGAGTCCGACGATGGCTCGGCCGCGGACCACGGCGAGCATAGGAACGCTCACGGAGCGATAGTCCTCGCGGTACTTCATCGACAGGGGCCAGTAGTGCGGCGGCGTCCACAGGAAGATGATTCCGAAGAGGATGAACGGGGTCCAGGTCAGCGAATTCGTCACTGCCGCCCAGCCGATGAGCACCGGCATGCAGCCGGCGGCGCCGCCCCAGATGATGTTCTGCGACGTGCGACGCTTCAGCCACATCGTGTAGACGATCACATAGAAGAGGATGGCGACGAGCGAGAGCATCGCGCTGAACCAGTTGACGAGGAGGCCTAGCCAGAGGATGGATCCCAGACCCACGGCGTAGGCGAACACGAGCGCCTCGCGATCGCTCAGCTCCCCGGTCACCAATGGTCTGTTCTGGGTGCGCTTCATGACCCGGTCGATATCGCGATCGATGTAGCAGTTGAACGCACCGGCGCTGCCCGCAGACAGCGAGCCGCCGACGAGGGTGCCGAGCACGAGCCAGAGGTTGGGAATCCCCTGCTGGGCCAGAATCATCACGGGAGCCGTCGTGACCAACAGCAGTTCGATGACCCGGGGTTTGGTCAGGGCAAAATAGGCCTTGGCCTTCCGGGAAACCGTATTGGGAAGGCTTTCTCGCCTATCGGCTATTCGGCTGTCAACAGCGATGGTCTTGCTCCTCTACCTGTGGACCGCCCGAAGAATGGGCCGGAGGCACGAAATAAGTCTAAGCGATTCCTCGGCTAAGTCTTCCCCAGCGGCTACGGTTGGGGACCATGGACTCAGCAGATTCAAAGGCCGCCGACCAGCTTCGCGCCCTGATCGCCCGCACCGAGCTCGAGATTCTCGAACTCGAAGTGGACTCCTTCAGCCGGGCCGACGCGCTCCGTCTCGGATTGATCGTCGTGCGTCGTGCGACAGAGGCGAATCTCCCCGTCGCCATCAATATTCGCCGCGGCCTCCAGACGCTCTTCCACGTCGCCCTCGAGGGGTCGACCGCTGACAACGACGTCTGGATCGCCCGCAAGTCACGGGCCGCCGAACGCTTCGGTGTGCCGTCGCTTCTGCTCGGCCTTCGGGGCGAGTTGAGCGGGCAACCCATTGAAGACGAGCCATGGTTCGACGTCACTCTCTATGCGGCACACGGCGGTTCTGTGCCCATCACTGTGAAGGGAACGGGCCAGATCGCCACTGTCACCGTTTCTGGACTTCCGCAGCTCGAGGACCACGAACTGGCGATCGACTCGCTGCGAGAGTTCATAGCCAAGCAATAAGCCTGGGCACCTTTTCCCTATACTTAGGGACTGCGACAGTGCTGTTCGCAATATTTGCACGGTCACTGTTGTTCAGACGAGTGACGGTATTGTCGGGCCTCTTGTCCCCCTCAGCCGTGCACAGGTTTACGTTCTCCGCTTTCTGCGGTGAATGGCGTCGGACCGGCATGATGCCGGCCCAGAATCTAGAAGGGGCTAATTCCTCGTGGCATCACTCCAGTGGAACTCCATTGACGACCAGGCCGTTGTTACGGCGAAGCTACTCGCGGCGGATGCCGTCGAAAAGGTAGGAAACGGCCATCCGGGAACGGCGATCAGCCTGGCCCCCGCCGCCTACCTCCTGTTCCAGAAGGTCATGCGCTCTGACCCGAATGACACCCACTGGATCGGTCGCGACCGCTTCATCCTGTCCGTGGGCCACAGCTCGCTGACGCAGTACGTTCAGCTCTACCTCGGTGGTTACGGCCTCGAGCTCGACGACCTCAAGGCGCTTCGCACCTGGGGCTCGCTCACGCCCGGTCACCCCGAGGTCGGCCACACCGCCGGCGTCGAGATCACCACCGGCCCGCTTGGCCAGGGCCTCGCCTCCGCCGTGGGCTTCGCGTACGCGGCCCGCTACGAGCGCGGCCTGTTCGACCCTGAGGCAGCAGCCGGTACCAGCCCCTTCGACCACTTCATCTACACGATCGCCGGCGATGGCGACCTGCAGGAAGGCGTCACGAGCGAGGCCTCCTCCCTCGCCGGCCACCAGCAGCTCGGCAACCTGATCGCGATCTACGACAGCAACCAGATCTCGATCGAGGACGACACCAACATCGCCTTCACCGAAGACGTCAAGGCTCGCTACGAGGCGTACCACTGGCACGTGCAGACGGTCGACTGGAAGTCCACCGGCGAGTACATCGAAGACGTGCACGCCCTGAACGACGCGATCGAGGCGGCCAAGGTCGTTACCGACAAGCCCTCGCTGATCATCCTGAAGACGATCATCGGCTTCCCGAGCCCGACCAAGCAGAACACCGGCAAGATCCACGGCTCGGCTCTGGGAGCGACCGAGATCGCCGGACTCAAGGAGGCGCTCGGCGCCAACCCCCAGGAGAGCTTCGCCGTCTCCGACGAGGTCATCGTGCATACGCGTGACCTTCTCGCCCGCGGTGCCGCCGCCCACGCCGAGTGGGATGCCCGAGTCGCCGTCTGGGCCGCAGCGAACCCCGAGAAGAAGGCCCTGCTCGACCGGCTCGAGACCGGCGCGCTGCCGGATGGCGTCGACGAGGCCCTGCCCGTCTTCGAGGGCGGCACGTCCGTGTCGACCCGCGCGGCCAGTGGCAAGGTCATCAACGCCATCGCCGCTGTCGTCCCCGAGTTCTGGGGCGGCTCCTCCGACCTCGCCGAGAGCAACCTGACCACCATCAACGGGGGCGGCTCGTTCATCCCGGCGGAGCACTCGACCCACGAGTGGACCGGAAATCCGTACGGCCGCGTGCTGCACTTCGGTATCCGCGAGCACGCCATGGGCTCGATCCTCAACGGAATCGCCCTGCACGGCAACACGCGCCCCTTCGGTGGCACGTTCCTGATCTTCAGCGACTACATGCGCCCGGCCGTTCGTCTCGCCGCGCTGATGAAGACGCCCTCGATCTTCGTCTGGACCCACGACTCCGTCGCGCTCGGCGAAGACGGACCGACCCACCAGCCGATCGAGCAGCTTGCCACGCTCCGGGCCATCCCGGGACTGGACATCGTTCGCCCCGGCGACGCCAACGAGACCGCCTGGGCGTGGAAGACAATGCTCGAGCGTCGCAACGGCCCCGCCGGCATCGCGCTGACGCGGCAGAACATCCCGGTGTTCGAGCGTGGCGAGGGCGACGCCCACGGTGAGGTCTTCGCCTCTGCGAAGAACACCGCCAAGGGGGCGTACGTGCTGGCCGAGGCCCCGAACGGCACGCCCGACGTCATCTTCATCGCCACGGGCTCCGAGGTGCAGCTTGCCGTGGAGGCTCGCGCGATCCTTTCCACCGAGGGAATCAACGCCCGCGTCGTCTCGGCACCGAGTCTTGAGTGGTTCGAAGAGCAGAGCGCGGAGTACCGCGAGTCTGTTTTGCCCAAGGCGATCAAGGCGCGCGTGTCCATCGAGGCTGGCCTTGACCTGTCGTGGGGCAAGTACGTGGGCGACGCCGGCCAGAGCGTCTCGATCGAGCACTACGGCGCATCGGCTGACTACCAGACCCTGTTCCGCGAGTTCGGCATGACGACCGAGCACGCCATCGAGGCCGCAAAGCTCTCGATCGCCGCCGTCGCCGCCGTCTAAGACCACAAATTCAGGAGAAATCAGAAAAATGACTGCCACCACCAGCAACACCGCCCAGCTCTCCGCCGCCGGCGTAAGCATCTGGCTCGACGACCTGTCGCGCGAGCGCATCACCTCTGGCGGACTCGTCACGCTGATCGCCGAGAAGAACGTCGTCGGCGTCACCACCAACCCGTCGATCTTCGCCGCAGCTCTCACCAACGGTGAGTCCTACGCCGCGCAGGTCAAGGAACTCGCCGCGGCCGGCAAGAATGTCACCGAGGCCGTCTTCGAGATCACCACGCAGGATGTCGCCAACGGCTGCGACATCTTCAAGGGCATCTACGACTCCTCCAAGGGCTTCGACGGCCGCGTATCGATCGAGGTCGAGCCCGGCCTCGCAAACGACGCCGAGGGTACCATCGTTCAGGCCAAGGAGCTCTTCGCCAAGGTCGACCGCGCGAACGTTCTGATCAAGATCCCGGCGACCATCGCCGGCCTCACCGCGATCACCGAGACGATCGCCGCCGGCATCAGCGTCAACGTCACGCTCATCTTCAGCCTCGCCCGCTACCGCGACGTCATCAACGCGTACCTTGCTGGCCTCGAGAAGGCCAAGGCCGCGGGAATCGACCTCGCCGGCATCCACTCCGTCGCATCCTTCTTCGTGTCGCGCGTCGACACCGAGATCGACAAGCGCCTCGCAGCCATCGGCACCCCCGAGGCACTCGCTCTCAAGGGCAAGGCCGGTGTCGCCAACGCCCAGCTCGCCTACGAGGTCTACGAGCAGGCGTTCACCACTGAGCGCGCCCAGTACCTGCTGGCCGCCGGAGCGAACAAGCAGCGCCCCCTGTGGGCATCCACCGGAGTCAAGGACCCCGCCGTGCTCGACACCACCTACGTCGTCGAGCTCGTCGCCCCCGAGGTCGTGAACACCATGCCGGAGAAGACACTCGACGCGACCTTCGATCACGGCGTGATCGTCGGTGACAGCATCACCGGCTCCTACGCCGCTGCGAACAAGGTCATGGACGCGATCGCTGATCAGGGCATCTCCTACGCCGAGGTCACCGAGCTTCTCGAGACCGAGGGCGTCGACAAGTTCATCGTGTCCTGGAACGAACTGCTTGAGACCGTTACGACGGCCCTCGAGGCATCCAAGTGAGTGTAGAGATCCACGTCTCGGGGGCCGCCAAGGCTGCCGTCGATGCTCATGTGCCGGTTCTGGTCGAGGGTCTGATCGCCTCCAGCATCACCGGTCTCGACCCCGCCCTGTGGGGTCCCGAGGCCGAGGAAGACGCTGCCAAGCGCCTGGGCTGGACCCAGTCCATCAGCGTCTCGCGTCCGCTGGTGGCCGAGATCATCGCGCTCCGCGATGAGCTTCGTGCCGCAGGGGTCAACCACATCGTCCTGGGCGGCATGGGCGGCTCCTCCCTCGCCCCCGAGGTCATCACCCGCACGATGGGCGTCGAGCTCACCGTGCTGGATTCGACCGAGCCCGGCCAGGTCGGTGCGGCACTGGCCGACCGTCTGGCCACCACGGCCCTCGTCGTCTCGAGCAAGAGCGGCGGCACGGTCGAGACCGACAGCCAGCGCCGGGTCTACGAGAAGGCATTCCGCGACATCGGCATCGATCCCAAGGACCGCATCATCGTGGTCACCGACCCCGGTTCGCCGTTCGAGAAGCTGGCCCACGAGCTGGGATACCGAGTGTTCCTCGCGGATCCCACCGTCGGCGGGCGCTACTCGGCGCTGACGGCCTTCGGGCTGGTGCCCTCGGGTCTCGCCGGCGTAGACATCGGTGAGCTCCTGGACGAGGCCGAGGCGATCGCCCTCTACCTCGCGACCGACGACGCCGACAACCCCGGACTCATCCTGGGTGCCGCCATCGCCGGAACGAGTCCGCTCAAGGACAAGCTGGCGATCGTGGCCGACGGAACCCACATCGTGGGCTTCGCCGACTGGGCCGAGCAGCTCATCGCCGAGTCGACCGGCAAGGATGGCAAGGGCCTCCTGCCCGTCGTTCTCGACACGCACTCCCCCGAGCTCTACGCGGAACTGGCGGACGTGCAGGTCGTGCGCCTCGTGAAGGACGCGGGCGGACTGCATCTCTTCGACGCACACCACGGCGAGATCCTGATCAGCGGGTCCCTTGGGGGCATGATCCTCGCCTGGGAGTACGCCGTCGTTGTTGCGGGCATCCTGCTCGGCATCAACCCGTTCGACCAGCCCGACGTCGAGAGTGCGAAGATCGCCACGCGCGGCCTGCTGGACTCCCGTCCCGAGCCCGTCACACCGGTTTTCGTCGACGGCGGCATCGAGGTGCGGGGAACCGCTTCTGTTCTCTCCGGAGTCGACTCCGTGGTCACCGCGATCGATTCTCTCCTGGCACAGCTGGGCGAGGACGGCTACGTGTCGGTTCAGGCCTACGTCAACCGTCTTGAGCTGCCCGAGCTGGCCGAGCTCCGTGACGTATTGGCGGCCCGTTCAGGCCGCCCGGTCACGTTCGGCTGGGGACCCCGGTTCCTGCATTCCACCGGCCAGTATCACAAGGGCGGACCGGCTAACGGCGTGTTCCTGCAGTTGACCGAGACCGCTGCTGTGGATATCGAGATTCCCGGAATACCGTTCACGTTCGGCCAGTTGATCCAAGCTCAGGCTACCGGCGATGCAAGCGTGCTAGCCGAACACGGCCGGCCCGTTCTGCGTCTCAACCTGACGGATCCCAGCACCAACGCTTCCGCAATCATTTCCGCGCTTTCCTAGCGCTAATTCGTCACACAGACCTTTCACGGTCGCAAGGAGTCCGATGCCCCCGGTTGAGATCACCCCGGAGTACAACCCGCTCAGAATCCCCTCTGATCGCCGATTGAACAGGATTGCCGGTCCCAGCGGCCTGGTCATCTTCGGTGTCACCGGGGACCTGAGCCGCAAGAAGCTCATGCCCGCCGTCTACGACCTCGCCAGCCGGGGTCTGCTGCCGCCCGGATTCTCCCTCATCGGGTTCGCCCGCAGGGACTGGGAGGACCAGGACTTCGAGCGGGTGGTGCACGACGCCGTCAAGGAGTACGCGCGCACCCCGTTCGATGAGGACGTCTGGCGCCAGCTCTCCGAGGGCATCCGGTTCGTCTCCGGCGAGTTCGACGACGCCGCTGCGTTCGAGACGCTCAAGGAGACGATCTCCTCCCTCGACGCGAAGCGCGGAACCATGGGCAACTATGCGTTCTACCTGTCGATCCCCCCGAAGTCGTTCCCGCTCGTCACCGAGCAGCTGCGCAACTCGGGGCTCGCGCATCCCGAGGAGGGCCAGTGGCGTCGTGTCGTCATTGAGAAGCCCTTCGGCAGTGACCTGAAGACGGCCCGTGAGTTGAACGACGTGGTCGAGTCGGTCTTCCCGCCCGACTCGGTGTTCCGCATCGATCACTACCTGGGCAAGGAGACGGTCCAGAACATCCTTGCTCTGCGCTTCGCCAACCAGCTCTACGAGCCCATCTGGAACGCCAACTACGTGGACCACGTTCAGATCACGATGGCCGAGGACATCGGCGTCGGTGGCCGGGCCGGCTACTACGACGGAATCGGCGCCGCCCGAGACGTGATCCAGAACCACCTCCTCCAGCTCCTGGCCCTCACGGCCATGGAGGAGCCCATCTCCTTCAACGCCGCAGACCTGCGGGCCGAGAAGGAGAAGGTCCTGTCGGCGGTTCGACTCTCCTCCGACCTCAGCAAGACGACGGCGCGCGGACAGTACGCCGGCGGCTGGCAGGGCGGCGAGAAGGTCACCGGGTTCCTCGAAGAAGACGGCATGGACCCGGAGTCCACAACCGAGACCTACGCGGCAATGCGCCTGGACATCGGCACGCGCCGCTGGGCGGGGGTTCCCTTCTACCTCCGCGCAGGCAAGCGGCTCGGCCGCCGCGTGACAGAGATCGCCGTCGTGTTCAAGCGGGCACCGCAGGCACTCTTCGCCGAGAGCCAGACGTCTGAGCTCGGCCAGAACGCGCTCGTCATCCGGGTTCAGCCCGACGAGGGCGTGACAATCCGGTTCGGCTCCAAGGTGCCCGGTGCCGGTGTGCAGGTTCGGGACGTGACGATGGACTTCGGTTACGGCCACGCGTTCACCGAGGCGAGCCCCGAGGCGTACGAGCGCCTGATCCTTGACGTGCTGCTGGGCGACCCGCCCCTCTTTCCCCGTCACCAGGAGGTCGAACTCTCGTGGAAGATCCTCGACCCGATCGAGGAGTACTGGGCCACGCAGGGCCAGCCCGACCAGTACCGACCGGGTACCTGGGGTCCCGAATCAGCCGATGAACTTCTTGCCCGTGACGGCAGAACCTGGAGACGCCCATGATCGTCGATCTGCCCGACACCACTACCAGCAAGGTTTCCAAAGCGCTCGTTCGCATCCGCGAGGAGGGTGGCGCCGTCGCCCTCGGGCGCGTACTGACCCTGGTCATCCGCACCAGCCTCGGTGAGGAGGAGGACGCCATCGAGGCCGCCAACGAGGCGTCCCGCGAGCATCCGATGCGCGTCATCGTCGTCTCGACGGACGATGACGACGGCGTCAAGACGGGCCGTGGGGCACGACTCGATGCCCAGATCCGCGTGGGCGGTGACGCGGGGGCCAGCGAGGTCGTGCTGCTGAAGGCCTACGGCGCGGCGGCGAGCGATGAGGAGAGCCTCGTTACGGGACTGCTGCTTCCCGATGCGCCTGTCGTGGTGTGGTGGCCGGGCAGCGCCCCGGACTCACCCTCGACGTCGAGCCTCGGCCGTATCGCCCAGCGCCGCATCACCGACTCGTCGAGCCGGCCGAACCCCAATGAGGCCCTGCGCACCCTGAGCAAGAACTACGCGCCCGGCGACACCGATTTCGCCTGGACCCGGTTGACTCTCTGGCGTGCGCAGCTCGCCGCGGTGCTCGACCAGCCGCCGTTCGAGCCTGTGCTCGCGGTGAAGGTCTCCGGTGCCAGCGACTCCCCGTCGACCCTTCTTCTCGCCGCCTGGCTGCGGCATCAGCTGAAGGTGCCGGTCGAGTACGGAATCTCCTCCCGGGCGAACGGCTCCAGCGGAATTCACGGTGTGACGCTGAGCCGTGCATCCGGCCTCATCACCCTTGAGCGCTCGGTTCCCAATGTCGCGTCGCTCGTGCAGCCCAACCAGCCGACGCACGACCTCTCCCTGCCGCGGCGCAGCATGAGGGACTGCCTCGCCGAGGAGCTGCGTCGACTAGACCCGGACTCGCTGTACGGTGAGGTTATCTCGCAGGGCGTCCTCGAACTCTCGGACTAGGCAGCAACGAGAACACAGGCACAATCCGCAGGGAGGCGGCGCAATGACGACATCGACTACGAACCGGGGCACTAAGTGACGAACGAGCGCCGGGTGCTGGTTCACCCCGATAAGGCGTCATTGGCCGGCTCCGTTGCGGCACGCTTCATCACCAAGATCATCGACGTCCTCGATGACAGGGATGCGGTCAATGTCGTCTTGACCGGGGGGTCCGTGGGGATCGCCGTTCTGGCGGCCATCAACGCGTCGCCCGCGAGGGACAGTATCGATTGGAACCGCGTCAGCTTCTGGTGGGGCGACGAGCGCTTCCTGCCTTCGGGCGACCCTGAACGCAACGAGACGCAGGCGCGCGCGGCCCTGTTGGATCACATCGACGTTCCGGCGGCCAATATTCACGCGTTTCCGGCTCAGGATGAGATCACCGACCTCGAGGCCGGCCGTTCGCGCTACGCCTTGGAACTCGAGCGGTTCGGCGAAGAAGGTCGGCAGTACCCGCGCTTCGACATCATGTTCCTGGGTGTCGGGCCTGATGGGCACATCGCCTCGCTGTTCCCGGGCAAGCCCAGTGTGCGAGTGACGGATGCCACGGTGATCGCCGAGCGACACTCCCCCAAGCCGCCGGCTGAACGGCTGAGCCTCTCCCTGCCTGTGATCCGGTCCAGCGATCGAGTCTGGCTCGTTATGGCGGGTGCGGACAAGGCATCCGCCCTGGGACTGACCATGGCCGGCGCGAGCGTCGATGAGGTGCCCGCTGCAGGTGCCCAGGGTCGCAGGCGCACGGTGTTCTTCGTCGACCGCGAGGCGGCCGCCGAGGTTCCCGAAAGCCTGATCACGCCGACCTACTACTAACGCCAGTCGCCATCCACAGGCGCCAAGACCAAAAGAAGAGCCCCGCTCCGCCCGAAGGCAGGAGCGGGGCTCTTTCGTTCTCAGGTTGTCTAGGAGGCTGCGACAGTGCCACGACGGGCACGGAGCTGGAGAAGGGCGTCCTCGAGCAGCTGAACGGCTTCCTCTTCGGTGCGCCGCTCCTTCACATAGGCGAGGTGCGTCTTGTAGGGCTCCACCTTGGACAGCGCGGGAGGGTTCTCCTTGTCGCGGCCGGCGGGAAGTCCCGATGCGGGGCAGTCGATGGTCTCGGGGATCTCGTCGTCGGGAAGCGCCGCCGAGAAGTAGCGGGTCGTTTCGTTTCCGAGGGCGTCCCAGTAGGAGACCTTCACCCGGTCTGCGTGAAAGCCCCGGTCCTGCTCGCCCATGGGGCCGGCCCCGACACGGGAACCTCTGATTGCACTGCCGCCTGATGCCACGGGTTACTCCTACAGTCCGGTATCGAACTTGGTGATCAGACCAAGCACGATGATGCTGGTGACCCACACAACGGCGAGGATCACGGTGATTCGATTGAGGTTGCGCTCAGCGACGCCGGAGGCTCCGAGGTTGCTCGTGACGCCACCGCCGAACATGTCGGAGAGTCCGCCACCGCGACCACGGTGCAGCAGGATGAGCAGCGTCAGCAGGAGGCTCGTGATACCGAGCAAGACCTGCAAAACAACCTGAAGGATTTGCAACGTAGACCTCTCAAAAATGTTGGGGTAGGGACCAGAACAAGCCCAAACCAACGCCAATCATACCCGGTGGACCGGGCAGATCAGCGCGACGCCTAGAAAGCGTGCTTCTGGAACCTGATGATGCTGGCGAATTCGGCCAGGTCAAGGCTTGCGCCGCCGACGAGTGCGCCGTCGACATTCGGCTGCTTCATGAAGCCGCCGATGTTCGTGGACTTCACCGAACCGCCATACAGGATGCGGGTCTTCTCGGCAACGTCTGCACCCAGAACCTCGAGCAGAACGGCGCGAAGGGCCGCACACACAGCCTCGGCCTGCTCGGGAGTAGCCGCCTGGCCACTGCCGATCGCCCAGACGGGCTCGTAGGCGACGACGATGTCCGATGCGGAGGTGACTCCCGCGAGGGCCTTTCGAAGCTGGGCAACAGGGACGGCGCTCGGTCCGAACTCCTTCAGGTCGGCAGCGGTCTCTCCCACGCAGATGACCGGGGCAAGGCCGTGCCGGAGCGCGGCGACGACCTTGGCGGCGACGACCTCGTCTGTCTCGGCGTGCATCATGCGACGCTCCGAGTGACCGATGATGACGTAGGTGCAATCGAGCTGGGCGAGAAACTGACCCGAGATCTCACCGGTGTACGCACCGGAATCGGCGGCAGACAGGTCTTGGGCCCCGAAGACCAGCGGCAGCTTGTCTGCGGAGATCAGCGTCTGAACGCTTCTGAGGTCTGTGAACGGGGGGAAGATGGCAGCCTCGACGTCGGCGAAGTTGTGACCCGCGTCTTTGAGGCTCCAGGCGAGCTTCTGGACGAAGGCGATCGCCTGGAGGTGATCGAGGTTCATCTTCCAGTTGCCCGCGATGAGGGGCGTGCGGGCACCGGCCCGTGGGGTGCTGTTATCGGTGCTTACCATCCGAGGACCTCCAGTCCTGGCAGGCGCTTGCCCTCGAGGAACTCGAGACTGGCACCGCCGCCGGTAGAAATGTGACCGAATCGGTCGTCAGTGAAGCCGAGTGCCCGAACGGCAGCGGCAGAGTCGCCGCCGCCGACGACGCCGAGGCCGTCGACCTCGGTCAGCGCCTGTGCGACGGCCCGGGTGCCCTCGGCGAAGGCGGCGATCTCGAACACGCCCATGGGGCCGTTCCAGAAGACCGTCTTCGACGATGCGATGATCCCGGCGAAATTCTTGGATGTCTCCGGCCCGATGTCGAGGCCGAGTCCTGTCGCACCGAACGCGGTGTCCTCGATCGCTTCGGCAGGCGTGACCACGTACTCCGCGTCGGCGCCGAACTTCGACGCAACGACCACATCGGTCGGCAGCACGATCTGCACACCGAGGCGCTCGGCCTCGGCGATGTAGCCGAGAACGGTGTCGATCTGGTCAGCCTCGAGAAGGCTGCCACCGACCTTGTGGCCCTGGGCCGCGAGGAAGGTGAAGAGCATGCCTCCGCCGATGAGGAGACGGTCGACCCGGGGCAGCAGGTGGCCGATGACGCCGAGCTTGTCGGAGACCTTTGACCCGCCGAGTACGACCGTGTAGGGCCGTTCGGGGTTCTCGGTCAGGCGGTCGAGCACGCCGAGTTCGGTCGCGATCAATAGGCCCGCGGCGCTGGGCAGCAGTTTCGCCAGCTCGTAGACGCTGGCCTGCTTGCGGTGAACGACACCGAAGCCGTCGGAGACGAAGACATCTCCGAGCGCCGCGATGCGGGTGGCGAACTCCGTGCGATGCGACTCGTCCTTGCTGGTCTCCTCCGCGTTGAAACGGAGGTTCTCCAGCAGGGCGACGTCGCCGTCGGCCAGGCCGGCAACGGCATCCGTTGCGGCCTGGCCCACGGTATCGGCGGCAAAGGTGACGGGCTTTCCGAGCAGCTCAGAGAGTCGCTGAGCGACGGGCGCCAGCGAGTACTTCGCGTCGGGAGCGCCGTCCGGGCGCCCGAGGTGGCTGATAACAACCACCCGGGCGCCCTGGTTGACGAGCGCATTCAGGGTTGTGAGGGAGGCCCTCACCCGGCCGTCGTCGGTGATCTTGCCGTCTTTCAACGGCACGTTCAGATCACAGCGGACGATGACCCGCTTTCCGGCAAGATCGCCGAGGGAATCGAGAGTGCGCAGCGTCAACTGATGTTCCCGGGTTACAGGCGGTCGGCGACGTACGTGGTGAGGTCGACGAGGCGGTTGGAGTAACCCCACTCGTTGTCGTACCACGACGCGACCTTGACCTGCGAGCCGATGACCTTGGTCAGGCCGGCGTCGAAGATCGAGGAGTGCGGGTCGGCAACGATGTCGCTGGAGACGATCGGGTCCTCGGTGTACTTCAGGATGCCCTTCAGGGGTCCCTCGGCGGCAGCCTTGTAGGCGGCGTTGATCTCGGCGACGGTCGCGGGACGCGTGGTCTCGACGGTGAGGTCGGTGATGGAACCGGTCGGGACCGGAACGCGCAGGGCGTAGCCATCGAGCTTGCCGAGCAGCTCGGGGATGACCAGGCCGAGGGCCTTCGCGGCACCCGTCGAGGTCGGGATGATGTTCAGCGCGGCGGCGCGTGAGCGACGGAGGTCGCTGTGCGGGCCGTCCTGGAGGTTCTGGTCGGCCGTGTAGGCGTGGACCGTCGTCATGAGGCCACGCTCGATGCCGAACGTGTCCATGAGGACCTTGGCGAGCGGTGCGAGGCAGTTGGTCGTGCAGGACGCGTTGGAGATGACGTCGTTGGTGGCCGGGTCATACGTTGCCTCGTTGACACCGAGGACGATGGTGGCGACGTTCTCGCCGGTGGCGGGAGCGGAGACGAGAACCTTCTTGGCGCCGGCGGCGATGTGCTTGCGGGCGGCAGCGGCATCCGTGAAGAAACCGGTGGACTCGATGACGATGTCGACACCCAGCTCGCCCCACGGCAGGTTGGCGGGATCGCGCTCGGCGAAGACCAG
>CANFBG010000024.1 GCA_947444785.1 Microbacteriaceae bacterium | reverse complement strand
TTCGGCAAGGTTCTCTGCACCTCCGTGAACGACGCCGTGCTGCACGGCCTCCCCCATGACTACGCCCTGCGGGACGGCGACCTGGTGAGCCTCGACTTCGCGGCCTCGGTCGACGGCTGGGTAGCCGACTCCGCTGTCAGCGTGATCGTTGGCACGCCCCGCGACGAGGACATCCGCCTCATCGATGTGGCCACCCGCGCCCTCGATGCCGGGATCGCCGCCGCCCAGCCCGGCGGACGCCTGGGCGACATCTCCGCGGCCATCGGCGAGGTTGCCAGCGCCGCCGGCTACTCGGTCAACACCGACTTCGGCGGTCACGGCGTCGGCCGAACGATGCACGGCGATCCTCACGTGCCCAACATGGGCCGGGCCGGACGCGGGCTGCCGCTCCGCGAGGGACTCGTAATCGCCATCGAGCCGTGGTTTCTGGCCACGACGGACAAGCTCTTCACCGACAAGGACGGTTGGACCCTCCGCAGTGCCGACGGCTCTCGCGGCGCGCACATGGAGCACACGGTGGCCATCACCTCGGCCGGCCCGGAGATCCTGACCGCTCGCCGCTAGCATCCGGCACGGAGGCCTCGCGGCCGCGCTGAACGTTGCGCTATCCGGCCAGGCGGCGCTCTCGCGCAGCCGCGTAGGAGATGAGCACCATGTGGGGAACGGTGAGTCCGGCCAGCCCGATGAAGACCAGTTGCAGCACTCGAGCATCCGTTGCCACCCCTGCGGGCGTTCCGAATGCGAGCAGGGCCGCCACGGCAGCGACCGGCACCACGGTGTAGGCCACGGTGATGACGACGGCGAACCTTCCAGCCCCGCGCTCGGCCCGGAATCCCTCCCGCAGGTGACGGGCGCTGTGCAGGGCGCAGAAGTAGATCGCGAAGAAGACCAGGGGCGGGGCGGTGCCGGCGAGCAGGGCCGCGAGCACCAGCTCGATCGTTTCGTTCAGGCGACGGCTTCGATACGCCAGGACGGCCGCGACAAGCATTGCGGCCAAGAGGATCGGGGCGATGAGGGACTGCCCCTGGGCGATTGCGGCACCGGCTCCCGGAGCGAGCGTGTCATAGAGCGTCGCAACCTCGCCCTGGTGCCCGAAGGCCGGCAGCGACAGCAGCCCCATTCCCACGATCACACGGAGCCAGTATGGTCGGTCGCCGTTCCAGTCCGACCCGAAGTGGGCCGCTGAGATGACCAGGAACGCCACCAGGCTCGGCCCCGGCGCCACGACCCAGATGCCCGCGACCGCGACCACGATCGCGAGGTAGCCGAGGTTGAAGACCGCGAAGCCCGGCGCCGTTCGCCAGAGCCCGGCCCGGCGGGCGATGAGCGGGTCGAGGGCGCCGTGAGGCAGGCCCAGGACGGCGGCCAGAACCGCCAGGACAATGATCTGCACCGGCAGTGGCGGTGGCGCAACGCCCAGGCCGAACACCGCGATCGCTATCACGGCAAGGCCCGAGAACAGGAATGTCTCGAACGGGGCACGACTGAAGGGCGTTCGGGTCAACGACGAGTCGACCGCGCTCATCGGGAGACCAACTCCGCCGTTCGGAACAACTGCGGCCTGGGCGGGATCTGGGCAAGAAACGGCAGCAGCGGCAGGCTGGCGATGATGCGCGCATAGTCCCCGGGCCGGGCGGCGTCACTCAGGAACCGAACGAGGCCCGCGGCGGGAACACCGCCAGCCAGGGCCGCGAAATAGTCCGCGGTGCGTTCCGGATGCTCGCGAATCGCCTGGAGGAAGATCCGGTCCATCTCGCGCCTGGCCCACGGCTCCGGTGGGTGGCCGAAGGGGTCGCGACCCGCTCGAAGGGCCGCGGCGCACGCATCCGCCCATCGCCCGATGCGGAGGAAGCCGAAGCCGGACGCCGCCCGCAGGCCGCCGCCGGTATTGCCGGCCAGAAAGACGCCGGGGATCGAGTCCTCGTGACGAGGCTCCCGTCCCATGGGGAGGATGCCCCCCTCTGTGCGGAGCACCCGTGCACCGTCGAAACCGAGCCGGGCAAGAACATGGTCGAGCCCCAGGTCCAGTTCCGCCTTTGACAGGGGCACCGGGCTGAATCTCGTCCACTCGATGAGCGCCGTATTCGCCGTGAGCGGCAGGGCGTAGACGAAGCCGAGGCCGCCCTCATCCGACTCCATCCGGGTCATGAGGTCTACCCGGTTCAGGTCGAGTCCGTGCGGCTGGGCCGTCTGGATCTCCACCCCCGTGAAGCACTGGTACAGCAGCGCGGCCGTTGCCTCCGGCCGAGTGTCTATGACGTGCCGCGCGACGAGGCTGCCCTGGCTGGTCTCGACGCGGATGCCCGCCGGAACCTGCGTCAGCTCCCCGGCCGATACGCCGAGGTTGAGGGTGACGTTGGGGGCAGGTTCGATCATCGCTCGGGAGCGGGCGTAGAAATCGGCTCCGCGAATGTATTGATATGCCAGTCCGGGCACCCGATGCGTGGATTGCCGACCGTCCACGGTGGAGAACCGCCAGGAGTTCCACGACTTGCTGACGATGTCTGAGAGGTCATGCCGCGTCGGCCGCCAGAAGCACCAGCTTCGATCGTCGACGTACTCAGTTCTGGGTTCGACAAGCACGACTTTCAGCTCCGGAGCCTGGCCCGCCAGTCTGGAAGCAAGGGAGAGGCCGGCGCATCCTGCACCCAGGATCACCAGGTCTGCGTCCCGATTCAGTGCCATGTGCCACGCCTTCAGCCCCATGCCCGACCTGGCTCGGTACCCTCCGCAGGATTGCGGGTTGGCCGTCCAGATCTGGCGTGAGGCCAAGCTTACTTCTGCGAGGCGGAGTGGTTGGTGCGAGCTACTCGTGAAGTGGCAACAGATCGGGGCGCACGCGTCTCGTGCGCTCGATCTGCTGCTCATGGCGCCAGAGCGCGATGGCTTTGTGGTTGCCGCTCGTCAGTACCGGGGGGACCTCGCGGCCCCGCCATTCGGCCGGTTTGGTGTAGCTCGGATACTCGAGCAGGCCATCCTCGTGAGACTCCTCGACGAGACTGTCGGGGTTTCCGACGACGCCGGGGATCAGGCGACCGATGGCCTCGATCATCGCCATGACCGCGACCTCGCCCCCGTTCAGGACATAGTCTCCGAGGCTGACGAGGCGAACCTCGGCCCGGGTCGCGGCGTACTCATAGACGCGTTGGTCGATTCCCTCGTAGCGACCGCAGCCGAACGCGAGTGCCGGCTTGAGGGCGAGCTCCCGGGCCATCTCCTGGGAAAAGACCTCGCCCGCGGGCGACGGAAAGATGATGATCGGGGTCTCTGCCGCGCTCGCCTCTGCCGTGCTCGCCGCGGCCGCATCGAGGATGCTGTCGAGAGCCTCGCCCCAGGGCTCAGGCTTCATGACCATGCCGGCGCCACCGCCGAACGGGGTGTCGTCGACCTTGCGGTGGCGATCGTGGGTGAAGTCGCGCAGGTCGTGGATGCCCAGCTCGATCAGGCCGGCCTCCCGAGCCCGCCCCAGCAGGGAGATGTCGAGCACGTCGAAGAAGCTCGGAAAGATCGAGACGATGTCGATGCGCATCCGTAAAGCCTAGCCCGGCGGCCACGTCACCTCGTTTAGGGAGGAGATGCCGTGCCATACGTCGCTCTCGTCCATATGACGCGGAATCTCCTCCCTAAACGATGATCACGCAGTCTTCCGATGCAGAGTGGACCACCGATGCTCCCGATTGCGGACCAGTTGCAGGATGACTGTCTCGATTTCATCCCAGCGGTTCATGACCTGGACGTAGGAGACTCTGATCACGATGTAGCCCTGTCGGAGGAGTTCGAGGTCCCGACGCCGGTCCTCCTCGAAGGCCTCTGCGCCGTTGTGCCAACGCCTGCCATCGAGTTCGACGACCAGCCGGTCCCCGATCAGGAGGTCGACCCGGCCAACACGATCGATCATGACCTGGGTGCGGTAGCGGATTCGACGGCCGCGCAGTCTCAGTCTGGCTTTTGTCTCCAGCCCAGACTGGGACGTCGCATCCACCAGCCGAAGCAACCGCTGGTAGGTCAGGGGCAGTTCTGACAGCAGCACCGTGAGCCTCGCCATCGTGAGGTGCCGCCCGTTGAGTGCGGAATCCAGTGACACGATCGCGTTCTCCCGGGTCTGGCAGATGACTGACTGCATGAGTGCGGCGTCGAGTGTGTCAACGGCACCCGTCGGCAGCCCGTAGGGCAGCGGAATCGGATGCAGGACAACACGGTGTCGTGCCGGGTCACCGAGCGGGACCCGCCGGTCGGTCGGCGCCGAGAGATGGCCTGCATGCATGGGCACGGCGACGTGGAGGCACAGGTCATCGACGCACCAGATTCCCAATGCCTTCAGCACGGTCAAGCACGTCGCAGCGCCACCGACCCGGGCGGATCTCACGGCGTCATCCGGAGCGTCGAGCTGCGCAAACCAGTTGTTGCGCACGCGCTGGATGCGCCCGGCCTTGACCGCGTAGCCAAGCCGAGCACGGGAAACCCCCGCCGCCTCGAAAACGGAGTAGTGGGCGACTCCGCCACTGACGGACAAAGTTCGCGCTATCAGGGTTCTGTCGATGAAATCTCTGTTTGTGGCTGTCATGGCTGAAGAGTGCCAAGAGCCACAACCGGCCGGTTTCGTCGAAGCGGCGATCGTGGACAAACCTGCCGGTTAACCGCGCTAAGGGAGGAGATCTCGCACCATACGTCGCCCAGGGCGATATGGTTCGGGATCTCCTCCCTTAGGGAGAAGTTCTAGGCTTCGGGCTCGTCTGCCGGGAGTTCCTCGAAGAGGCCGTGCGGCGGGGTCACGGTGAGGGTTCCGGCGGCGATGTCGACGGAGGGCACGATGGCCTTCACGAACGGCACGAGGACGTCCCCGGAATCCGTCGCAACGACCAGAAGGTCTTGCACCGGCAGGTGATTGACCTGTCGGATCGAGCCGATCTTCACGCCATCACGGATGACGGCCAGGCCGACGAGCTGGTGGTCATACCACGCGTCTTCCTCGTTCGAGGGTTCGGCTAGGTCGTGACTGACCCAGAGGATCGCCTTGGCGAGGCCCTCTGCGGCGGTGCGATCGTCGACACCCTTGAAGAAGCCGACGGCATGGCCGTTGTAGTACCTGAGCTCGTTGAGCTCGAGGGTCTTGCCGTGCCAGGCGTGACCCGAGGGCACCTGCAGGGTGAACACCGAGCCCGGAACGAAACGTCGTTCCGGGTCATCGGTGAACAGCTCGAGCTTGATCGCACCCTTCAGGCCATGGGCCTTGGTGAGGCGACCGACCCGGAGCTGCGTCTCGGTCGACGGGGAAGAGTCGGGGGTCGGAGGCGTGGAACTAGAAATCGGTATCCACCACGTCTACGCGAACCTTCTTGCCGTCGGCCAGAGCCGCTATCAATGTGCGCAGGGCCTTTGCCGTGCGTCCCGCCCGGCCGATCACGCGGCCGAGGTCGTCGGGGTGCACGCGCACCTCGAGGACTTCACCTCGCGGAGAACTCTTCGCGATGACGCGGACCTCGTCGGGCTTGTCGACGATGCCTTTGACCAGGTGCTCGAGGGCGGGAGCGAGCAAGGTTACGCCTGCTCTTCGGCGGCCTCGGTCGCCTCAGCGGCCGGGGCTTCTTCAACTACGGGTGCTGCGGGAGCCTCAACCTTGACCTCGGCCTTGGGCTTCAGAACCGGCTTCTTCTTCTCGTCGGCGACGAAGATCGCCTTCGGCTCCTTGAACTTGACGGTGCTGACAGCATCCTTGTCGCCCTTGAAGCGACCCCAGTCGCCGGTGAGCTTCAGGAGGGCGGCAACCTGCTCGGTCGGCTGGGCGCCGACGCTGAGCCAGTACTGCGCGCGCTCGGAGTCGACAACGATGACCGAGGGGTGCTCGGTCGGGTGGTACTTGCCGATCTCCTCGATGACGCGACCGTCGCGCTTGGTGCGCGAGTCGGCGACAACGATGCGGTAGTACGGTGCACGGATCTTGCCCATGCGCTTCAAACGGATCTTTACAGCCACAGTTATTCCTTGAATTTTTTATCAGGGGCACAGAACAGATGTTTGCGCTTGCCTTAATTGGGGTGAACTGGCAGCCGTGAGCGTGGGGTGCACACTCGGCATAAAAAGTTCTCGAGGGTTCTACTCCGCCTGATTAGAGGGTCGGACGGAGACAGACTCGACGGGCTATTCTCGCAGACTTTCCGCCCGGTGCGGTAATCGCTGATTGCGCCGGGTGAAGTACGGAATTGCGGCCCCGCGGTTTTCTGTCAAAATAAGGAAATTCAGCGCGTGCCCGACGAGCGGATGATCGGAGCACCATGGAGATCAGCTTCGCGGAATCCCAGCGGTCAACACTTGGAATCGAGTGGGAACTCGCCATAGTCAACCGCGACTCGGGAGACCTGGTCAATGTCGCCGGGACCGTGCTCGACCGCCTCCGCCAGATCGATGGCCAGCCACACCCCAAGATCACCGGCGAGCTGCTGCTGAACACGGTCGAGCTTGTCACGGGCATCCACCACACGGTGGGCACCGCCGTCGACGACCTGCGGGCCCAGCTCGCCGAGGTGCGCGCCATCACCGATCCCCTGGCCGTGGACCTCATCTGCGCGGGCACGCATCCGTTCGCGCAGTGGTTCGACCAGGAGGTCACCGACAAGCCGCGCTACCACAAGCTCATCGACCGCACCCAGTGGTGGGGACGCAACATGATGATCTGGGGAATCCACGTGCACGTCGGCATCGAGAGTCGCGCCAAGGTGCTGCCGCTGATGAACGGCCTGCTGAACTACTTCCCACACCTGCAGGCGCTGAGCGCGTCGAGCCCGTTCTGGGCGGGCGAGAACACCGGCTACGCCTCCAACCGGGCCCTGATGTTCCAGCAGCTCCCCACCGCCGGCCTGCCGTGGCAGTTCGACAACTGGACCGAGTACGAGGCCTTCGTCGCCGACATGACCCGCACGGGGATCGTCGAGGACTACTCCGAGGTGCGCTGGGACATCCGTCCCTCCCCCCGCTGGGGAACATTGGAGATGCGCGCCTGCGACGGCCTCTCCAGCGCCGAGGAGATCGGGGCCGTCGCGGCCCTCGTGCAGTGTCTCGTCGAGCGGATGTCCCGCCAACTGGACAAGGGCGAGCCGCTTCCCAGGCTCCAACCGTGGTTCGTGCGGGAGAACAAGTGGCGGGCTGCGCGCTACGGCCTCGACGCCGAGATCATCCTGAACGCCTCCGGCGACGAGCGACTCGTGACCGACGACATCCGGGACCTGCTGGTTTCGCTGGCGCCGATCGCCGCCGACCTCGGCTGCGAGAGGGAGCTCGACCAGGTCAACCTGATCCTCACGCAGGGCGCCAGTTACCAGCGTCAGCTCCGGGTCGCGGAGGCCAACGACGGCAACCTCGCCGCCGTTGTAGCGTCCCTCGCCCAGGAGCTCCGGAACGGCCTCGGAGCCTAAACGGCCTCGGAGCCCAGAGGAGCACCGGGTGTCTCGCGCACGTTGACCGCGTCCCGCCAGGCCAGGAGGTCTCGCACCGGGCCGAGCTCGTAGTCGGGGCCGGTGAGCCCGAGCGTGAACAGGCGCGTGCCGAGGTCGTACTGCGCCTCGAGCGTGTCCAGCGGCAGTGATCCCTCCAGGAGATTCACCCCGGTCGACACCTCGATCTCGCGGAGGTCACGGCCGACAACGGCCGCATGCTCGGCCAGGATTCCCAGCTTGCGCTCGAGCGTCGGCACATCGGAGAAGCTGTGCCAGATATCGGCGTGCGCCGCGACCATTCGGAGCGTCTTCTTCTCGCCGCCGCCGCCGATCAGCACGGGGATCCTGCGGGTGGGCGGGGGCGTGAGCCTGGCCCAGCGCCCCTGGATACGTGGCAGCGCCTCGGCCAGCGCATCCAGCCGGCTGCCGACGGTGCCGAACGGGTAGCCGTATTCGTCATAGTCCCGCTCGAACCAGCCCGAGCCGATGCCGAAGACGAGGCGGCCCGGGGCACCGGGGGTCTTGGCACTGATGTGGTCTACGGTTCGGGCCATGTCGGCCAGCAGCTCGGGGTTGCGGTATGAGTTGCAGGTCACGAGAGCGCCGAACTCGATGGTGGACGTCTGCTCGGCCCAGGCCGCCAGCATGCTCCAGCCCTCGAAGTGGTTGCCCGCCGGGTCGCCCGTGAGGGGATAGAAGTGATCCCAGTTGAACACGATGTCGGCCCCGAGGGCCTCGACAGCGGCAACCGCCGAGCGGATGGCGAAATAGTCCGCATGCTGGGGCGCCAGCTGCACGCCTATCCGGACCCTGCGGTGCGACGCGTTGTTCATGGGTGGGAGCCTACCCTTGTCAAGCCGCCTTGCGAAGATGCGTGGAGAGCAACAGAATGGGGAGGTGAAACGGTCCGGAGCAAGCCACGCAGCGCCTCGCGCACCTCGCCCGGCTCGCAACCCCCGACCGATTTCAACCCGGGTCGTTCCCACCCTGGCCATGCTTTTCATCGGCGCCATGGCCGTCGCGACGTCACTTCCCGCAGCGGCCTTCGGTCCCGGATCCCAGCTCGGAGCCGCCAACCAGAGTCACACCCAGGTTCTCGGCGAACAGTCCCTCTTCGTGGGCGACGTGCCCGCCGCCTCCCTGTCCCGCGACGGGTATTCGGTGCTGAAGGCCCCGGCCCCGGCCCGCACCGCCTCGGTCGGCGGCTACAACTGCACCGTGGATGCCCCTGCCGAGAGCACGCGGGTGACCTGGCCGTACGACCATCCGGTGAAGATCGGCGACGGCTTCGGTCCGAGGGCCGAGGGCTTCCACAAGGGCGTCGACATGCTGGCCGGTGCCGATACCCCGGTGCAGTCGATCGCCGACGGCGTCGTCTTCGCCACCGGTGACGGCGGAACCGGCGGCGTGTTCGTCGGCATCAGCCACACGGTGGGCGGCCAGCGCATCTGCAGCATGTACATGCACTTCGTCGAGGGAAGCCTGCGGGTATCAGTGGGCCAGATCGTGACCGCGGGACAGGTGATCGGCATCACCGGGCGAACCGGCAACGCGACGGTCGAGCACACCCACTTCGAGCTCTACTACGCAGACAACGCGCGCTTCGACCCCATTCCCTGGCTCAACGCCCACGCGTCGTACTAGGTCCTAGGGCTTGGGGCCCCGCCCCAGGCCGAAACCGAACCCGGAACCTGCGGGCGCCGCCGGAGCCTGCACCTCGGCCCCACTCGCCCGGGCCGCATCCTCCTGGGCACGCTTGGCCGGGTTGCCGCTCTTGGAGCCGGCCTTCTTCTTCGCGACCTGCTTCTTGCCGCTGTGCCCGCCGGGCATCGGTCCCATGCCGGGGATATTGGGCATGCCGCCCTTGGCCACCGTCTTCATCATCTTGGAGGCCTGCTCGAAGCGCTGGACCAGCTGGTTGACGTCGGTCACGGTCATGCCCGAGCCGCGCGCGATTCGCACCCGGCGGGAACCGTTGAGAAGCTTCGAGTTGGCGCGCTCCGCCTTCGTCATCGACTGGATGATGGCCTCGGTGCGCACGATCTCGCGCTCGTCGAAGTTCTCCAGCTGCTGCTTCATGGCACCGGCTCCGGGGAGCATGCCCATCATCTTCTTGATCGAGCCGACGTTTCGCAGCTGCTGCATCTGCGACAGGAAGTCGTCGAGGGTGAAGGAGTCCGTGGCGAACTTCTCCGCCATCTTCATGGCCTCGGTCTCATCGAACGCCGACTGGGCCTGCTCGATCAGGCTGAGGATGTCACCCAGGTCGAGGATGCGACTGGCCATGCGGTCGGGGTAGAACGGCTCGAAGTCGTCGAGGGACTCACCGGTGGAGGCGAAGATGATCGGGCGGCCTGTGACGGAGGCGACCGACAGCGCCGCGCCCCCTCGGGCGTCGCCGTCGAGCTTGGTCAGCACGACGCCGGTGAAGTCGACGCCGTCCTGGAACGCCTTGGCGGTCGCGACGGCGTCCTGTCCGATCATCGCGTCGATGACGAACAGCACCTCGTCGGGGTTCACGGCGGCGCGGATGTCGGCAGCCTGCTTCATCATCTCGGCATCGACGCCGAGGCGGCCGGCCGTGTCGACGATGACCACGTCGTACTGCTTGTCGATGGCGAATTTGATGGAGTCCTTGGCGACCTTCACGGGGTTGCCGGTGCCGTTGCCGGGCTCGGGGGCGAAGACAGCCACGCCGGCCTGCTCAGCGACCACCTGGAGCTGATTCACGGCGTTCGGGCGCTGGAGGTCGGCGGCGACCAGGAGCGGGGTGTGGTTGTCTTTCGCCAGCCACTTGGCGAGCTTGCCCGCGAGGGTGGTCTTACCCGCACCCTGAAGGCCCGCGAGCATGATGACGGTCGGCGGCTTCTTGGCGAACTCGATGCGCCGGGCCTCGCCGCCGAGGATCGTGACGAGTTCCTCGTTCACGATCTGCACGACCTGCTGGGCGGGGTTCAGCGCCCGGTTGACGTCGTCGCCGAGAGCCCGCTCGCGGACGCGGCCGGTGAAGGCCTTGACGACCTCGAGGGCGACATCGGCGTCGAGCAGGGCGCGACGGATCTCGCGAACGGTCGCGTCGACATCCGCCGGGCTGAGCTTGCCCTTGGTGCGCAGGTTCTTGAAGGTCTCGGAGAGACGGTCAGAGAGGTTTCCGAAAGTAGCCATTGTCGTTCCAGTTTAACGTCTTCGGGCGCCTCAGTGAGCCCGTCGCACCGGGTCGACGGTTTAGTTAGCAAAGCTAATGAGTTAGGCTAACTAAATGCCCGAATCGACCGACGCCACCCTGCCCATGGAGCTTCGGAACGCCACGATGCGGATGTCCCGCCGGCTTCGCGCCGAGCGTGCGGACAGCGAGGTGACCGACGGGCAGTTCTCCGTGTTGGCCTACCTGTTTCGAAACGGCCCGCACACGCCCAACGAGCTCGCCGCCTGGGAACACGTCTCCCCTCCGTCGATGAACCGCACCCTCAATTGCCTCGAGGAAAGCGGCTACGCGACTCGCAGCCCATCGGAGAGCGACGGGCGAAAGGTCTTGGTGGCACTGACGGATGCGGGACGCGAGCTGGTGGACGAGACCCGCCGCCGCCGCGATGCGTGGCTGCAGGGCCGACTTGACCTGCTGACGGATGAACAGCGCCGTGTTCTCGGGGAGGCGGTCCAGCTCGTGGCCGAGATCCTGGCGTGAGCGCCATGTTCCGCTCCCTGGCCGGCGCGAACTACCGCATCTGGTTCGCCGGGGCACTGGTCTCCAATGTCGGCACCTGGATGCAGCGCACCGCCCAGGACTGGATCGTACTCACGCAGCTCACCGACCACGACGCCGCGGCCGTGGGGATCGTCATGGCACTGCAGATGGGTCCCCAGCTGCTGCTGGTGCCCTTCTCTGGCCTGATCGCCGACCGGCTGGATCGACGGCGCACCCTGATGGTCACGCAGGCGAGCATGGCGATCCTCGGACTCTGGCTCGGCATCCTCGTGCTGGCGGGCGTCGCGGAGCTCTGGCAGGTCTACGTCTTCGCCCTGCTGCTGGGCATCGTCAGCGCGGTCGACGCCCCCGTTCGCCAGACGTTCGTCTCCGAGCTCGTCGTCGAGTCGAATCTCTCCAACGCCGTCGCCCTGAACTCCGCCTCCTTCAACTCCGCCAGGATGATCGGTCCCGCCGTCGCGGGCGTACTCGTCGCGGTCGTCGGGGCCGGCTGGGTCTTCATCATCAACGCCGTCACGTTCGGCGCCGTCATCGTCTCACTGCGCTACATCAGGGCAGGGACCCTGAGAAAGTCCACCCGGGCGCCCCGCGGCCGCGGCCAGCTGCTCGAGGGCTTCCGCTATGTGCGCGGGCGCCCGGACATCCTGATGATCATGATCATGGTCTTCATCATCGGCACCCTGGGGCTGAACTTCGCCATCTTCACGGCCACGATGGCCAGCGTGGAGTTCGGCCAGGGCTCCGCCGGGTTCGGCCTGCTGTCCTCGATCCTGGCCGTCGGAAGCGTGGCCGGGGCGCTACTGTCCGCCCGCAGGGAGCGACCCCGCATCCGGCTCACAGTGTTTGCGGCCCTCGCCTTCGGCCTGACCTGCGCCCTGGCCGCGGTGATGCCGACGTACCTCACGTTCGCACTCGTGCTCATCCTCGTGGGCCTCTCGGCGCAGACCCTCATGACGACGGCGAACGCGACCGTTCAGACAACCACGGCCCCCGAGATGCGCGGACGCGTGATGGCCCTGTACATGGCCGTCTTCATGGGCGGAACCCCGATCGGGGCGCCCCTGGTCGGCTGGGTTGCCAACGAGTTCGGCCCGCGGTGGGCGATCGGTCTCGCAGGCCTCTCGGGCGTTGTCGCCGCCGCCATCGGGCTGGTCTGGATGGTCTGGTTCCAGCATCTGCGCCTCCACTACTCCCGCGGCGCACATCCGGCCCTGCGGATCAGCCACGATACGCACCTCGTGCTGGGCCGAGAACGCAAAAGACGGATGCGGCCGGCACAGGTGGCCGACCGCATCCGTCTGGAGAAATTCCCCGAGGGGTAGAACTACTTCGCGTTGAGCTCCGCGGCCTCGTCCTTGGACAGCTCGACGCTGGCGAAGGCCGGGTCATCAGAGTAGGACTTCATCTTGGCGACGTTGAAGATGATCAGCGCGTAGACGGCCTTGGCCAGGATGTCGGCGATCGAGTAGCCGATCTGCTTGCCGACCCAGGCGTCTGCTCCGCCGACACCGAGAAGGGGCAGCAGGTAGGCGATCGGGTAGACGCCCCAGCTGAGCAGGAGCAGGAGGCGCAGGTTGCTGATGGTCTTCCGCACACCGACGGGCTGGCGGTCGAGGCTCTTGCTGAGCTCGACGAACAGGACGAAGAGGATGTACAGGAACGGCAGCGTGGACAGCAGGCCGAAGATTCCGCGAATGGTGTTGTCGCCGCTCATCTCGCCCGGGTAGCCGAGGATGATCATCAGGGCGGAGGCGGGGATGAGGCGAACGAGCAGGCGCGTCTGGATCTTGCGGGCGAGCGCCAGGACGGCGATCAGCTCGACGAGCAGCAGCGGCACGGTGAGCAGCCAGTCAACGTAGCGGTAGCCCTCGTTGAAGATCACGCCGGCAGCCTGGGAGTAGTCGCCCTTGCCACCCATCGCGGTCGTGACGAAGGCAGCCTTGAACGAGTCGAAGATGCGGAAGTAGTGGTACGCCGCGATTCCACAGACGATCGCCGCGACCGTGATCGCCTGGCGGTATCTCGGCAGAACGCGGGTCAGCGCGATGATGAGGAACAGGGCGGTGAAGAGCTGGGCGGCGATGGTCAGCGAGAGAAAGTTATAGACCGTCTCATACTGGCCCTGGGTAATGGTGTCGGGAATCAAGAAATGCCTCCTGGAACAGGGATTGAACAGTGCACGTGCGGGTAATGCCCCCGATTCCCGGAGCACTGAAACGATCTTCATTGCGTCATTGGAACCCTTACCGAAATCTACGCTGTACCGGCACCTTTTTGCAACATGTCCGGGCCCCAAAAAGAGGGTAATCAGCCGGCTGACTATCTATTTCCCCGACTCTCGGCTCCCTAGACTGAAAACATGCGCCACGGCATCGTCATCCTGCCCCAAGATCCCTGGTCGATCGCCCGCCGCAAGTGGCAGTCCGCGGAGGGTCTCGGCTTCGACCACGCCTGGACCTATGACCACCTTGCGTGGCGGAGTCTTGCCGATCAGCCCTGGCACGCCACCGTTCCCACGCTGACCGCCGCCGCCGTTTCGACGGAGACGATTCGGCTCGGCACCTTCGTCTCCAGCGCGAATTTCCGGCATCCTGTCCCCTTCGCCAAGGAGGTCGCCACGATGGACGACATCTCGGGCGGACGGATGATTCTGGGGGTCGGCTCCGGCGGCACGGGCTTTGATGCCACGGTGCTCGGACTCGACGCGCTCACCCCGCGGGCACGCCACGACCGATTCACCGAATTCGTCGAGATCCTCGACGCCCTGCTTCGGCACGAGGCCCCGGATGCGCCGAAGCAGGGCTCCCCCGGCGCCGGAATCAGCGCCTCTGGCGAGTACTTCACCGCGATTGCGGCCCGGATGGTCGGCCTGCCCGCCCAGCGACCCCGGGTGCCGTTCGTGATCGCCGCCAACGGCCCCAAGGGGATAGCCCTCGCCGTCGAACACGGCCAGGGCTGGGTGACGACCGGCCCGGATGGCGCGACGGGCGAGGACTGGTGGGCCGGCGTCGCGCGCCTCACCGCCCGCCTGGATGAGACCGCGGAGCTTGCCAGCCGGGATGCGCGAACGATCGACCGCTACCTGTCACTCGACTCGGGCGGCCAGTTCTCCCTGGCGAGCGTCGGTGCCTACGAGGACGCAGCGGGGCGGGCCGGGGAGCTCGGCTTCACCGATGTGATCAGCCACTGGCCGCGGGCGGATGGCATCTACGCCGGAAGCGAGGACGTTCTCTACGACGTGGCCCTGCGGCTCTAGCCGACGAGGTTCTGGGCGAAGACGTGGGGCGTGAAGCCCGTGAGGTCGTTGATTCCCTCGCCCTGGCCCACGAGCTTGATCGGGATACCGGTGCGCTCCTGCACGGCGAGCACGAAGCCCGCCTTGGCCGATCCGTCGAGCTTGGTCAGGACGAGTCCCGTGACCCCCGCATGCTGGATGAACGCCTCCGCCTGGGCGAGGCCGTTCTGGCCCGTGGTCGCGTCAAGCACCAGGAGGACCTCGGCGATCGGCACCTGCTTCTCGATCACCCGGCGGATCTTGGTCAGCTCGTCCATCAGGCCGCTCTTCGTCTGCAGTCGGCCGGCCGTATCGATGATGACGATCTCGGTGCCGTTCTTCTGGGCGTACTCGATCGTCTGGAATGCGACGGATGCGGGATCCTGCCCGTGGTTCTGCGGGCGCACCACCGCGGCCCCGGCGCGCTCGGCCCACGTGGCCACCTGTTCGACGGCGGCCGCCCGGAAGGTGTCCGCGGCGCCGATGACGACCGAGCGACCGTGCACGCCCAGGAACTTTGCGAACTTGCCGATCGTCGTCGTCTTGCCCACGCCGTTGACTCCGACGACCAGCACGACCGCGGGACGATCCGAGAGCTTCAGCGTGGTGTCGAAGCGGGAGAGCCGCTCCTCCATGCCCTCGCGGAGCATCCGCTGGAGGTCTTTCGGGTCGCTCGTTTGGTATTTCGCGACCTTCGCGCGCAACTCGGCGACGACATCCTCGGTCACCGCCGGGCCGAAGTCGGCCTTCAACAGCGCGTCCTCGAGTTCTTCCCACGTGCTCGCGTCGATGCTCTGTCGCTGGAACATTCCGCGCAGGGCGCCGGAGAGAGAGAAGGGGGTGCGTTCAGCCATAGAGAAAAGAGTATGCGACGCCGGCCCGGCTAAACCGCCTGGACGAAACCGGTGGCCTGCTCCGCCTGGTCGGCGAGGTGCTCGAGGTTCGCCGGGATCGGCAGGCCCTTGCGGCGCATCGACTGTGCCCACAGGCGACCGGCGCGGTAGGACGAGCGAACGAGGGGGCCGGCGAGCACGCCGAGGAAGCCGATCTCCTCAGCCTCTTCCCTGATCTCGACGAACTCCTCGGGCTTGACCCAGCGCGCGACCGGCAGGTGGCGGGCACTCGGCCGGAGGTATTGCGTCACGGTCATGATGTCGGTGCCGGCGTCGTGCAGGTCCTGAAGCGCCTGGCTGATCTCCTCTCGGGTCTCCCCCATGCCGAGGATCAGGTTCGACTTCGTGATAAGTCCGTAGTCGCGGGCCTGGGTGATGACATCCAGTGAGCGCTCGTAGCGGAACGCCGGCCGGATGCGCTTGAAGATGCGCGGCACGGTCTCGACGTTGTGCGCGAAGACCTCGGGACGACTGGAGAAGACCTCGGCGAGCAGGTCGGGGTTGCCCGAGAAATCGGTGGCGAGGATCTCCACGCCGGTGCCGGGGTTCATCCGGTGGATCTCCCGGACGGTCTCCGCGTGCAGCCACGCGCCCTCGTCGGGCAGGTCGTCGCGGGCGACACCCGTGACCGTGGCGTAGCGCAGGTTCATCTGCACGACGCTCTCGGCGACGCGGCGCGGCTCGTCCTTGTCGTAGTCGGCGGGCTTGCCCGTGTCGATCTGGCAGAAGTCACAGCGACGCGTGCACTGCGAGCCGCCGATGAGGAACGTCGCCTCGCGGTCTTCCCAGCACTCGAAGATGTTCGGGCAGCCGGCCTCCTGGCAGACCGTGTGCAGGTTCTCGCTCTTGACCAGCGTCTGGAGCTTGCGATACTCCGGGCCGAACTTGGCCTTGGTCTTGATCCACTCGGGCTTGCGCTCGATCGGGGTCTCGGCGTTACGGGTTTCAAGGCGCAGCAGTTTGCGTCCTTCGGGGGCAGCGCTCACGCGGAGGCTCCAGTCTTGATCGAGGGGTTGGCGGCGAGAAAGGCGTGGGATTCGAAGCGGGCCAGCACGAGCGGCACGACATCGATGGGGTCGACGAGGCGGCCGAGCTGCTCGCTGATGGTCGTCACCCCGGCGTCGCGGATGCCGCAGGCGACGATGTGCTCGTAGGGCTCGAGACTGTTGCTGCAGTTCAGGGCGAAGCCGTGCATGGTGACCCCGGAGGCGATGCGCACGCCGATGGCCGCGATCTTGTTCTCTGTGCCGTCTTTCACGACCCAGACGCCGCTGCGACCCTCGACCCGGCCGCAATCGACGCCGAGCTCGGTCAGCACGTCGATCAGGATGGCCTCGAGGCTGCGCACGTAGCCGACGACATCGATCGGCTCGGCGAGCCTGATGATCGGGTAGCCGACCAACTGCCCCGGCCCATGCCAGGTGATCTTCCCGCCGCGATCGACATCGATCACGGGGGTTCCGTCGGTGGGCCGCTCGCTCGGATCGGTGCGCTTGCCCGCGGTGTAGACCGAGTTGTGCTCCAACAGCATCAGCGCGTCGGGCGCACCCTCCTCGGTGATCTGCCGGTGCAGCTCGCGCTGCTGGGCGAGACCGACCTCGTAGTCGACGGCGTCGGCGCCGAACCCGGCCAGAACTGTAGTGATCATCGCCCCAGTCTAGGTTGGTTTTTCATTTACTGGGCGGCATCCAATAAATAGCTGATGAGGCCGCCGACCGTCGCCACGGCGGGGTAGTCGTCCTCGGAGACAGTCACACCCGTGGCCGCGGCGATCGTCTCGAGCACCCGCAGGAAGTCGAGAGAGTCGAGGTCGAGGTCTTGGCGGAAGCGATCACCGTCGGCGACGTCGGCCACGTCGACATCGGGCGCCACCTTCCCGATTGCGGCATAGACGGCCTCGCGGGCACTTCTTTCGGTCACAGCTCCTCCGGTTTCTCCAACAGCTCACCGATGATCCGCAGAAAGCGGCTCCCGCTGAGACCGTCGCTCACCCGGTGGTCCGCCGAGAGCGTGACGGTTGCGACGGAGCGCACCCCGAGCAGGCCCTCGTGGGCCCACGGCCTCTGAACGATGCGGCCGAAGCCGACGAGGGCGACCTGGGGCGGATAGATCACACCGAAGACGCTTTCGGCCCCGAGCTCGCCCAGATTCGTGATCGTGAGTGTCGGCGCCGCCATCTCGGCCCGGCGGAGGTGACCGGAGCGCGCCCGGGCGACGAGGTCGCGCATCCGCGTCATGAGCTCGTCGAGTGCCAGGGTGTCTGCGGCGAGGATGGCGGGCGCCACGAGGCCACCGGAGCGCAGGGCCACCGCCACCCCGAGATCCACCGCCGCGCTCGGCTGGAAAGCCCCGTCGGCGTAGAAGCCGTTCATCTCGGGGACCTGTCTGGCCGCGAGCGCCGTGGCCTTGAACAGGAGCGCCGCGGGGACCAGTCGCTCCGCCACGGGGCGGGTCAGGTTCTGCCGGTGGATCCAGTCGATTCCGGGCTCGAGGTCGATGGTGTCGGAGAGGTAGTAATGCGGGATCGTCTTCTTCGATCGGGCCATCAGCGTGCCGATCGCCTCGCGCAGGCCGGCGGAGCGATCATCGGCGTGCGGCGGTGACTTCGGCGGTGTCGGCGTCGCTGCCGGAGTCGCTGCCGGAGTCCCCAGCCGCTGGACATCGTCAAAGGTGACGGCCCCGGCGGGTCCGGTGCCCGGCACCCCGGCGAGATCGAGATGCAGCTGTTCGGCCAGGGCCCGGGCGCGCGGCGAGGAGCGAACCCTCGTGGAGGGCGGGGCGGCGGGCGTCGCTGCGGCCGCCTCGACGTCGTGCCTCGTGACCGCCCCGCCCCTGCCGGAGCCGCGGACTGTCGAGGCGTCGACACCGAGCTCGTGCGCCAGGTGTCGAACGGGCGGACTCAGCGGCGGGCTGGTGGGCGAGGTCTCCGGCAGCGGCACCGAGGGCGGCACCGGCCGGGGGCCCGTGGGCGGCGGCTTCGGCTTGGGCGAGCCCGTGCCTATTCGGGCCAGGGCGGTGCCCACCGGCACGTTCTCCCCCACGTCGACCAGCAACTCGGCGACAACGCCCTCCTCGAAGGTCTCGACGTCCATGACGGTCTTCTGGGTGTCGACCGCCGCGACGATGTCCCCGCGGTGCACATAGTCCCCGGGCTTGATCATCCACTCGGTCAGGGTGCCGCGCTCCATATCGGCGCCGAGGGACGGCATCAGGAAGTCACCCATTGCGGCCCACCGCCTCCCTGGCCGCGGCGAGCACGCGCTCCATCGATGGCAGGGCAGCCTCTTCGAGGTGCCGGGAATAAGGGATCGGCACCTCGACGCTGCAGACCCGGCCCACGGGGGCGTCAAGCTCGAAGAAGGACCGCTCGGTGATGCGGGCGCTGAGCTCGGCCGAGATGCTGCCGCTCCGCCAGCCCTCGTCGACGATCACCGCGCGATGGGTCTTCTCGACGGTGGCGAGAATCGCCGCATCATCCAGCGGCCGGAGCACTCGCAGGTCGAGGACCTCGGCGTCGATCCCCTCCGCGGCCAGGGCATCGGCCGCCGACAGCACGAGGCCCAGGGTGCCCCCGTAGGTGATCAGCGAGACATCCGCGCCCGCCCGGCGAACGGCCGCGCGCTCGATATCGACGGCGCCGGCGTCCTCCGGCAGCTCCCCGGCGCTGGCATACAGCGTGCCGTGCTCGAAGATCAGCACCGGGTCGGGGTCGGCGAGCGCCGTCTGGAGCATTCCCCGCGCATCCGCCAGTGTGGCCGGCGTCAGGATTCTGAGGCCGGGGATGTGCGCGTACCAGCCCTCGAGGCTGTGCGAGTGCTGGGCCGCGAGTTGGCGGCCGGCCCCGGTGGTCATGCGGATGACCAGCGGCACGCTGAACTGGCCGCCCGACATGTGACTCAGGGACGCGGCGTTGTTCAGGATCTGATCGAGTGCCAGCAGGCTGAAGTTCACCGTCATGATCTCGACGATCGGCCGCATGCCGCCGAGCGCCGCCCCGATGCCCGCGCCGACGAACCCCGACTCCGAGAGCGGGGTGTCCCTAACCCGCTCCGGCCCGAACTCCTCGAGCAGCCCCAGGCTCACGGCGTAGCAGCCGCCGTAGTGCCCGACGTCTTCGCCCATCAGAAAGACCCGGTCGTCTCTGGCCATGGCCTCCCGGATGGCCTCGCGCATGGCCTCGCGGTAGGTGGTCTTCACCGTGCTGGTCTTCACCGTGTTGGTCTTCACCGTGTTGGTCTTCACCGTGCGCCCCGCTTCGCCCGGGCCTCGGCCGGCTCGGGTTCGCTCGACAGGAATCGCCGCAAGTCCTCGACGGGCTCCGGATGGCCGGTGTCGGCGAATTCCGCGGCGACGGCGAGCTCGGCCTCGACCTCCTGCTGCAGCTCCGCCCACTCCTTCTCGGTGAACTCCCCCGCCGCGAGAAGCTCGGCGCGTAGGAGGTTGATGGGGTCCCGGGTCATCCACTCGGCGACCTCGCTCTTCTCGCGATATCGTTCCGGGTCGAACATCGAGTGCGCGCGGAAGCGGTAGGTGCGAAGCTCCAGGAAGTACGGGCCGCCGCCCGCCCGAACCGCCGCCACGGCCCGGTGTGCCGCCTCGTCCACGGCGAGGACGTCCATGCCGTCGACCGGCCACGCGGGAATCTTGTACGACGCCGCCTTCAGCGCCAGATCGGTCTCGCTCTCGGTGAGGTTCAGGGCCGTGCCCATGGCGTACAGGTTGTTCTCGCAGCAGAACAGCACGGGCAGCTGCCAGAGGGCGGCGAGGTTCAGGCTCTCGTGGAACTCCCCCTCGGCGACCGCGCCGTCGCCGAAGAAGCAGACGGTCACGCGCTCCCGCCCCGCCATCCTGTCGGCGAGGGCGAGGCCCACGGCCACGGGAAGCCCGCCCGCCACGATCGCGTTGCCGCCGAAGAATCTCGTCTCGGAGTCGAACAGGTGCATCGAGCCGCCCCGGCCCCGGCAGCAGCCCTCGACGTTGCCGTACATCTCGGCGAGGACGAGGCCGGCCGGAACGCCCTTCAGCAGGGCGTGGCCGTGCTCGCGATAGGTCGCCACGACCGCGTCATCCGGCTCGAGCGCCGCCGTGATGCCCGCCGCAACCGCCTCCTGGCCGATCGAGACGTGCAGGAATCCGCGAATCCTGCTCGCGCTGTACAGCTCGACACACGTCTCCTCCAAGCGGCGAACCCGGAGCATCTGCTGGAGCAGGAAGCGCGCCTGTTCGGGGTGCGGGATCCCCTGGCGCTCCGGCGGCCGGGCGGTCATTGCGGCCGCTCCACCGTCGACGTATCGCCCTCGGGCAGGCCCAGGGCCCGGGCCTTCAGGAGCCGCCGGAGGATCTTGCCGCTCCGGGTCTTGGGCACCTCGTCTGTGAACTCCAACTCGCGCGGGGCGACCGCGGGGCCAAGCCGCCGCCGGGCGAAGCCGATGATGTCCAGTCGAAGAGCATCCGTCGCCTCCCATCCGGGATGCAGCACGACGTAGGCCGTCACGATCTCGCCGGCCACCTCATCCGGAATGCCGATCACGGCCGCCTCGGCGACGGCCGCGTGCTCGAGGAGGGCCGTCTCGACCTCGAACGGCCCGATCAGGTGGCCCGAGCTCTTGATGATGTCATCACCGCGGCCGACGAAGAAGTAGTAGCCGTCCCGGTCGCGGCGAACGAGGTCCCCGGTCAGGTACCAGCCGCCGACGAAGCTCCGCTCGTAGCGCTCCTGCTCGTGCAGGTAGCCGCGGAACATCGAAGGCCAGCCGGGGCGCAGCGCCAACTCGCCCACCTCGAACTCCTCGGTCACGAGCACCGGGAGGCCCTCGTCATCGAGGATCGGCCGACCCTCGGAGTCCCGCGCGACGATTGCCGCGAAGACCCCGGGAAGCGGTTGCCCCATGGACCCCGGCTTGATCTGCATCGCGGCATAGTTCGCGATCATGATGCCGCCCGTCTCCGTCTGCCACCAGTTGTCGTGCACCGGGATGCCGAACGCCTCCTGGCCCCAGATCACGACCTCGGGGTTCAGTGGCTCGCCCACGCTGGCCACGAAGCGCAGGGCGCCGAGGTCGTGAGACCGGGCCCGGGAAACGCCTCCCCGCATGAGCATCCGAAGGGCGGTGGGCGCGGTGTACCAGACGGTGACCCGCTGCTCCTCGAGGATGCGGTACCAGCGCTCGACCTCCATTTCCTCGGTGTCGACGATCGTTGTCACGCCGTGCACGAGCGGGGCGATCACGCCGTAGGAGGTGCCCGTCACCCAGCCGGGATCCGCCGTGCACCAGAAGACGTCATCCGGGTGCAGGTCCAGGGCGAAGAGGCCGGTCGCATAATGAGCCGTGACCGCGTCGTGCACGTGGATCGCGCCCTTCGGCGTGCCCGTCGTTCCACTCGTGAAGTGCAGCAGCGCCATGTCCTCCCGATCGGTCGCCGCAATCGGCCCGTAGTCGGGGGCTGCGGCCATGAGGGCTGCGAGATCCAGGGTTCCCTCCTCGGGTGACCCCTCGGCATCGACGATCAGCACGTGCCGCAGCTCGGGCAGCTCACCCCTGATCGGCACGATCTTCCGCCGGTAGAGCGCTCGCGTGGTGACGAGCACCTTGCCGTCGCCGAGTGTCATCCGCTGGGCAATCGGATCCGGGCCGAAGGCGGCGAACAGCGGGCAGAAGACGCTGGCGTTCTTGACCGTGCCGAGCACCGCCACATAGAGCTCGGGCACACGTCCCAGCAGCGAGAAGACCCGGTCTCCGGAGCCGATGCCGAGTTCACGCAGCACGCTGGCGAACCGAGAGGTCTCCTCGGCCAGCCGGGCGAAGGTGAGCGAGTGGGCCGCACCATCAGCCCCGATGAACCTGAGGGCATCCTTGCCGGCGTTCGGGCCCTCGGCGTGCCGGTCGACTGCCTCGTAGGCGATGTTCATCGCGGTGCCGCTGGAAACGACTCCCCCGGTCGCCTCTGCCGGCGGCGCTCCCGTCAGGGCGCGTCGCGCGTCGTCCCAGGTGAAGGCCGCGCAGGTGTCGGCATAGTCGAGCAGATTCGGCCGCACCCGAAAGTCGCGGGGATCCTTCTCGATCACGGGCCAGCGGGTGAACGACTGGGTCATGGAGGTCATTCAGCCACTGAACGCCCCCGGATAGCGCCGACAAAGGGGCAGAAGTCCCGGATCGTGCCCCCGATTTCGGACCCTTTCGGGGAGAATGTCAGTCGGTAGCCGGGCCCCGAGCGACCACGCGCTGGCCGACGACCGCGGAGACGCCGTCCTGGCGCATCGAAACCCCGTAGAGGGCATCCGCGATCTCCATCGTGCGCTTCTGGTGGGTGATCACGATGAGCTGCGATGTCTGGCGCAGGTCCTCGAAGATCGTCAGCAGCCGGCCGAGGTTGGCGTCGTCCAGGGCCGCCTCGACCTCGTCCATGATGTAGAACGGGCTGGGGCGCGCCTTGAAGATGGCGATCAAGAGGGCGACCGCGGCCAGGGACCGCTCGCCGCCCGAGAGCAGCGACAGCCGCTCGATCTTCTTGCCGGCCGGGCGAACGCTGACCTCGATGCCGGTGGTGAGCAAGTCATTCGGATCCGTCAGGGAGATGGAGCCCGTGCCGCCCGGGAACAGGATCGGGAAGACGACCTGGAACGCATCGCGGGTGTCGTTGAACGCATCCTCGAAGATCGACTGCATGGTCAGGTCGATGTCGCCGATGATCGTCAGGAGGTCGGCCCGCGTATCGGTCAGGTCGGCGAGCTGCTCCGTGAGGAACTTGCTGCGCTGCTCCAGCGCCTCGAACTCCTCCAGCGCCAGCGGGTTCACCCGGCCCAGCTCGGCGAGCTTGCGCTCGGCCTTGGCGAGGCGAACCTTCTGCGCCTCGCGATCGAAGCGGATGCCGGTGGGCTCGTCCCCTTCGAGAGAGTCGGCCGCATCGGGGTCGGGAATGAGCTGGTCGGGGCCGTACTCGGCGACGAGCACCTCCTCCACGAGGCCCAGCTCGCTGGCGACCCGCTCGAGCACACCGTTCAGGTGCAGCTTCTTCTCATAGATCTGCAGCTCGAGGCCGTGCACGTTCTCGGTGATGGCCTGCAGGCGGTTGCGGAGTCCCGACTCCTCGCTGCGCAGCGCCTGGAGCTCCTGGTTCTGCTCGGACCGCTCGGCCTCCCGCTGCCTGAGCGCGACCTGCGCCTCGGCGGCGGACGCGTCGACCGCGGCCAGCACCAGCGGCAGGGCGGTGACGACCTCGGTCGCCGCGGCGACCTGGCGCCTGCGGATGACGGCCCGCCGGGCTGCCTCCTCGGCGGCGGCCCGATCGGCCACGACCTGGTGTTCCAGGGCCACGATGCGGGCCTCCTCGGCCCGCACGCGCTCCCGGGCCGTCTCCAGCCGCAGGCGGGCCTCGAGCTCCCGCTCGCGGGCGGTCTCGAGGGCGGCCACCGGGGCATCCCGGGCGCCGGCATCGAGGGTCGGCTTGGGCAGTGCCTCGAGCACGGCCAGTTCGTCCTTGGCCGTCGTCGCTGCGGCCTCGGCCTCGGCGACCGACTTCTCGGCCGCGGCAAGGGCGGCACCCAATCGGTCGAACTCCCCCTCGCCGGCGTCGACCTGGGCCTTGATCCTCGACTGCTTCTCGGCGTGGGCGGCGAGGCGCGCATCGAAGTCCTTCAGCGCCGCGAGGGCCCGAACGGACTGCTCCTTGGCGACCTGCACGAGGCCACGCTGCTCGGCGAGCGTGAAGCGCAGGGTGTCGATCGAGGAGAGAACCTCCTCGAGTCGAACCGCGGCGGTGTCCCGCTCGGCGATGAGCTCGAGCCGGCTGCGCTTGGCGCCCGAGCCGCCCCGCAGAACGTACTCCGTGAGCACGTCGCCCGCGAGGGTGATGAAGGTGAGGCCGGGAACCGGCGTGACGAGCGGCCACGCCGCGCGCGCGGCCTCGAGGTCGTCGGCGATCAGGGTGGCGGCCAGCAGTCCGAGCACCCCGCCGGGCGCCGTGACGACGGATACGGCAGGGACCACTCCGGCAACGACAGCGCCCCCGGCCAGCACTGCCGGCGCACCGGGCGCCGATCCCTCGGCCACGATCAGCTCGACCCGACCGAGGTCCTTGCCGCGGGCGAGGGCGACGGCGGCGACCGCGGCCGCAAGATCATCCGCCAGCACGGCATCGGCCAGGGTTCCGAGCGCCGCGGCGATGGCGGCCTCGTATCCCGGAGTCACCCGCACATGCTCGGCGACGAGGCCGCGAATGCCGGGCAGGCCGGCCGCGACGAGGTCACTCGAGCCGTCCTTCGTATCCAACGCGAGGGTCAGTGCGCTCTTCCTTGCAGCCAGGGCATCCCGCTCGCGCTCCGCGGCGTGCAGGGCCTCGCGCAG
>CANFBG010000023.1 GCA_947444785.1 Microbacteriaceae bacterium | reverse complement strand
CGGCGACCAGGCCTTCGGCGACCAGGCCTTCGGCGACCAGGAATCCGGCGACCAGCAGTCCGCCGAGCTTGGCAGGCTGCTGGGCCCCGCGGAGATCCGCGACCTCGCCGCGATGCTCGATCTGACCCCGACGAAGAAGCTGGGCCAGAACTTCGTCATCGACGGCAACACGGTGCGCCGCATCGTCAGGGTCGGCGGCGTCGAGGCCGGCGACACCGTGCTCGAGGTCGGGCCGGGCCTCGGCTCCCTGACCCTGGGACTCTTGGAGACGGGTGCCGCCGTCGTGGCCGTCGAGATCGACAAGCGCCTCGCGGCCCAGCTTCCCGACACCGTCAGGGCGCTGCAGCCCGACGCCGACCTGACGGTCATCCGCGACGATGCCCTGAGCATCACGAGTCTGCCCGGTGAGCCCGTGCGGCTCGTGGCGAACCTGCCCTACAACGTCTCCGTGCCGGTACTCCTGCACCTGCTCGAGCACTTCCCCTCCATCCGCTCCGGCGTCGTCATGGTGCAGGCGGAGGTGGGCCATCGCCTCGCGGCCGACCCCGGCTCCAAGATCTACGGTGGGCCAAGCATCAAGGCCGCCTGGTACGGCGCCTGGCGCACCAGTGGGCAGGTCAGCCGGCAGGTCTTCTGGCCGGTGCCGAACGTCGACTCGGTGCTGGTCTCCTTCGTTCGCCATGAGGTGCTGCCCGACACCGAGGAGCTGCGCGTCGAGACATTCAGGCTCGTCGACGCCGCGTTCCAGCAGCGCCGCAAGATGCTGCGCCAGTCGCTGTCACCCCTGTTCGGCGACTCCCCGACGTCGTCCGCGGTGATCGAGGCCGCCGGCATCAGCCCGATGATCCGGGGCGAGATGCTCACGGTTCATGACTTCCTGGCATTGGCGAAGGCGAGCCTCGCCCACGCCGCGACGAGCCTGAACCCCCCTGCCTGAGTGCCCCGGGTTTCCGGGGTACGGCGCCCCTGCGGCAAAAAGCCCTCTCGCAGCCATATAGGTTGATCACATGGTCATGGCGGATGCTCCCAAATCGGTTCGCGTACGAGCGCCGGGCAAGATCAACGTGTTCCTGAAGGTCGGGGCCGTCATGGATGACGGCTATCACGACCTGGCCACGGCCTATCAGGCCGTCTCCCTCTACGAGGACGTGCGGGCCACCCTGTCCGACGACTTCACGGTCTCCTTCAGCGGCAGCATCGACTGCACAGGGCTCGCCGTGGACGATTCCAACCTGGCCATTCGTGCGGCGCGACTGGTGGCCAAGAAGGCCGGCTATCGCGGGGGAGTGCACCTCGACATCGAGAAGAACGTTCCGATCGCCGGCGGCATGGGCGGCGGCTCGGCCGACGCTGCTGCGGCGCTCGTCGCCTGCGATGCCCTGTGGGGCACGGAGCTCGGCCGCGAGGAGCTGCTGGGCCTGGCGGCGAAGCTCGGCGCTGACGTGCCGTTCGCCCTCACCGGCGGCACGGCCATCGGCACCGGCCGGGGAGACCAGCTCAGCCCGGCCCTGGCCAAGGGAAGTTTCCAGTGGGTCCTGGTGCTCGCCGACTTCGGCTCGAGCACGCCCGACGTGTATCACGAGCTCGACCTGCACCGGGATCGCCATGTGCAGGACATCTTCCCCATCCATACCCAGCCGAGCGTCGACACCAATGTTCTGCAGGCCCTCCGCTCAGGTGACTCGCACATGCTCGCGGAGGCGCTCTCCAACGACCTTCAGGCGCCCGCCCTGCACCTGAACCCCTCGCTGACCCAGGTGCTCGAGGTCGGCGAGGCAAACGGGGCCCTGGCGGGTATCGTCTCGGGCTCGGGCCCGACGATGGCGTTCCTGGCGGCCGATCTAGACAGCGCGCTCGAGCTGCAGATCGCCCTCAGCGCCGCGCGCTACCGGGTGGTCCGGGTCACGGGCCCGGTGCACGGCGCCCGCATCATCGCCGACTGATCCGCGCCGGCGCAGGCGATGACACGACGGCATCCTTCGCCGTTCCGACGCTGCCGTCGGCCGGCGACTACCGGGTGACGGTCACGAGTGCCGGTGTCTCTCGCGGCCAGTTCGCCTTCAGCTACGTCTGCCCGCAGCTGGCCAGCACGGGAAGCGCATCGGCGCCCATCGAGGCGGGTGGATCGCTGCTGATCCTCGCGGGCCTCGGCGTGCTCGCACTGCGCCCGGTGCTGCGCCGGTTTCGCTCAGCCCGGGCCTAGCGCCTGGCACGATCTGAAAACCAGCGGCACTAGGTTTGGGGGATGAACCCCGCACAGAATCTCGGCGAGCAGGCAATCGAGCTCCTCGCCGAACTGGTGCGGAGTGCGTGCACGAATAACGGCGCTCCGGACTCCGGGCAGGAGATTCGAAGCGCCGACGTGCTCAGCCGGTTCTTCGCGGGAAGCGGCGTGATCCCGGAGATCGTGGAGCCGCATCCTTCTCGCGCCTCCCTCATCGTTCGTATTGCGGGAACCGAGCCCGGGGCGCCGTCGCTGGCTCTCGTCGGTCATATCGACGTCGTTCCCGCGCTGGCGGATGACTGGAGCGTCGACCCGTTCGCCGCGGAGATCATCGGCGACGAGCTTTTCGGCCGCGGCACCCTCGACATGCTCTACCTCACCGCCTCCTATGCGGTCGTCGCGCGGGCCCTCGCCGTGGCCGCGCAGAGCCCCAATGGCCCTCGGCTTCGCGGCGACCTGATCTTCGCGGCGGTCGCCGACGAGGAGGCGGGAAGCCGGTTTGGCGTCCAGTGGCTGCTGGCCAACCGGCCCGATCTCATCGACGCCGATTTCGTGCTCACGGAGTCGGGCGGTGCGCCGGTCGGCGGCGAGGCCGCACTGGCGCAGAACACCCCGAGAACCGTCTCCGCGGTGACGGTGACCGTCGGGGAGAAGGGCCTCGCCCGGCGTCGATTAGTGGTGCACGGCGTTCCGGGCCACGGCTCGGCGCCCTGGGGCTCCCGCAACGCGGCCGTCATCGCAGCCGAGGCCATCAGTCGAATCACCCGGTTCGCCCTGCCGGCCGAGATCGGCGACTACTGGCCGCGCTACGTTCACGCCCTGGGGCTGCCGACCGACCTCGGCGCCAGGCTGATCGCCCCGAACGCCATTGTGGCCGCGCTCGGCGAACTGGGCGACCTGGCCGGCTACGCGCACGCGGCCACCCACACCACCATCTCCCCGAACGTCGTCCGGGCGGGCGATGCCATCAACGTGATCCCCGGGCTCGCCACCATCGACCTCGATATCCGGCACCTGCCGGGGGTCAGCGCAGAGGATATCGACCGCATGCTTCGCGAGGCCCTCGGCGAGCTTTCCGAGCACATCGAGATCACCGGCGACTCGTTCAGCCCGGCGAACGTATCCAGCATGGACACCGCCCTGTTCGAGGCCATCTCCGAGGTGATCGGCCTGGTGTATCCGGGGGCCCGTGCGCTGCCCATCATCGCCGCCGGCGGCTCGGACGCGAGGTTCTACCGCGAGCGGAACCGCACGGCCTACGGGTTCTCGATCCTCAGTGACCGGTGGACCTACGGCATGTTCCGCACGCTGATCCACGGCAACGACGAGCGTATCGATCTGGCCTCCGTGCGGCTCACTGTGGAGGCCATCGACGCGGTCGTTCGGCGTTTGCTCGGCTGAAGGCCGGTACGCTCGATGGGTGGCTCACCTTCTCGGAGCGGAAACGCTCCACCTCGAATATCCGACGCGGGTCATTTTTGACTCCGTGACCATTGGCCTGAACGAGGGCGACCGGGTCGGCATCGTCGGCCGCAACGGCGACGGCAAGTCGACGCTCCTGCGACTGCTCGCCGGGCGAATCGAGCCCGACGGCGGCCGTGTCACCCGCCGGAACGGCGTCACCCTGGCGATGCTCGACCAGTCCGACGAGCTCGACGGCACCCGCACCGTCGGCGAGACGATCCTCGGCGACATCGAGGAGCACGTCTGGGCGGGCGACCCCCAGGTGCGCGACGTGATCTCCGGCCTCGCCGCCGACATCCCGTTTGACGCCCTCGTCTCCAGCCTCTCCGGTGGCCAGCGCCGCCGGGTCGCGCTCGCAGAACTGCTCATCGGCGACCACGACGTGATCTTCCTCGATGAGCCCACCAACCACTTGGACGTCGAGGGCATCGCCTGGCTCGCCGGCCACCTTCGCCGCCGCTGGTCGACGAACGCCGGCGGACTCGTGGTCGTGACTCACGACCGGTGGTTCCTCGATGAGATCTGCACCGCCACCTGGGAGGTGCACGATCGCCTGATCGAGCCCTTCGAGGGCGGCTATGCGGCCTACATCCTGCAGCGCGTGGAGCGTGACCGCATGGCGTCGGCCACCGAGAACAAGCGCCAGAACCTGATGCGCAAGGAACTGGCCTGGCTTCGCCGCGGTGCCCCGGCCAGAAGCACCAAGCCCAAGTTCCGCATCGACGCCGCCAACGAGCTGATTGCGAACGAGCCGCCGGCCCGCGACAGTGTGTCGCTGGCCTCGATGGCCATGCAGCGCCTCGGCAAGGACGTCGTCGACCTCGAGAACATCTCGGTCAGCTATCCGAACCCGGACGGCAGCGCAAAGCGCGTGCTGCACGACCTGACCTGGCGCATCGCGCCGGGCGAGCGCACCGGAATCCTCGGCGTCAACGGCGCCGGCAAGAGCACGCTGCTCAGCCTCGTCTCGGGCACGACACTGCCCACCACGGGCAAGGTCAAGCGCGGCCAGACGATCAAGGTCTCGACCCTGACCCAGCAGCTCTTCGAGCTCGAAGACATCTGGAACGATCGCGTCAGCGACGTGATCGGCCGCCAGAAGAGCTCCTACATCGCGGGCGGCAAGGAGATGACCCCCGGCCAGCTGCTCGAGCGCGTCGGCTTCACCAGCGCGCAGCTCTCCACCCAGGTCAAGGACCTCTCGGGCGGCCAGAAGCGTCGCCTTCAGCTGCTGCTCATCATCCTGGACGAGCCGAACGTGCTCATCCTCGATGAGCCCACCAACGACCTGGACACCGACATGCTGGCCGCGATCGAGGATCTCCTCGACTCGTATGCCGGCACGCTGCTCGTCGTGAGCCACGACCGGTACCTGGTCGAGCGCGTCACAGACAACCAGTACGCGGTCATCAACGGCGGCTTCGTACACCTGCCGCGGGGCATCGATCAGTACCTCGAGATGCGCACGCTGCAGCAGAAGCAGCAGGCCGAGAAGGCCGCCGGCGGATCCGGAAACGCCACCTCCGCCCCGGCCAAGAAGACCGGCTTGCAGGGCGCAGAGCTGCGCAACGCGCAGAAGGAGTTGGCCGCGGCCGACCGCAAGCTGCAGAAGTTCGGCATGCAGATCCAAGATAAGCAGGCGTCGATGGCGTCGCACGACCAGCTGGACTACTCGGTGCTGGGCACGATGCAGGCCGAGATCCAGGGTCTCCAAGACCAGATGGACACCCTGGAGCTGCGCTGGCTCGAGCTGTCGGAGCTCCTGGCCTAGATCGCCGCAGGCTCAGGCTCAGGCTCGGGCCCGAGCCCCGGCTCAGTCGATGTCGAGGCTGAGCCGGCGGAGCAGGGCGGCGATACGCTCCTGATCGGCCTTGCTGAGGCTGGCCAGAAGCTCGCCCTCCGCCGTGACGAGCTCGGTGATGGCGGTATCGACGCGGCGTCGACCGTCCTCGGTCATCGAGACGAGGATGCCGCGCCCGTCATTCGGGTCGGTGCGGCGCTCGACCAGGCCGCGCTGGGTCATCCGGTCGATGCGATTGGTCATGGTGCCGCTGGAGACCAGCGTCTCCTCGAGCAGGGACTTCGGGCTCAGCTGGAACGGGCTCCCCGCTCGCCGGAGAGCCGACAGCACGTCGAACTCCCAGGACTCCAGCTCGCTCGTCACGAATGCCGCCCGGCGCGTGCGGTCCAGGTGCTTGGACAGCCGCCAGACGCGGGACAGCACCTTCATGGGGGCGAAGTCGATATCCGGCCGTTCGCGCTCCCAGGCGTCGACGATGAAATCGACGGAGTCCCGGGGCGTCTGGTCTGTCACATTCTCATTATCGTGGAGCGGCGCCGGGTGCGTACACGGGAAGCACTCGGTTGCACAGGATGTCTGGCAGAATTGGAGCCTGCGCGACTTATCGTCGCGCGTTCCGCCTTGGTGTAATGGCAGCACGACAGCCTTTGGAGCTGTTAGGTCTAGGTTCGAGTCCTGGAGGCGGAGCGGCGTAGTGTATTCGCGTGTCAGAACTTACATTCCGCGTGGCCGATGAGTCGCACATCGAACAACTTCTCGTGCTCGTCACCACCGCGTATCGCGGCGAGGAGAGCCGGGCCGGCTGGACCACGGAGGCAGACCTCCTCGACGGCGAGCGTATCGACCGGGACCTCCTGCGCCACGACATCACGGCCCCGGGCGGACTGGTGCTCATCGCCGAGCAGGACGGCGTGCTCGTCGCGTGTGCGCATCTGGAGAAGTCCGGCGAGGATGCGGCCTACTTCGGCATGTTCGCCGTGCGGCCCGGCCTCCAGGGTGCCGGCATCGGAAAACAGGTGCTGGCCCACGCGGAGTCGCTGGTGGTCACCGACTGGGCGTGCACGCGCATGGAGATGTTCGTGCTCGAACTCCGCCTCGAACTGGTCGCGTTCTATGAGCGCCGGGGCTACGGTCACACGGGCCGGTTCCAGCCCTTCCCCTATGAGGAGACCCGCTTCGGGCGGCCCCGCCGAGACGACCTGCGCATGGAGATGCTCGAGAAAACGCTGGTCGCAGTCGTCGAGCCCGCCGCGCATCCCGCTATCGTGGAGGCGTAGGCGTTACACCGCCGACCGCCTCAACCGCACTCTGAAAGCCAGGAGCTCCCGTGACCGATTCTCAGCTCGCCGTCATCATTCTGGCCGCCGGCCAGGGCACCCGGATGAAGTCCGCGACTCCGAAGCTGCTGCACAATCTCGCCGGCATCCCGATCGTCAGCCACGTGCTGGCCACGGCCAGGGAGCTGGATGCGGCCCACACCGTCGTCGTCGTGCGTCACGAGCGCGACCGTCTGGTCGAGGTCGTCCAGGATCAACTGCCGGCCGGGCTGATCGTTGATCAGGACGAGGTTCCGGGCACCGGTCGCGCCGTCGAGCAGGCTGTGGCGGCACTGCCCGCGAACTTCGCCGGCGACGTGCTGGTCGTCAACGGCGACGTCCCGCTGCTGGACGCGGGAACCCTCACCGGGCTGATCGAGGAGCACCGTCGGGACCGCACCGCGGCGACCCTGCTCTCGGCGTACCTCGAAGACCCGACCGGCTACGGCCGCATCGTGCGCGACGAGCACGGGGGACTGGACCGCATCGTCGAACACCGCGATGCGACCGCCGACGAGCTCGCCATCGCCGAGGTGAACGCCGGCGTCTACCTGTTCGGCCTCGCCGAGCTTCGCGACCAGCTTGCGGCTCTCGGCACGGCGAACTCCCAGGGCGAGAAGTACCTGACCGACGTCATCGAGTTGCTGCGTCGCTCGGGCTCCACGGTGGCCGCGCTGCCGGTCACTGACCCGTGGCTGGTCGCCGGCATCAATGACCGCGCCCAGCTGAGTGAGGCCGCGGGCCGACTGAACGGGCTCATCGTCCGGGGCTGGCAGCTCGCCGGCGTCTCGATCATCGACCCGGCGACCACCTGGATCGACCTGGCGGCCAGCATCGAGAACGACGTCGAGATCCTGCCGGGTTCCCAGATCCGCGGGGCCACGGTCATCGCCACGGGCGCTTCCATCGGGCCCGACACCACGCTCCTGGACTGCGAGGTCGGCGAGGGCGCCACCGTGAAGCGCACCGATGCGACTCTCTCGGTCATCGGCGCCTTCGCCAGTGTCGGCCCGTTCGCCTACCTCCGGCCCAACACGATCATCGAGGAGGGCGGCAAGGTCGGCACGTTCGTCGAGACCAAGAACTCGAGAATCGGCGCGGGCAGCAAGGTGCCGCATCTGTCCTATATCGGCGACACCACGGTGGGTGTCGGCTCCAACGTCGGGGCCGGAACGATCACCGCGAACTACGACGGCGTGAACAAGCACCGCACCGTCGTGGGCGATCATGTGCGCACCGGGTCGCACAACGTGTTCGTCGCGCCCGTTAGAATTGGCAACGGCGCCTACACGGGGGCCGGAACGGTCGTCCGCAAGGACGTACCCGCCGGTTCACTGGCTATCAATGTGGCCCCGCAGCGAAATCTTGAAGGTTGGGTTGCCACCAATCGGCCTGGTTCGGTTGCGGCTCAGGCAGCCGATGCGGCTCTGGATGCAGCAGCCCAAGAGACTGGAGACTAAGTGGCGGAGATCACGACCAGCGGCGGCAAGCGGCTCCTGATTGCATCGGGGCGGGCGCATCCGCAGTTGGCGAAAGACATCGCCACCGAGCTCGGTACGCACCTCCTGCCAACGGATGCCCGGACCTTCGCCAACGGCGAGCTCTACATCCGCTACGACGACAGCGTTCGAGGCTCCGACGTCTTCGTCGTGCAGTCGCACACCGCGCCCATCAACGAGTGGCTCATGGAGCAGCTCATCATGGTCGACGCACTGAAGCGTGCCTCGGCGAAGCGCATCACGGTCGTGGCCCCGTTCTACCCCTACGCCCGTCAAGACAAGAAGGGCCGCGGCCGCGAGCCGATCTCGGCCCGCCTCGTCGCCGACCTGTTCAAGGCCGCGGGCGCCGACCGCATCATGTCCGTCGACCTGCACGCCGCCCAGATCCAGGGCTTCTTCGACGGCCCCGTCGACCACCTGTTCGCCATGCCCGTGCTGATGGCACACATGAGAAAGACGCTCGACCCGTCGATCCTCACCGTCGTTTCTCCCGACATGGGCCGCGTTCGCGTCGCCGACATCTGGAGCAACCGGCTCGGCGCCCCGCTCGCGATCATCCACAAGCGCCGCGACCCGATGGTGCACAACCAGGTCACCGTGCACGAGATCGTCGGCGACGTCAAGGGCCGCGTCTGCCTGCTGGTCGACGACCTGATCGACACCGGCCGCACGATCGTCGCCGCGTCCGAGGCGCTGAAGGCCGCGGGTGCGCTCGGCGTCATCGTCGCCGCGACCCACGCCGTCTTCTCCGACCCGGCAATCGAGATCCTGCAGAGCGACTTCATCGACTCGGTCGTGGTCACCGACACCCTGCCGATCGCGGAGTCAAAGCGGTTCCCGAAGCTCACCATCCTGCCGATCGCGCCGCTGATCGCCCGGGCCATCCACGAGGTCTTCGAGGACGGCTCCGTGACGAGCATGTTCGACGGCGACGCGTAGCGCACAGCTACCGCGCGTAGGCTTTCACAATGAGCGTTACAACAGAGACCTTCCTCCCGCCTGCCGGCACCATCACCATGTTCTCCACCTCGTGGTGCGGCTACTGCAAGCGGCTCAAGTCCCAGCTCGAGAAGCAGGGCATCGGCTACACCGAGATCAACATCGAGGACGTCCCCGGTACCGCCGAGCTCGTCGAGTCCCTGAACGGCGGCAACCAGACGGTTCCCACGATCATCTTCCCGGATGGCACGAGCGCAACGAACCCCTCGGCCCACGAGGTCACGACGCGCCTCGGCCTCTAGGTTCCAGCCTCTGGCCCCTAGGGGTTCATTCCGGGCGATTGCGCCGCGGGGATCGCCGGGATGAGTCCCATGTAGGCGACGTCCCGGTCCCGGCCGTAGGCGCCGCGGGTGTAGCACTGCCAGCCGATGCCTACGGGGCCGAACAGCTCGAAGCGCGGCTCTGAGCCGGTGGCGCTCGGCTCCTGATAGGCCACGTAGGCGGCGCAGGCCCGTGAGGCCAGCGCCAGGTTCAGGTTGATAGTCGTGAGCGCGCCGGGCAGTACCAGGCAGGCGATCCCCGCGATGACGACGACCCGCATCACCGCGTGGGCACGGCGGGTGCGCAGGGGCCGGGGCCCCGTCGGCTCGTAGCCCTCGAGCTCGGGTTCGTCGGAGTAGACGGGATCGTCTTCGGGAGTGGCCATGACTCTGTATCCTCACACGTCTTCCTGTCCGGTTCCGTTTTCAGGCCATGGCCGCGCTCGACCGCCCGGGGGCGGTCGGCTGCGGCCATGGCCTGAAAACGGCATCCCCGTGCGGTTGTCTGCGCGGATTATCTGCGCGCGATCCAGTCGAAACGCTTTTTATCCCGGGTCCTGTGGGTCGTGGCGTGCGTTACCTTGGATCGTGCCCCTTTTTTGGGTGCCCCGACGCTCACGCGCAAAGGAAAGAACATGAAACTCATTCGTCTGGCGCCATTCGCTCTCCTCACGTCGGCGGCGCTGCTGCTCACCGGCTGCGTCAACAATGCGAGCACCGCTCCTGCGTCCACCGGTACTTCCGCGGCAGTGACCGTCGACAGCGCCGCCCAGGCCCTGGTGCCGGCCGCGATCGCCGCCAAGGGCAAGCTCGTCATCGGCAGCGACGCGACCTACGCGCCGAACGAGTACAAGGATGCCGCCGGCCTGCCCATCGGATGGGAGATCGAGCTCGCCGACGCCATGGCTGCCAAGCTCGGGCTCACGACCGAGTACCAGCTGGCCAAGTTCGACAACCTCATCCCGTCGATCACGGGCGGAAAGTACGAGGTCGGGGTGTCGTCGTTCTTCGACACCGTCGAGCGCCAGAAGCAGGTCGACATGATCGACTACTACACGGCGGGAATCCAGTGGGCGACCCTCGCGGGCAAGACCATCGACCCCCAGACCGCCTGCGGCATCAAGCTCGCCGTTCAGAACGGCACCACCGAGGCGCTCGATGACGGCCCTGCATTGTCTGCGGCCTGCGTCGCCGCCGGCAAGGCCCCCCTTGAGTTGCTCGGCTACGACACCCAGGACGATGCGACCGCCGCGGTCACCCTCGGTCGGGCCGATGCCATGAGCGCCGACTCTCCCGTCACCCAGTACGCCGTGGCCCAGTCGCAGGGCAAGCTCGCCACCGCGGGCGCCGTCTACTCGGTGTTTCTCTACGGCATGCCCGTGGCCAAGGATTCCGGCACGCTCGGCCAGGCGCTGAAGGCGGCCCTGCAGTCCCTCATGGATGACGGCACCTATGCGGCGATCCTTTCGAAGTGGGGCGTCCAGCAGGGCGCCATCGCGAAGATCGACATCAACGGCGCCAAGGCCTAAGCCGCATGGCCACGACCAGAAGCGCCCGGGTCCCGGAGGCGGACCCGGGCATCTCGGGCGGCCCGGAGCGAATTCGGGCGATCCCGCTGCGTCATCCCGTGAGAAACGCCCTCGCCGTGCTGTTGGTGCTGCTGGCCGCAAGCTTCATCTGGGACGCCGCCTTCAACCGGCCGGCGTACGACTGGCTGTCCGTGGGCAAGTACGTCTTCGACATCCGTGTCTCGCAGGCGGCCCTCGTCACGTTGGAACTCACGGTGCTGTCCATGGTCGGGGCCATCCTCCTGGGCTCGCTCCTGGCGGTGATGCGGCTGTCGCCGAACCCGGTGCTGCGCGGAATCGCCTGGGTCTACCTCTGGATCTTCCGCGGAACGCCCGTGTACGTTCAGCTCGTCTTCTGGGGTCTCTTGGCGACCATCTACCGCTTCATCTCGGTCGGCATCCCCTTTACCGACATCGGGGTCTCCTGGACCACGCAGGACACACTGAGCGTCTTCTGGCTCGCCGTGATCGGGCTGGCGTTGAACGAGGCCGCGTATATGGCCGAGATCGTACGAGCCGGCATGCTGTCGGTCGACCCCGGGCAGAGCGAGGCCTCGACGGCCCTCGGAATGTCCTGGGCCCAGACCATGCGGCGCATCGTGATCCCGCAGTCGATGCGGGTGATCATCCCGCCGACCGGCAATGAGGTCATCTCCATGCTGAAGACCACGTCGCTGGTGACGGCCGTTCCGCTCTCGACCGATCTCTACACCCGCACCCGGGACATCTCGGCCGAGACGTTCAACCCGATCCCGCTGTTGATCGTGGCCTCGATCTGGTACCTGCTCTTCACGTCGATCCTGATGATCGGCCAGTACTTCCTCGAGCGAAGATTCGCCCGCGGCACCCGATTCGTGGACGTTGGACCGGGGGCCTCCTCATGACCGATCAGCTGACAGGTTCTTCCTCTTTCCCGATGGTTCTCGCGGAGCGGGTCGTGAAGGCCTACGGCTCGCATGTCGTCCTGAGCGATATCTCCCTCTCGGTCGACCGTGGGGAGGTCGTGTGCATCATCGGCCCGTCCGGAAGTGGCAAATCGACGTTCCTGCGCTGCATCAACCACCTCGAGCGACTCGACGGCGGCCGGCTCACGGTCGACGGCGAACTCATCGGCTACCGGCAGAGCGGCGACAAGATCTACGAGTTGAAGCCCCGGGAGGCGGCTCAGCAGCGCAAGGACATCGGCATGGTGTTCCAGCGCTTCAACCTGTTCCCGCACCTGACGGTGCTGGAGAACATCATCGAGGCGCCCACCCAGGTCAAGCGGCAGTCCCGGGCCGCTGCGTCGACCCGGGCCATGCAGCTCTTGGAGCGGGTCGGCCTTGCCGAGAAGGCCAAGGCCTACCCGGCGTCGCTCTCCGGAGGACAGCAGCAGCGGGTCGCCATCGCGCGGGCCCTGGCCATGGACCCCAAGCTGATGCTGTTCGATGAGCCCACCTCGGCCCTCGACCCAGAACTGGTCGGCGAGGTCTTGGACGTCATGAAGCAGCTCGCCAAGGACGGGATGACGATGATCGTCGTCACCCATGAGATGGGCTTCGCCCGGGAGGTGGCCGACTCGCTCGTCTTCATGGACGGGGGAGTCGTCGTCGAGCGCGGCACCCCGAGCGATGTCCTGGGCAACCCCCAGCACGCCCGCACGAGGGCATTCCTCTCCAAGGTGCTCTAACGCGCGCCGTTTTCAGGCCATGGCCGCGCTCGACCGCCCGGGGGCGGTCGGCTGCGGCTATGGCCTGAAAACGGCGTTCCCGCGCGGGGTGTTTACCTCGCCCGGGTAGGGTGACGGCGTGACTGTGCTTGAGCGTCGAATCGGTATCCGCGGGGCCGTCGTCATCGGACTCTCGTCTATGGTCGGCGCCGGACTCTTCTATGTGTGGGCCCCGGCGGCGGCCGTCGCCGGGCCGTGGCTGCTCCTCGGGCTGGCTATCGCAGCCGCCGTCGCCACGCTGAACGCCCTGAGCTCGGCCCAGCTGGCGATGGCCTATCCCGTGTCGGGCGGGGCCTACAGCTTCGGCCGGGAATCCCTCGGGCCGTGGTGGGGGTTCTCCGCCGGGTGGCTGTTCCTGGCCGGCAAGACCGCCTCGGCCGCGGCCATCGCGCTCATCGCCGCGACCTACCTGCTGCCCGAGTACGCCCGTGGTCTCGCGGTGCTCTTGATCGGCACGCTCGCCGTCGTGAACGCCCTGGGCATCAGAAGCACGGCGCGGGTCAGCGCCGTGATCGTATTCGTGGTGCTCACGGGGCTCGGGCTGATCCTGGCCTCCTCGGCGATCGTGTCCGGCCTGGCCGCATCCACTGCCGCATCCGCCACCGCATCCTTCTCTGTGGTCTCGGGCAACGGCTGGTACGGAACGCTGCAGTCGGCCGGCCTGCTGTTCTTCGCCTTCGCGGGGTACGCCCGGATGGCCACGCTCGGCGAGGAGGTGCGCAATCCGCGGCGCTCCCTTCCGATCGCTATCGGCCTCGCGCTCGGCAGCGCCCTCGTGGTCTACGGCACGGTGGCCGTCGTCCTGGTGAGCGCGCTGGGAGTCGACCGGCTCGCGGTCACCGCCTCGCCGCTTCTGGAACTCGTCGGCGGTATCGGGGGTGGTCTCGGCTGGGCGCTGCTCGTCAAGCTGCTCGCGGCCCTCGCCTGTCTGGGGTCACTCGTCGGCATTCTCGCCGGCCTCAGCCGCACCTCGCTCGCCATGGCCCGCGGCGGCGACCTGCCGGGATACCTGGGCCGGATCTCGCCGACCCGCAGCGCGCCGATCGCCGCCGAGGCCACAATGGCCGGCCTCGCGATGCTCGGGGTCCTGCTGCTCGATGCGACGCAGCTCGTCGGGTTCTCCGCCTGCGCCGTGCTCGTCTACTACGCGATCGCCAACCTGGCGGCCCTCCGGCAGCCCGCGGCTGACCGCTGGCTGCCCCGCTTCGTGCAAGTCCTCGGCCTCATCGGCTGCCTCACCCTGGCCGTGACCCTGCCGTGGCGCGGAGTCCTGGTCGCCGCCCTCGTGCTGGCCGCGGGTCTCGGCGTCAGGGCATGGCGGCAGCGCGCCGCCCGCCCCCAGACGCCCTCAACACCCGCCGTTTTCAGGCCATAGCCGCAGCCGACCGCCCCGGCGCGGTCGAGCGCGGCTATGGCCTGAAAACGGCAACCCGGCACCGGGAACGGGAAACGCCCTCCGGCGCCGCGCGAATGGCGGTGCCGGAGGGCGTTCGGGTGTGGCTGCTAGTGCGAGGAGCCCGCGGACTCGATCTCGGTGCGGTCGCCCGACCACAGCGTGTGGAAGGTTCCCTCGAGGTCGACACGCTTGTAGGTGTGCGCTCCGAAGAAGTCGCGCTGGCCCTGCACGAGGGCGGCGGGCAGGCGCTCTGCGCGCAGTCCGTCGTAGTACGCGAGCGATGACGAGAACGCCGGCGTCGGGATGCCCGACAGGGCCGACCCCGAGACCACGCGACGCCAGCTGTCCTGGGCGGTGGCGACGGCATCCGTGAAGTACGGGGCCGTGACGAGGGCGACGAGGCCCGGGTTCTCGGCGTACGCCTCGGTGATGCGGTTCAGGAACTGGGCGCGGATGATGCAGCCGCCGCGCCAGATCTTCGCGATCTCGCCCTTCTGGATGTTCCAGCCGTACTGCTCGGCGCCGGCGACGATGGCGTCGAAGCCCTGCGAGTAGGCGATGATCTTCGAGGCGTACAGGGCCTGGCGAACGTCTTCGACGAACGCGGCGCGATCGCCGATGGAGAACGCCTCGCTCGGGCCCGGCAGGGCCGACGCTGCCGCGCGCTGCGCGGGCTTGGACGACAGGGCACGGGCGAAGACGGCCTCGGCGATGCCCGAGACGGGGATACCGAGGTCGAGCGCGGTCTGCACGGTCCAGACGCCGGTTCCCTTGGAGCCGGCCTCATCGAGGATGACGTCGACGAGCGGCCCGCCGGTGACGGCGTCGACCTGCTTGAGCACCTCGGCGGTGATCTCGATCAGGTAGCTCTCGAGCTCGCCCGTGTTCCACTCGCTGAAGATCGAGGCGATCTCGGCGGGGGAGTAGCCGGCGCCCTTGCGGAGGAGGTCGTAGGCCTCGGCGATGAGCTGCATGTCGGCGTACTCGATGCCGTTGTGGATCATCTTGACGAAGTGACCGGCGCCGTCGGTGCCGACGTGCGTGACGCAGGGCTCACCGTCGACGACCGCGGCGATCGAGCGAAGGATGGGGCCGAGCGTGGCCCAGGCCTCGACGGAGCCGCCGGGCATGATCGACGGGCCGAGGAGCGCGCCCTCTTCGCCGCCGGAGATTCCGGCGCCCACGAAGTTGATGCCGGTCTCGCGAACGGCCTTCTCGCGACGGATGGTGTCGGTGAACAGGGCGTTGCCGCCGTCGACGATGATGTCGCCGGGCTCGAAGACCGCGGTGAGGGCGTCGATGACGGCGTCGGTTCCGCGGCCGGCCTGCACCATGATGATCGCGGTGCGGGGGGCGGTCAGCGAGGCGGCGAATTCCTCGTAGGTCGACGCCGGGATGAAGTTGGCCTCGGGGTGCTCGGAGACCAGCGTCTCGGTGCGCTCGTAGGAGCGGTTGAAGACGGCGACGGTGTTGCCCTCGCGGCTGGCGAGGTTCCTGGCGAGGTTGGAGCCCATGACGGCGAGTCCGACGACTCCGATATTGGCGGCAGCGGTGGATGTCTCTGACATGACCTGATCCCTTTGTTGTGTGTAAATTACCTCGACCAGTTTAGTCGTGGCGTAAATCTTTTCTGGCGGGGGTCGCGAGCGCGCTCTCCGGCTCTGGCTCGGGCCAGATGATCGGGATCGCCTGTGTGAAAGCGCTCGCCCGTTCCTCGGCCTCGGGCGTGCCGGTGAACATCCCACCCTGGTCGGTGTGTTCCGCATCCGTCGGCGTGTTTTGAACCCGTGCCACCTCTTCTACCAACTGCACGCGGCTCCGTGGCATTCCTGCGGGATCGTGCGTGTGCACCCACTCCACCATCTCCTCGCGCACGAAGCAGCGCAGGTCGAAGAGCTGGCCCGCATCGGCCGCCGTCACAAGGATGCGCACGCGAATCATCCCGCCGATCGCCTCGGTCACCTGCAGCACGGAGGCGCGGCCGTCCCAGGACTCGGTTGCGGCGAGGATCACGGCGAGCTGCGTGCGCATCGCCGCCGGGCTGACCCGCCAGTCGAGGTCGAGCTCGACCGAGCCGAAGAGCTCGGTGCTGCTGCGCGTCCAGTTCTCGAACGGGGTGGTCGTGAAGTAGGTCGACGGCAGCACGAGGCGCCGGTCGTCCCAGATCCGAACGACCACGTAGGTGAGGGTGATCTCCTCGATGTTTCCCCACTCCTTCTCGGCGATCACCACGTCATCGACCCTGATGGCCCCACTGAAGGCGAGCTGGATGCCGGCGAACACGTTGGCCAGGGTCGACTGGGCGGCGAGCCCGGCCACGACGCTGAGAATGCCCGCCGACGCGAAGAGGCTGGTGCCGATCGCCTGCACCCCGGGGAACGTCAGCAGGATCGATGCCGCCGCGATGATCGTCACGGCGACGACGGCGAGCCGGTGCACGATCGCGAGCTGGGTCTGCATCTTCCGGGCGAGGATGCTGGCCGGGCCGAAGGCGCGGTAGCGCGACATGCCGAGGGTGATGAAGAAGGTGATCAACCTGCTGGCCAGCCAGGCGCCGAGCGCGATCGTCGCAACGAGGAAGAAGTGATTGACTCCCTCTCGCCAGTTCGGCTCGGGCAGCGTTACCGTGATGGCGATCCACAGGAAGGTTGCGCCGATCAGGAACCGGAACGGATGCCGTGCCCCGCTCGCCAAGGCCTTGGGCCAGTCCCGTTTTCGAGCCGTCACGCGCGCAACTTGGGACACCAGCACGATGAGCAAGAGGGTCGCGGCGACCGCGATCACAACTCCGATACCCAGCCGAAGCCAGGGACCCCACTCGAATGCCGCAATCACGTCAAATAACTCAACCAACAAAGGACTCCCAGATCATCACTGCCACATCAACGTTAGGCGACAGTTGTTGGGAGTTCCCTCAGTGCTGGCTGGGAACGGTCAGTTCTCGGCGCCCAGGTTTCCGGCGAGCTTGGCGTGCAGGCTCCTGCTGGCCTCGTCCAGCCCCTCGATCACGACCCGCTTGCCGTACCGCTCATACCTGTTCGTGATCGCGTCCAGGGTTGCGACGGCCGAGGCGTCCCAGATGCGGGAACCGGTCATGTCGATGACGACCCGATCGGGATCGGCGGCGTACTCGAATTGGGTGATCAGGTCGTTGCTGGAGGCGAAGAAGAGCGCACCCGTCACCGTGTAGTGGACGCTCGGTGTCGCCTCTCCGGCGGAGAGGTCTGCGGCGGAGAGGCTTCGCGCGACCGTGGCGAAGTGCGCGACCCGGCGGGCGAAGGCGACCATCGCGATGATCACCCCGACCACGACGCCGATGGCGAGGTTGTGGGTGAGGACGATGGCCGCGACCGTGGCGAGCATGACGACGGTTTCACTCACCGGCATGCGCCTGAGGGTCGACGGTCGGACGCTGTGCCAGTCGAATGTGAGGTACGACACGATGATCATGACGGCAACCAGGGCCGCCATGGGAACGAGGGCGAGCATATCGCCGAGGCCGAGTACCAAGACCAGGAGAAAGACCCCCGCGAGGAAGGTGGAGATGCGGGTGCGCGCCCCGGAGGCCTTGACGTTGATCATCGTCTGGCCGATCATCGCGCAGCCGCCCATGCCGCCGAAGAGCCCCGACATGATGTTCGCTACGCCCTGGCCCCATGCCTCGCGGGTCTTGTTCGAGTGGGTGTCCGTGACCTCGTCGACGATCTTCGCTGTCATCAGTGATTCGAGGATTCCCACCAGGGCCATGCCGAGGGCGAAGGGCGCGATGATCACGAATGTTTCCCAGCTAAGTGGCACATTCGGCAGCAGAAGGTCGGGCAGCGACCGGGGCAATTCGCCCTGGTCGCCGATGGTGGGGACGGTGATAGAGAAGGCGACGGTTGCGAGAGTTGTCACCACGATGGCGACCAGTGGGGCAGGCACGAGTCTCGTCAGGCGCGGCAGAACGAGCATGATGACGATTCCCACGGCGACGAGCGGGTACACCAGGAAGGACACCCCCAGCAGTTGTGGCAGCTGGGAGCCGAAGATCAGGATCGCCAGCGCGTTCACGAAACCGACCATGACGCTGCGGGGGATGAAGCGCATCAGCCTGGCGACGCCGATCATCCCGAGGATGATCTGGAAGGCACCGGCAAGGATCACAGTGGCGATGAAGTACTCCATGCCGTAGTCCCGGGCGACCGGTGCGATCACCAGGGCGACCGCGCCGGTCGCCGCGGTGATCATCGCCGGGCGGCCACCCACGAACGAGATCGTGATGGCCATCACGAACGAGGAGAACAGTCCCACCCGCGGGTCGACGCCGGCAATCAGGGAGAACGCGATCGCCTCGGGGATCAGGGCCAGCGCGACGACGAGGCCGGCGAGCACCTCCCGGGTCAGGATGCGCGGCGTCCGCAGCGCGGTCAGAACGGTGGGCTCGGCTTTATACCGTTTCAGCAGTGACATCCCTCGCAACAGTACGCCCGGCATGCCCCTGAACAGGACACACGCATTTCCGCCTGATACGTTTCCCGTTGGTGTGCCGGGAAGCCTGGTCGGCGTGCAATCACGGGATTGCGCTCTCCTACGACTGAACCCTCAGTCACGACCGACAGGACGACACCGAATGAACATTCTTCGATCCGAGCGCGCCGGGGCGATCATCCTGCTCGCCGCCGCAGCCCTGGGGCTGCTCGCGGCCAACACCGCCGCAGGCCCCGCCGTCCTGGCCATAAAAGACCTGCACCTCGCCGTGCCGGGCACGCCCCTCGATCTGAGCATCGGCCACTGGGTCGCCGACGGCCTGCTCGCCGTCTTCTTCTTCATCGTCGCCGTCGAGCTCAAGCACGAGGTGCTTGTCGGCGAGTTGAACACCGTCGCCAAGGCGTTGAGCCCCGCGATCGCAGCGCTGGGCGGCGTGCTCGTGCCCATCGTCATCTACCTGGGGATCACGGCAGGCTCGGGCTACGAGAACGGCTGGCCGATTCCCACGGCCACCGACATCGCCTTCGCGCTGGGCATCCTCGCGGTCTTCGGCAAGGGCATCCCGTCCCGCCTCCGGATCTTCCTGCTTGCGCTCGCGATCCTCGACGACATCGTCGCGATCCTCATCATCGCCGTGTTCTTCACGACCGATGCGAACCTCGCCCTGATGGCGGCCGGCGCCGCGGGGGTCGTGCTGTTCGGCATCCTGAGCCGGCTCGTCGGCACCCGCTATCGGATGGCCGTCATCCCTCTGATGGTCGTGGTCGCGGCCGTCACGTGGTCGCTGGTCTACCTTTCAGGCGTGCACGCCACGATCGCCGGCGTGGCGCTCGGCCTCGCAGCGGCGCACGGCGTCGGCATGCGCGCCCGGAGCGTCCTCGAACCCTTCTCCAACGGGGTCGCCCTTCCCCTGTTCGCGTTCTTCGCCGCCCTCGTCGCGATCCCGCAGGTGCCCGTCACCGAGCTCGCCCCGCCGTTCTGGGCCATCCTGATCGCGCTGCCCGTGGGCAAGGTCATCGGCATCGCCCTGGGCGGCTGGCTCTCGGGCTTCATCGGACAGGGCGGGCAGAAGCGTGACCTGTCTCTGCCCGCGCTGATCACGGCCGGGTCCCTGGGCGGCATCGGTTTCACGGTCTCGCTGCTGATGAACGAGCTCGCTTTCGCCGACAACCCCGAGGTCTCCGCCGAGGGAACCCTAGCCGTGCTCCTGGGGTCCCTGGTCTCGATGGTTCTTGCGGCCGTGCTCGTGTCGCGCCTCGCGCGAAAGCATCGTCGGGTGAATTTGCGGAATGAGGCGCTTGCTAAGAGCATGAGCGGATGAGCGGATGCAGATGAGCACACGGGATCGACTGCTGGCGGCCCTCGTCGCAATCGTCTGGGGAATCAACTTCCCGGCCACGGCGCTCGCTCTCGAGCACTTCCCGCCGCTGCTCCTGGTGGCGCTGCGCTACTCGTTGATCGCGATCCCGACCCTCCTGCTGGTGCCCCGGCCCAAGGTCAAGTGGCGCTGGCTGCTGGGCGTCGGGCTCGGCATCGGCGTGCTGCAGTTCACCTTCCTGTATCTCGGGATGGCGGCCGGCATGCCGAGCGGGCTGGCCTCCCTGGTGCTTCAGGCATCCGCCCCCTTCACCGTCATCATCGCCGGCATCTGGCTCCGGGAGCGCATCACTCGTCGCCAGGCGATCGGCATCGCGATTGCGGTTCTCGGCCTGGCCGCGATCGCCGTCCACCGCTCCCAGGTCGCCGCCCTCCTGCCTGTGGTGCTCACGCTCTGCGGTGCCCTCGGCTGGGCCATCGGCAACGTCTCCACCCGCAAGGCCGAGGCGTCCAACCCGCTGCAGCTGACACTCTGGGCGTGCATCGTTCCCCCGATCCCGATGATCATCGTGTCGCTCCTGGTCGAGGGGCCGGCCCGTATCGGCGAGTCGCTCTCGACCGCGTTCACGCTCGAGGCGCTGCCATCCGTGTTGGGGCTGCTGTACATCGTGGTGATCGCGACGCTCGTCGGCTACGGAATCTGGTCGTCGCTGATGGGCCGGTATCCGTCGAGCACGGTGGCGCCGTTCTCGATGCTGGTTCCCGTCGTCGGCGTGCTGGCCTCGTTCATCGCCTTCGGCCAGACGATCGATGCGGTGGAAATGGTTGCGGGGGTTGCCGTCGTCGGCGGCGTGCTGTTCGCTAGTTCGAAGAGACGAACCCGCGCCACCCCCATCGCATCCGGTCCAGAGAGCCCAGGGAGCCCAGAATGTTCACCCCCATCGATTCCTTCGCAGGATTCAGCGTCACCGACATCGACGCTGCCCGACGCTTCTACGGCGAGGTCCTAGGCCTGTCGATTCTGGAGGCCGGAATGGGCAACATCCGGCTCGAGCTACCCGCCGGCGGCACGGCACTGATCTATCCCAAGGCCGATCACGCGCCCGCGAGTTTCACGATTCTGAACTTCGTCGTGGCGGATATCGGCGAGGCTGTCGACGAGCTGGCCGCATCCGGTATCGAATTCCTGCGCTACGAGGGTCTGCCGGCGGATGCCAAGGGAATCCTGCGCGGCCGGGCCGCGAACCGGGGTCCCGACATCGCCTGGTTCACGGATCCGGCCGGCAACGTGCTCGCGGTCATGCAGCCCTAGCCGAAGCCGTGTAGTCTTAGCCACTGAACTTCGGCGAGGGATGCGCGCCAGCAAGATGCGCATCCGTTATCGACGCGGTGGATGAGGCGCCCCTGTCTTTCCTCTCGCTACATGCGGTCGAGTTGAACAAATGACAATCACTAGGCGGGCGACTCATCGCTTGCCATCAAGGAGAACACCATGGCCAAGGCCCCCAAGGTTTCAGACGGCAACGAGAACAAGGTCGTCGCCGAGGTTCGCACCTCGTTCGGCAAGGGAGCGGCTCGCAAGATCCGCGCGACCAACAAGATCCCCGCCGTTCTCTACGGTCACGGCACCGAGCCCATCCACATCACCCTTCCGGGTCACCAGATGGCGCTGATCCTTCGCAAGAAGAACGCCGTGCTGGAGCTCGACATCGAGGGCACCGAGCAGGCCGCCCTCGTCAAGGATGTTCAGAAGGACCCCGTACTGCGCATCATCGAGCACATCGACCTCATCGTCCTGCGCAAGGGCGAGAAGGTTCAGGTTGACGTCCCCGTGCACTTCGAGGGCGAGTCCGCCTCCGGAACCGTCGCCGCGCAGGAGACCAACACGCTGCTCGTCGAGGTGCTGGCCATCAGCATCCCCGAGCGCATCGTCATCTCGATCGAGGGCCTCGAAGACGGCACCCAGATCCTCGCCAAGGACGTCGTCCTGCCCGAGGGTGCGACGCTCGTCACCGACCCCGACGCGCTTGTCGTGAACGTGTCGATCCCGGCCGAGGCCGACCTGGGCGAAGAGGCTGCCGCTCCGGCCGCCGCTGCCCCGGCCGCCGAGTAGTCACCGAACAACAGAAGTAAGGCTCCACGCTGTCTGAGAATGTCTGGCTCGTAGTCGGGCTCGGGAACCCCGGGCCCGGCTACGCCGGCAACCGTCACAACGTGGGGCACATGGCCCTGGCGATTCTGGCCGACCGGATGTCGGCCAGATTCACCAGCCACAAGACAAACTCCGCCGTCGCCGAGGGGCGTTCGAACCCCGGTGGCCCGCGGCTCATCCTCGCCAAGCCGAACTCGTTCATGAACCTGTCCGGCGGCCCGGTCTCGCAGCTCATGCGCTTCTATTCGCTCGAGCCGAGCCAGCTGATCGTCGTCCACGACGAACTCGACCTGCCGTTCGACTCGATCCGCCTGAAGTCCGGCGGCGGCCCCGGCGGACACAACGGCGTGCGCGACATCATCAGCGCCGTCGGCACCCCCGACTTCATCCGCGTGCGCATCGGCGTGGGCCGCCCCCCCGGGCGCCAGGATCCCGCCGACTTCGTTCTGCGCGACTTCAACGCGGCCGAGCGCCAGGTCCTGCCCAACATCCTGGTGGATGCCGCAGACGCGATCGAGAAGATCGCCACCGACGGCCTCGAGGCCGCGCAGCAGATCTTCCACTCGCCACCCCCTGCCGCCTCCTGATCGCGCCTGCCTCGGGCAGGCCGGTGCCCAGCAACCGGGGCGTAAACTTGTCCGGTGATCCTCAAGGGCTTGATTTCTGCGCTTTCGCGCGCCTCCACGTTCGACGATGCCCTTGCCCACGCGGCCAGGGCCGCTGATTTCTCCCTGACGGAGGGTCTTCGGGCTCCCCTTCTGGCCGGCCTCCTCGAGGCACGCGGCCGCCTCGGATCCCCTCAGGTGATGCTGGTCGTCACCGCCACGGGGCGTGAGTCCGAGACGCTGCGCAAAACCCTCTCCTCGATGGCCCCCGAGGCCGAGATCGTCGAGTTCCCCGCGTGGGAGACGCTCCCGCACGAGCGCCTGAGCCCCAGCGCCGAGATCGTCGGAAAGCGCATCGACGCCCTCCGCAAGCTTCGCAAGAACGACGGCTCGCGCCCGCTCATCGTGGTCGCATCGGTGCGGGCGGCGCTGCAGCCCCTCGCCGAGAACCTCGCCGACATGGAGCCCGTTCAGCTCATCGCCGGGGGTCGGGGCTATGACCTCGCCGCGCTGTCGCTCGAGTTGGTCGGGCTCGCCTACGCCCGGGTCGACATGGTCACCCGGCGGGGCGAATTCGCCGTGCGCGGCGGAATCCTCGACGTCTTCCCGCCCGTGGCGGAGCATCCGTACCGCGTCGACTTCTTCGGCGACGAGCTGGAGAGCATCCGCGCCTTCTCCGTCGCCGATCAGCGCTCGCTCGAGGGGGCCGTCGCCCGCGTCGAGCTTGCGCCGAGCCGCGAGCTGCTGCTGAGCCCCGCCGTTCGCCAGCGCGCCCGCGAGATGGTGCACGAGTTCCCCAGCATCTCCACGATCCTCGAGAAGATCGCCGCCGGCATCCCCGTCGAGGGCATGGAGTCGCTCGCCCCGGCCCTGCTCGATCGCCTCGTCACGGTCGCGCACTATCTCCCGGCAGACACGGCCATCGCCGTCATCTCGCCCGAGCGCGTGGCCAGCCGGGCCATCAGCCTCGCCGAGACGAACCGGGAGTTCCTCGCCGCGGCATGGACCGCGGCGACGGCCGGCGCCGAGGCCCCGATCGACCTCGCGGCGGGGGAGTTCATCACCCTGAACGACCTGCGCGCGGCGGCAGGCCCCGACCGTCCCTGGTGGACCCTCTCCAACTTCCAGGCGGGTCCCGGCGATGTCGTCAACTCGATCGTCGTGCTGCCCGAGCACCGGGAGATCGACGAACTTCTCACCGTGCGCATCGAGGCGGACCCCGTGCCGAGTTTCCAGGGCAACGTCGATGGGGCGATCGAGCACGTTCGCACCCGCCTCGCCGAGGGGTGGACCCTCGCCGTCGTGGCGGAGGGGGCCGGGCTCGTGGAGCGCGCCTCCGACGTGCTGGCCGAGAACGAGATCCCCGCCCGGGTCGTCGCTGAGTTCCCGGAGGTGCCCGAGCCCGGCGTCGCGTACCTCCTGAAGGCCAGCGTCGACCACGGCTTCGAGCTGCCCGAGACCAAGCTCGCGCTGATCTCCGAGAGCGAGTTCTACGGCCGCACCATCGGCTACGACTCGCGCCAGGTGAAGAAGCTCGCGTCGCGACGCAGAAACGTCGTCGACCCGCTGGCGCTGAAGACCGGCGACTTCGTCGTGCACACCACCCACGGCATCGGCAAGTTCCTCGAGCTCACCCAGCGCGAGGTCAAGTCGGGCGGGCGGAACCCCGTGAAGACCACCCGCGAGTACCTGCTGATCGAGTACGCGCCCTCCAAGCGCGGCTACCCGGGCGACAAGCTCTATGTGCCCACCGACCAGCTCGACCTGCTCTCCAAGTACGTCGGCGGCGAAGACCCCGCGCTCTCCAAGATGGGCGGCAGCGACTGGTCCCAGGCCAAAAGCAAGGCGCGCAAGGCCGTTCGCGACATTGCGGTCGAGCTCGTGAAGCTCTATTCCGCGCGGATGGCCAGCCGGGGCCACGCGTTCGGCCCCGACACCCCGTGGCAGCGCGAGCTCGAGGAGTCGTTCCCGTTCGCGGAGACCCCCGACCAGTTGACGGTGATCGACGAGGTCAAGGCCGACATGGAGCGGCCCATCCCGATGGACCGCCTGATCTCCGGCGACGTGGGCTTCGGCAAGACCGAGATCGCCGTGCGCGCCGCCTTCAAGGCCGTTCAGGATGGCAAACAGGTCGCGATGCTGGTGCCGACCACGCTGCTGGTCCGCCAGCACATGGAGACCTTCGCCGAGCGCTTCGCCGGCTTCCCGATCCACCTGCGCCCCCTCTCGCGCTTCCAGACCGAGAAGGAGGCGAAGGAGACGATCGCCGGCATGGCCGATGGCACGGTCGACATCGTGATCGCCACGCATCGCCTGCTGAGCGACAACATCGCCTTCAAAGATCTCGGGCTCCTGATCATCGACGAGGAGCAGCGCTTCGGCGTCGAGCACAAGGACAAGCTGAAGAAGCTGAAGACGAACGTCGACATTCTGGCGATGAGTGCGACGCCGATCCCGCGAACGCTGGAGATGGCGGTCACGGGCATCCGCGAGATGTCGACGCTGGCGACGCCGCCGGAGGACCGGCATCCGATTCTGACCTTCGTCGGCCCCTACTCCGAGAAGCAGGTGTCGGCAGCCATTCGCCGGGAGCTGCTGCGCGAGGGCCAGGTGTTCTTCGTGCACAACCGGGTCGCCAGCATCAACAAGGTTGCGGCCGACCTCCAGGAGCTGGTGCCCGAGGCGCGCATCGCCGTCGCCCACGGCCAGCTGAACGAGCACGTGCTCGAGCGGATCATCGTCGACTTCTGGGAGCGAAAGTTCGACATCCTGGTCTCGACGACCATCATCGAGACGGGCCTTGACATCGCGAACGCCAACACCCTGATCGTCGACCGGGCCGACAAGTACGGGCTCAGCCAGCTGCACCAGCTGCGCGGGCGCGTCGGCCGCGGGCGCGAGCGGGCTTACGCCTACCTGCTGTACGACGAGTACAAGCCGCTGTCCGAGACCGGTCACGACAGGCTCACAACGCTTGCCGCCAACAACGAGCTGGGCAGCGGAATCCAGGTTGCGCTGCGCGACCTCGAGATCCGCGGCGCCGGAAACCTGCTGGGCGGAGAGCAGTCGGGTCACATCGCGGGCGTCGGCTTCGACCTGTACCTGCGCATGATCGGGGAGGCCGTCTCGAGTTTCCGGGGCGACGTTGCCGAGGGCCAGACCGAGCTGCGGCTCGAACTGCCGGTGGATGCGCATATCCCCGAGGAATACGTCGACAGCGAGCGGCTGCGGCTCGAGGCGTACCAGAAGCTCTCCACGGCCAGCGCGCCGGCTGCGAGCGACGAGCAGATCTCGCTCGTGATCGAGGAGCTCACCGACCGCTACGGAGAGCCGCCCGATCAGGTGCTGAACCTCGTCGCCGTGTCGCGGCTTCGCCGGCATGCCCAGAAGTCGGGTCTCAGCGAGGTCGTCACGATGGGGTCGAACCTCAGGGTCG
>CANFBG010000022.1 GCA_947444785.1 Microbacteriaceae bacterium | reverse complement strand
CCGCGGTCGCCAGGGCGTCGGCGAGCAGTGCTGATTCGTCGTGCAGCCAACCCTCGGCAACCAGGGCGGTCTCGAGCGGGGTGAGCTGCATCCCATTCAGGCGATCCGTCATGATGTGCCTCATCGCCTGTTGTGTGACGGGGCCGAATCGAGCACTCGAGCTGACCGCCAGCACGCTTTCCGCATCGAGGCGCTGGGCGACGAGGAGGTCGGGACGCGCCGAGTCCCGGATGATGTGCCCGCCGTGCGCGAGCAGGTTCAGGGTGTCGGAGCCGATGAGCTGGGCCACGCGCTGATGGGACAGTGCGCCGAGTCTGGCAACGACCACGATCGACTCGCGCTGGTCGTCGGTCAGCAGGCTGAGTCTTCCACGCGTCAGATCGAGTAGGCGGGGAGCGACCGAGGTGTACGCCGCCGCGATATGACCGCCGGGCGCGTCCGAGAAGCCGAGTTCCCCACTGCTCAGGGCAAGTTCGCGAATCAGCAGGGGAACCCCGGAGGCCCGCAGATGGATCTTGTTGCGAGTGGCGAGATCCAGCGGGACGCCGGACATGAAGGTGCTCAGCAGCTGATCGGTCGCGGCAGGGTCGAGGCGGGCCAGGTCGAGGCGCTCTGCCATCCCCTTCGTCCAGAGCTCGGTGAAGGCCACGACGGTTCGACCCTGCACGACGTCCCTGACGGCGTAGCCGAAATCAATGGTTGTCAGGAGAACGGCGTGTGAGTCGCGTGCCAGGCCGGTCAGCCACTCGGCCGACTCGGGATCCAGCAGGTGCGCGTCCTCGACCCAGAGCAGCACCCGGCCGACCCGCTCTCCCGCTAGCTGGCGGAAGAGTTCGTCGACCTGGGGGAGGAGCGCGTCGGCATCGAGGCCCCGGCTGTTGATCATTCCAAAGGCCCTGATGACTGCGGCGAAGGGAGTCAGGGATTGGCTTGACGATGCCGATATGCGCAGTGCCGGACGCCCTTCCTGCTCCAGCTCTGCGGTCAGCAGACGAGCGAGGAACGACTTGCCGCTGCCGATGACGCCGGCGAGCAAGACGCTCTGCCCAGCCGCCAGCCGCGACTTCGCCCGGGCGAACTCGGCTGAATGGGCGATGAATCCCTTGGGCTGGGCGCTCTCGACGGCATCGCATGCCTCGTGTGAACTCAGAATCTTGATCATTTGTCAGGCACGCCCCCAGAGCCTCGTTGGCGGGTCCTGCCACGCGGGTGACCTCCGACGCCCAAGTCGGTGGCAGTGCAGTGACACGCCGGGATGTTCTATGAACGAGCGACGGGGCCCTTTTCACAGAAGAACACGAATATGAGTGAGTATTGCAGGTATTCCGGCCCCCGTCCTGAGAAATGTTTGCCGGGGGTACTTACCCCAGCGAGTGGAAGCCGCGCCGGAAGTACACGGCGGCGGACTTCTCGCCCAGTACGGTCTGGGTCACCCGGCCGACGAGGATCACGTGGTCGCCGCCGGGATAGACGTTCTCGGCTTCACACTCAAGCGTGACCGCCGCATCGGGCAGCAGTGGAACGCCGTGGCCGTTGCTCTCCCAGGCGAGGCCATCGAACTTGTCTGCCCCCTTCGACGCGAACTTCATGGCGACGTCGGTCTGGTCGGTGTGGATGATGTGAATCGCCCAGTGGGTAGCGCGGGCAAATGCGTCGTAGCAGTTGGCGGTCGTGGCCAGGCAGGCGAGCACGAGTCTCGGGTCCAGTGAAAGGGAGCAGAAAGACGAGGCGGTGAAGCCCCACCATGTGCCGTTCGAATCGATCGTCGTGACGATGGTGACCCCGCTGGGGAACTGCGACATGGCGTCGCGGAACAGTGCATTCTGTTCGACCTCGGTACTGGCCTCGGTACTGGCCTCGGTACTGGCTTCGGCCTGGGCAAGAGCCTGCATGCTGTCCTTCCTCGCGACCGGTTTCCTGACCGGCCCTTCACGCCGAGTCTGCCCGTGATTCGCCGACGGGTGAAACTGCAGCTTCATACTTCGTCATGAACGAGAACATGCCGAGCCGGGATCACGGTTCTTGCCTCGGCCCGGGTATCCAAGGAGAATCGCACTCTCACCGTCATCTTGGGAGCATTTCTTGGCGTCACTTGGGCACGTGGATCGCTACCGCGACGTGGCCGTCGTTCTGGCGCGGCACGGCCTGGGCTTCCTGATCGGAGTCTCCGGGCTGAGTCGCTGGCTCCCGACACCGGTCGAGGAGTTCGGGGCCGGAAGCCCGACTGCTCGGCCCACGAATCCCGCTCACCTGAGACTGGCGCTGGAGGAGCTCGGTCCGACGTTCATAAAACTCGGCCAGATGCTGTCCACGCGGCCGGACCTGTTGCCGCCGGAGTACCTGGCTGAGTTGGCAAAGCTGCAGGATGACGCCCCGCCGGTACCCGCAGAAATCGTCACGCGCCTCGTAACCGAGGAACTCGGCTCCCCTCCGGCGGAGGCGTTCGCCGAATTCGACATGCTGCCGCTCGCGAGTGCATCGATCGGCCAGGCCCATTCGGCGGTGCTCGAGGACGGCACCCGGGTGGTGGTCAAGGTCCGGCGACCGGATGTGGTTCCCCTGATCAACGAGGATCTTGAAATCCTGACGAATCTGGCGGCGCAGGCCAGTCGTCGCTGGGCGCTGGCCTCGGACTACAACCTCACCGGGATCGTCGCCGAGTTTGCGCGGTCGCTGAAGGCCGAGCTCGACTACCTCCATGAGGGCCGCGCTGCAGAGCGCTTCCGAGTGAACTTCGAGGGCGATCCGAGCATCCAGATCCCCCGGGTCTTCTGGGAGCGCACTACATCCCGGATCCTCACGCTGGAGCGTATCGAGGGGCTGAAGATAGATAACCTCGCGGCACTCGATCGCATGGGCATCAACCGCACGGCCTTGATCGAGACGGCGATCAGGGCCGTCGCCCAGATGGTCTTCGTCGACGGATACTTCCACGCCGACCCGCACCCGGGCAACCTCTTCGTCGAACCGGGTGGCCGCATCGGGCTGATCGACTTCGGAATGGTTGGCACGATCGACGCCGAACTCAGGGACAGGCTCGCGGCGCTGTTGGTGGCGCTCTCCCGAAACGACCCGGAACGCATCGCGGTCGCGCTGGTCAAGGCCTCACTGCCGAGAACGGCCGTGGATATGAACGAGCTTCGGGCCGACGTCGCCCGCTTCGTGACGCTGTATCGAGGGCAGGCGCTCGGCGAGATCGAGATCGGATTCCTCATCACGCAGCTGCTGGGCATCCTGCGCCGACATCGTCTGCAGCTCGACACCCAACTCCTGCTGCTCATCCGGATGCTTGTCATGATCGAGGGCCTCGGTGTTCGCCTCGATGCGGAGTTCAGCCTCGGGGAGTCCTTGAGGCCCTATGCCGCGAAAATGGCCCGAGACCGCATGTCGCCCCAGGCCTTTGCCAAGCGGCTCCGCCGGGCCGGGGTAGAGGTCGCCGAACTGGGGGTCGAGCTTCCCGAGCGGATTCGAACGTTTTTCGACCTGATCGACACGAACGGCGTCGAGGTGCACCTTCGTGCCGCCGAGCTCGATCCCCTCGTAGGCCGCGTCGAGAAGATCGGCAACCGTCTGGTGGCCGGGGTGATCGTCGCCGCGTTCATCCGCGGGATCGGCGAGCTCACGGCGGGGGACAAGACCCGCTGGCGTTCGTGGAACGCACCGCTGCTCGGAGCCGGGCTGGGGGTCGCCGGCCTGCTGAGCGCGTACCTCGCCTGGACTGCTCGCCGCCATGGTGGCCGGGGCCGTCAGGGGTGGCTCTAGATTCCCGCGGTGCAACGGATGGGCCCCGGGTGGCGTACGGTCAGTGAGACGGGCCATTGGGGCTTGAGACGGAGGCATGACCATGGCAGAGAAGTCCAGCCGCAAGGCAATTGCAAAACCAGCCGCTCGCTCCCTCAAGGAGAAGCGCAACGACAAGAAGACCAAGAGCGAGACCGCATCCAAGGGCAACGACGCTGTCACGAACGTGAAGAAGCACTGACCCAGCGCGACACCCGACCTGCCACAGAGCCGGACACCCCGTGAGTAACGAAGGGTGTCCGGCTCTGTCGTTGGTGCAGGCGGTGCGCTAGGCCTTCGGGAAGAAGCGGCCGGCTGCGCCGCGCACCATTCCAGTGCCCGCCATGACCAAGAGCCCCATCGCACCGATGAGCGGCAGCGCCGTGAACCCGGTCAGCGCCAGGGCGCCATTGCCGGAACCCGCCGCCACGGTGTCGGAATCCGTATCCGTATCCGTATCCGTATCCGTGTCCGTGTCGGTATCCGTGTCGGTCCCGTTCGTTCCGTTCGTCCCGTTCGTTCCGTTCGTGCCGTTGGTTCCGTTCGTCCCATTGGTCCCATTGGTGCCGTCGGTGCCGTCGGTGTCGGTGTCCGTGTCCGTGTCGGTGTCTCCGATGACGGTGATGTCGCCTCCGATGATCGTCAGGTCCCCGGTACTCAGATCCAGCACATCGACGTTGCGGAACAGGTCTAGGTTCGGTGAGACCATCGAGTTGTTCAACAGGGTGAGGACGTTTGACCTAAGCAGCGTCCCGGTGCCGAAAAGGTTCCGCATCGTTGTGGCCACGCCCGTTGTGGGGTTGGTCGCGAAGAAGTTCGACAGCCCCGAGTTCAGCAGGTCGGCGTCAAGCGGCACGGCGACAAGCGCGTTCAGTGGAGCCGTGAGACTGCCCGTGGCGTTGGTCGGAAGCTGCGTCACCGAGGGAATGGACCCGGTGACAGGGACTGTGCCGGCGATGGGGACGGCGCCGGTAACGGGCACCGAGCCGGCGATCGGCGTCAGGGGAGCGACGACCGAGAGGGGAGCGCTAACCGGTGCCGTGACATCGGCGATGACGCCGGGGACGCTCGGTAGGAGTGTCGCGATCGGGGCCGGCAGCGTGATGGCGGGCAGGCCGGGCACGGTGATGTCGCCCAGGGCCTGGGCCGAGGTCGCGCCGGCGAGGGTGAGACCGCCGAGGAACAGGCCGAAACAGACGGTGGTGCTGAAAGTTCTCTTCATGATGATGCAACTCCAAATTAGTCAGGGTGATGGCTCCGAATCGGGGAGCAGGGGTAACTGAAATGCCGCACTCGGTGCGGGAATCAGGCCCGATCAGCCGGGAGTGGAAGAGAGTTCGTAAGTGGGTGACGCCGGAAGCTCATCGCCGCCGGCTCGGTCGCACACGGTGAAGCCGCGGTGGGCGACAGGGGCGGAGCCGAGGGCGTCTGCGGAGAGCGATGGCCCGGGAATCGGCTTGTCGGCGCCGGAGCTGGATCCCGTGCTGACGGTCGGTGTCGACGGTGTCGACGGTGTCGGATCGTCGAGGGGCACCCGCCACGAGTCGATGTTCACGACCGGGCAGACGTCTGCCCGAGCTCCCGACATCGATGCGCTCGCCCGGAACACCGCCAGGCTGGCTGGGTCGACGGCCGCTGCGTCTCCGGGCTGGAGAACGGTGTCTTCGGCGTTGGTAGCCAGGGACGAGGAGCCCGCAGTCGGCGTCTCGGCCACTGCCTGGGCCGAACCGAACACCAGGCCCATTGCCACACATCCTGCGGCGAGACCGAGCGTGGCGAGTGCCATCCAGACGAATGTGCTGGGTTTCATCGCCTGAACACCGCCCGTCGGATCCGAGCCGTCAGGGCGAGAATTCACCCTCTAACGGGGGATCCCGCATCGACTGGATCACAGCATTGCATGACGATTCTGGCCCCCAAGAGAGGGAGTCGTCATTCGCGAGTGCCGGGTGTCAACTGCCGTAGCAGGCTCCGAATCCAGTCAGTAGAGCCCGCGGTAGCGTGTCGGTGCGAACGGCCTAGCCGAGGGTGGTACCGAGCAACAGTCCCAGTAGATAGGTGACCGCGGCAGCGCCATAGCCGATGGCGAGCTGGCGAAGTGCCCGTCTCGTCGGCGACGCGCCGGAGAGCACGCCCACGACGGCTCCGGTGAGCAGCAGGGCGATTCCGACCAGGATGCTCGCCACGATGAGGGCGGGCAGTCCCTGCATCCCGAACAGGAACGGCAGGATGGGGATGATCGCGCCGGAGGCGAAGAAGCAGAAGCTCGATACTGCTGCGCCCATGCCGGTGCCAACTGCCTCGTGGGTGTTCTCCTCCGAGCGGATGACGGGAATTGCCCCGGTGCCCCGGGCGTGTAGCCGAAGGACCTCGGCGGCATGCTCCGCGGCGTCGTCCTCGCTCATTCCGCGTGCACGGTAGACCAGCGTCAACTCATTGGCATTCACGTCGAGGTCGGAGATCACGTCTGCGGCCTCGGGGTTCGGCTCGGCGGCGTTCAGCAACTCGCGCTGCGAGCTCACGGAGACGAACTCGCCGGCTCCCATCGAGAGCGCGCCGGCCAGGAGTCCTGCGACACCGGTCAGAAGGACAACGCCCGTGGGAACTCCGCTGGCCGCGATCCCGAGCACCAGGGCGAGGTTGGAGACCAGGCCGTCGTTGGCGCCGAACACAGCGGCACGGAAGGTGCCCGAGAGTCGGAGGCGGCCCCGTGTGGCGAGTGCGCGCACGACCTCCTCGTGGATTCGTTCGTCGGCGGCCATCGCCGGTGTCGCATCCGAGTCGGCCTCGTACGGTGAGCGGGACTCCGCGCGCTGGGCGAGCGCCAGCACGAAGACCGAGCCGAACCGACGCGCGAAGAACCCAAGCAGTCTTGTGCGAAGGGCACTGCGTTTACTGGGACCCAGGTCGGGCCCGAGTAGTTCACGCCAGTGCTCCTCATGCCGGAACTCGGCGTCGGCGAGTGCCAGCAGGATCTCGCGCTCCTCGCCATCCCGGCGGCTTGCCAGGTCCCGATAGACCGCCGCCTCGGCCTGCTCGTCGGCGAGATAGCGGCGCCAGCGACGGATGTCGGCCGCGGTTCCGGATGAACGGGACGGGGTGAGAGCCATTTTTGAGAGGACTTTTCGGCCAGCTGTTAGACGGTTCCCCGGGCGCGACGCTCGGCGTCGCGGGCCTTGATCCGCTTCTGCTCGTTGCGTACCTCGGCCTGCGTGGCGCGCTCCTTGACGAGCCAGGCAGGTCGGTGCTCCAGCAGCTCGGTGATCTCCGCGGTCGTCAGCGGATCGACGATCTCGCCGCGGGCCAGGCCGGACAGCGAGATGCCCAGTTTGCTGGCGATGATCTGGCGGGGGTGCGGGCCATTCAGCCGCAGCTCGACGACCCATTCCGGCGGGCTCTCCAACAGAGAGGCAAGCTGTGCCCGCGAAACGGGTGCAGCCTGAAAGTCTTCGGGGGTCGCGCTCAGCAGCACGCCCAGCTTCTTCGCCGCAGTCTCGGGCTTCATCGTCTGCGGTGTTTTCATAGTGCTCATGTGTCCAGAGTATCCGGCGCGCCGAGCCTGTATTAGCCTTGGGGCGCAGCCAACGCCCGGAAGCGCTGTTTTGAAAGGATGCCTGTGGACATCGAAGCGAGCATCCTGCGCTCCTTTATCGCCGTGGCAGAGCACGGCCAATTCGGCCGCGCCGCCGCCGCCCTGGGCATATCGCGCCCCCGCCTGAGCAAGTCGATGCTCGAACTCGAGGAGCGGTTGGGCTACGCGCTGTTCGACCGCGAGGCGGAGGGCACCCAGCTCACGGCCGCCGGTCGACAGCTTCTGCTAGACGCCCCCGCACTGATTCTTGAAGATGAACAACGCCAGCGCATTGCTGCAGAACTCGCGGCAGCCCCGTTGGTGCTGCGCATGGGCTTCATGCCCGGCGTCACCGTCACCAAGTGGACGAAAGCATGGGAGGAACGGCACCCCGAGGAGGACCTCGACGTCTTCCCCACGACCGAGGCCGACCAGGTCGAGGCGCTGTTCGACGGCCGGGCAGACGTGAGCTTCGTGCGCTTCCCGATCGATGGACGTGGCCTGAGCGTCGTGCGTCTGTATGCCGAGGTTCCCGTCGTGCTCGTGGCAAAAGAGCACCCGATCTCCCTCTTCGACGAGGTGAGCGTTCTCGACCTCGCCGGTGAGCACCTGCTGCAGGATCCCGACACGCAGCCTGAGTGGCGCGATGTCGCGACCGAGATCGCCGACGGCACTCGCCGCCCGCTGGTGCCGATGCGCACCCTTGAGGACTCCATCGAGCAGGTCGCCGCGGGCGTCGGCATCCTGATCGTGCCGCAGTCCGTTGCGAGGCTCTATACCCGCAAGGATGTCGTTGCGCGCCCCGTGACCGACGCGGCGGAGACCCGCATCGCGATCGCCTGGCTGGCGGATTCGACCAGCCGGCGGATCGAGGAATTCGTCGGCATCGTTCGTGGCCGCACCGCGCAGAGCTCCCGGGCCACCCCCGAGGCCCCGGTCAAGAAGGCCCCCGAGCCCGCGCGAGCGCCGAAGAAGTCTGACGGCAAGAAGGGCAACGTGAAGCGTCCCGCCCCGACAGCCCCGGGTGCCCGTACCAAGCGCCGCGGCAGTCGCTGACCTGGTCGATTTCGAGACAGAAGAATGAGCGAACGAATGCCCGCTTCCCCGCCGATTCTCGGCCTGCTGCTCGATGTCGACGGCCCGATCGCCAGCCCGATCTCCCGCACCATCAACATCCCCGGCATCGCCAGGGACCTGGTGTTTCTCGCCAACGCCGGCGTCCCCATCATCTTCAATACCGGCCGATCGGATGCCTTCATCCGCAACCAGGTCGTGCCGCCGCTTCTTGCGGCCGGCCTCCAGCCTCACGCGCGCGTGCATGCGGTGTGCGAGAAGGGTGCCTCGTGGTTCACGATCACCCCCGCCGGTGCGGGCGAGGTGCACATCGATGCGAGCCTTTCGACACCGGCGGAATACTCGGCCGCCGTGCGGGAGCTCGTCGCCCGCAGCTACTCGGACATCGCCTTCTTTGACGAGACGAAACACGCGATGGTCTCGGTGGAGCAGCGCACCGACGTCGACAGCGGCACCTATCTTGGTCGTCAGGCGGCCTTCGATGCGGAGGCGATCGCACTTCTCACCGGCCTCGGCTTCGGTGTGCGCCGGAACGACGTCGAGTATCCGGACGCCAACGGCGAGATCCAGTACCGCTGCGATCCCACCATCATCTCCACCGACATCGAGTCGGTCGCCCTCGGCAAGGACCTCGGCGCCCGCCGCGCGCTTGAACTCCTCGCCGGTTCAGGGCCCCTGCCCGTTGAATGGCGAACGGTCGGCGACTCCCGAACGGACTACGCAATGGCCGATTGGCTCTTCGACGAGGGCCACGCGGTCAGCCATGTCGATGTGCGCCCCAAGGACGGCATCCCGGAGACTCCGTATGCCGTGCTCACCGCCGGCGAGCTCATCCATGACGAGGCGGGAGCCGCCTATCTTGCCCGCTGGGTCGAGATGGTTCGGGGCGACACCGTCGACGAGATCGGCGTTGGCCAGGCGTCGTAGTGACCCATTTGGCCGGGAACACAATAGACTCATCAAGGGCATCGGGGCAAGCGCTCCCGATTATCGGCTGAAATCTTCGCCGAGATCGTTTAGTGCATCCCTCCCACCAACTTTTTGCCCGGCAGCAGCCCGGGAGAGCAACACACACGCGTGACCATGCGCCGATCGGCGCCAAGCACCACTAAAAGAAAAGAGAACGATGACCAAGCATGAGCTTGATCTGTCGACACCGCCGCGACTAGCGGCCCGCGGACTGCGTATCACGGCCCTCGGCGGCCTCGGCGAGATCGGTCGCAACATGACCGTCTTCGAGCACAAGGGCAAGCTGCTCATCGTGGACTGCGGGGTGTTGTTCCCCGAGGAGAACCACCCCGGAATCGACGTGATCCTTCCCGACTTCAGCTCCATCCGGCACCGCCTCAAGGACATCGTCGCGGTCGTCCTGACCCACGGTCACGAAGACCACATCGGTGCCGTGCCCTACCTGATTCGCGAGCGGGGCGACATCCCGATCGTCGGCTCCAAGCTGACCCTCGCCTTCATCGGCGCCAAGTTCCAGGAGCACCGCCAGAACCCGCCGACCGTTGAGGTCGCCGAGGGCGAGAAGCGCAGCTTCGGCCCGTTCGACCTCGAGTTCATCGCGGTGAACCACTCCATCCCCGACGGGCTCGCCATCGCGATCCGCACGGAGGCCGGCCTGGTGCTGCACACGGGTGACTTCAAGATGGACCAGTTCCCGCTGGACAAGCGCATCACCGACCTCAACGCGTTCGCCCGTCTCGGCGAGGAGGGCGTGGACGTCTTCCTGACCGACTCGACCAACGCCGAGGTCCCCGGGTTCACCACCGCGGAGAAGGACATCTCCCCGGCCATCAACCAGGTCTTCCGCACCTCCCCCCGCCGCATCGTCGTCTCGAGCTTCGCGAGCCACGTTCACCGCATCCAGCAGGTTCTGGATGCCGCCCACGAGCATGGCCGCAAGGTCGCATTCGTCGGCCGCTCGATGGTGCGCAACATGGGTATCGCCAGCGACCTCGGCTACCTCAACGTGCCCAAGGGCCTCGTCGTCGACCTCAAGGTGCTCGAGAAGCTGCCCGACGACAAGATGGTGCTGATCTGCACCGGCAGCCAGGGCGAGCCGATGGCCGCCCTCAGCCGCATGGCCAACCGCGAGCACATCATCAAGATCGGCGAGGGCGACACCGTTCTTCTCGCCAGCTCCTTGATCCCCGGCAACGAGAACGCGATCTACCGCGTCATCAACGGCCTGATCAAGTGGGGCGCGAACGTCGTGCACAAGGGCAACGCCCGGGTGCACGTCTCGGGTCACGCCAGCGCCGGTGAGCTCGTCTACTGCTACAACATCGTCAAGCCGAAGAACGTCATGCCCGTGCACGGCGAGTGGCGCCACCTGGTCGCCAACGCCGACCTCGCGGTCAAGACCGGTGTGCCGGAGGAGAACGTGTTCATCGTCGAGGACGGCGTGACCGTTGACCTCGTCGACGGCAAGGCCTCCATCACGGGCCGCGTCGCCGCGGGCTACGTGTTCGTCGACGGCATGGCCGTCGGTGCGGCCTCGGCCGAGGCGCTCACCGATCGCCAGAAGCTCGCTGAAGACGGAGCCATCACGATCCTCGGCATCCTGGACACCCGCACGGGTACCCTGGCCGAGCCGATCGAGTTCTTCGTGCGCGGCTTCGCCCACGACGACGACTGGATCCGTGGCGCCACCAAGGCAATCGACGACGCCATCAAGGAGGCCAACGAGCGCAAGATGCTCGACGGCCACGCCTTGGAGATCCTCTTGGCCCGCACGATGAACCGCTGGATGCTGCGTCGCTATCGCCGCAGCCCCGTCTTCACGATCATCGTCGTCGACGCGTAAGCACCGAAACGACGTGAACGGCGCCAGACCTCATCGGTCTGGCGCCGTTCTGCGTTGGACGCGCAAGCCGTGCGGCCCAGTCTCCGTTTTCAGGCCATAGCCGCAGCAGACCGCCCGGGGGCGGTCGTGCGCGGCTATGGCCTGAAAACGGGCCGGGACCGGTCGCACGCGGTCGGCTACAGGCGACGGATCGTTGCCGTCGTGCCGCGGGTGACAGTGAGCAGGTCGGCGGGGGAGACCTCGACGTCGAAGCCTCGACGGCCGCCCGAGACGAAGATCGTCGGGAACGCCAGGGCAGAGTCGTCGAGCACGGTGGGCAGCGGGGTCTTCTGGCCGAAGGGGCTGATGCCGCCGAGCACGTAGCCGCTCTTGCGTTCGGCCACCGCGGGGTCCGCCATCGCCGCCCGCTTGCCCCCGAGCGACGCGGCGAGGGACTTGAGGTCCAGTTTGCCGTCCACGGGAACGATACCGATGCCGAGTCCGGCATCCGTCTCGACCATCAGGGTCTTGAACACCCGGGCGGCGTCGAGGCCGAGCGCCGCGGCGGCCTCCGCGCCGAACTCCGTGACGGCGGCATCGTGTTCGTAGGCGTGCGGCACGAACGCGACCCCGGCACGGGTGAGTGCCTGCGTGGCGGCGGTTGTGGGGCCTGCGGCCGGGCTCTTCTTGGCCACCTACGCCTGCCCGGAGGTGTCGGTGCGGCGGGCGGCCAGGAGTGTCTCCTCGAGGTAGCGCGTGACATCCGCGAGCTCATCGCCGTTGATTGAATGCTGGATGCCCTCATACAGGTGCGCATCCGGTGTCGAGTGGGCCAGAAGCCAGGCCGCGGTGCGGTCAACGGCTGATGCAGGGACGATCGGGTCCTGGGCATCGCGCCCCCAGAAGACGCGCGGCAGTCGCGTAGCGAGGGCGATATCGCCGGGAGCCTCGCCCGAGACGGAGAAGCCCGAGAGATTCACGCTCGCCAGGATGCGATCCGGTGCGTGGCGCAGCAGGTGCAGTGCCATGGCGCCGCCCTGGGAGAACCCGAGCGCGCCGATGCGCGATGGCTCTCCGAACGCTGAGCAAAGGCGATCGAGCCAGGCGAAGACTCCGCGGGCGGAGGCGTCGGCGTCGGCGGGATCGGGGTTGCCCGGCTCGCCGACAGTGAACCAGGAGAAGCCGTTCGCGATGGGCGCGGTATTCGGGGCGCGGAGGGAGGCGATGATCAGGCCAGCCGGCAGGTACGGGGTGAGCGAGATGAGATCGCCCTCGTTCGAGCCATAGCCGTGCATCACGATCAGCAGCACGCCGCCCGGGAGCCGGCTTGCCAGCTCCGACCGGGGAACGGAGAAGATGACGGCGTCATCGTCGAGCGCGGCGATCGGAGTGCTGGGCGTGCTGGTGGCAGGGTCATCGGTCACGACCACGAATCTAACACCGTCCCAGTCAGCCGAGCGGGCTGCTTCGGGCCGATGCTTCGTCAGTCGCCCCGGTTCTTCGAGAGCTCATAGATCTTCACGAGCTCGGAGATCGCCTTTTCCCGCGTCTGCCCTCCGGCGTCGAACATCGTGGTGACATGGGTGCTGAGGTGGTTCTCGACGAGCAGCTTGTTGAGGGAGCCGAGTGATTTCTGAATCGAGAGGGACAGCGTGATGATGTCCACGCAGTACTCCTCGGCCTCGATCATCTTCTCCAGGCCCCGCAGTTGGCCCTCGAGGATCTTGGTGCGGTGCAGGGCGCGCTTCTTGATATCTGGGATCACGATGCAACCTTACGTGCTTTTGCTGGAATACCCCAGGGGGGTACTCTGTTATTGGGATTGAAGGACTTCGACCCGAAGGGATTCGCCATGACCAGCACAACTTTCCACGTTGACGGAATGACCTGCGCACACTGCGTCGGTGCGGTGACGCGAGAGGTGTCCGCCCTGCCGGGAGTGACCGGCGTGAGGATCGATCTCCCGAGTGGGGCGGTGTCGGTCGAGAGCGATGCCACCCTGGCGGAACAGGCGATCGAGGCGGCGGTCGAGGAAGCGGGCTACGTGCTTCGCCGTCCCGACCAGCTGAAGATGGCGGACCGCTGATGGTCGAGTCTGCTGTGTCGCCCGCCGGGACGGGGAACGTGAATGAGATCGACCTAGACATCGAGGGGATGACCTGCGCGTCATGCGTGGCCCGGGTCGAGAAGCGTCTCACCAGCATCGAGGGCGTCGAGGCGACCGTGAATCTCGCGACGAAGAAGGCCCGGGTGACCTACCCCGAGTCCGTCGCAGTCGAAAGCCTGGTTGCCGAGGTCGCGAAGGCCGGCTACTCGGCGACCCCGCCCGCCCAGCCTGACGTCTCCGACTCGATGGCGCACGATGCCGCGCCGGGCGGCCACGTGCATCCGGCGGCGGATGCGAACCTCAAGAACCGCTTGATCGTAAGCGCGATTCTGGCCGTGCCCGTGTTCCTGATCTCGATGATCCCCGCGCTGCAGTTCACGAACTGGCAGTGGCTCGCACTGACCCTGGCCTCCCCGGTCGTCGTCTGGGGCGGGTTGCCCTTTCACCGTGCCACCTGGACCAACCTTCGCCACGGCACCCTCACCATGGACACCCTCATCACGGCCGGAACCGGAGCCGCGTTCCTGTTCTCCCTCTGGGCCCTGTTCTTCGGCACGGCGGGCATGGCGGGAATGCACCACGAGCTGACGTTTTTCGCTGCACCGGGCGACGCCTCGTCCGCCCTGTATCTTGAGACCGCCGCCGTCGTGACCGTTCTGCTGTTGCTCGGACGCTTCCTCGAGGCGCGGTCGACGACCCGCGCGGGAGCCGCGCTGATGGCCCTTATCCACCTCGGCGCCAGGGACGCAACCGTCGTTCGCGATGGTGTCGAGTCGCTGATCCCGATTGCCGAGCTCAAGGTCGGCGACGTGTTCGTCGTTCGACCGGGAGAGAAGATCTCCACCGACGGCCTCGTGCTCGAGGGCCGCTCGGCGGTCGACCTCAGCCTCCTGACGGGGGAGAGCGTTCCGGTCGAGGTCTCGCCCGGCACCGCGGTCACCGGGGCAACGGTCGTCGCCGACGGCCGGCTCCTCATCCAGGCGACCAGGGTGGGCGGCGACACCCAGCTCGCCCAGATGGCTCGCCTGGTCGAGACCGCGCAGACCGGACGGGCGCGCATCCAACGCCTCGCCGACCGGGTCGCGGCAATCTTCGTGCCGATCGTCTTCGCGCTCTCCGCGATCACGTTGATCGCCTGGGGATTCCTCGGTCCGGATGCCGGCACGAGCCCGGGCTGGCTGGCCGGCTTCACGGCGGCGGTCACGGTCATCATCATCGCGTGCCCCTGTGCCCTGGGCCTTGCCACGCCCATCGCGCTGATGGTCGGCACCGGCCGGGGCGCCCAACTGGGCATCCTGATCAAGGGCGCCGACGTTCTGGAAGACACCCGCCGCGTCGACACCATCGTGCTGGACAAGACCGGAACGATCACCAGCGGCCGGATGACCCTCGAGACCGTCACGGCGAGTGCCGAGGGCGGGGCAGCCCTCGCGGCGCTCAGAATCGCCGCCGCACTCGAGAGCGCATCCGAGCACCCGATCGCCCGGGCCATCGTGGCCGGCTTCAGCGAGCGCGCCGGTGCCGAAGTCAGTCTGCCTCCGGTAACCGACTTCCACTCGCTCGAGGGCCGGGGCGTCAGCGGCGTCGTCGAGGGCCTCGCCGTCGTCGTCGGCACACCGAACCGCCTCCTCGAGTCAGGCCTGACCCTCGACGCCCGTCTGGTCGGCGCGGTCGATGCCGCTCATCTGGCCGGCAGCACGGTCGTCGCGGTGGCCTGGGATCAAGAGATTCGCGCCGTGTTCACCGTCAGCGATGCCATCAAGCCCGACAGCGCAGCGGCCATTGCCACGCTTTTATCCCTGGGGCTCACGCCCATCCTGCTGACGGGCGACAACGAGGCGGTGGCCCGTCGGGTCGCGGCCGAGACTGGGATCGAGCAGGTCATCGCGGGTGTCTTGCCGGCGGACAAGGTGCGGGAGATCCAGCGACTCCAAGCATCCGGCCGGGTCGTGGCCATGGTCGGCGACGGTGTGAACGACGCTGCCGCCCTCGCGCAGGCAGACCTCGGGCTCGCCATGGGCACGGGGGCAGACGTGGCGATCGAGGCGAGTGACATCACCCTGGTGCGGGGCGACCTGATGAGCGCGGCGGATGCGATCCGGCTGTCCCGCCGCACGCTCGGCACGATCAAGGGCAACCTGTTCTGGGCCTTCGCCTACAACGTGGCGGCCCTGCCGATCGCGATGCTGGGGCTGCTGAACCCGATGATCGCGGGCGCGGCGATGGCGTTCTCCAGCCTGTTCGTGGTGCTGAACAGCCTGCGGCTGCGCAACTTCCGCTAGAACCCCGCCCCGGCACCCGGCACCCGGCACCTCGTTTTGGGAGGAGATCCCGGCACACACGTCGCCACACGACGCAAAGGCCAGAATCTCCTCCCTTAGCGCGGTAGACGGGGCTCGCTCAGGGGCACGCAGCCCACAGCCCGAGCCCCGAGGCGCTGGCCAGGGCCTCGGCGTGCTTCAACTCGGGGTAGAACCGGTCGTTCGGCGGAACCATGAGCGCGGTGCCGTAGCCCTCGGCGACCAGCGCGAAGTTGACGAAGGTTCCGGTGGAGGTCCACAGGTACAGCAGCAGTCGCCCGTACGAGTCCTTTTTCTCCGCATCGGTCGTGGCCCAGAGCGTCGAGCCGATGGGCGCCAGTTCCGAAAGGCGGGCGGTGGCCTCGGTGCCGAAGCATTCCCGAGGGTTGCCGATCTCGGGGGTGTTGACGCCGATGAGTCGCACGCGTGCGCTCGTGCCGACGCCATCCGTCACCCGCAGGGTATCGCCATCGGTCACGCTATCGACGATCACGGGGACGGCCCCGACCGGTCGGGCAGGGCCCTTATCGGTGGACTCGACTCCATTCGAGGGCGACGCGGCATCGGATACGTGGCTTCCCGAGGGCGATGCACAGCCGGCGAGCGACGCCAGAAGAATCAGTGCAGCGGATGCGATGAGCGCTCGCGACCAGCGCGAGCCGCGCACAGCGGAGCGTGGGCCCCGATGCCCTGTGCCCGCACTCATGTCTGGCACCGCGGGCACCAGTAGGTGTCCCGCAGCTTCAACGGGTCGGCACCGAGGCGACCCCGCTGGATGCGAGTGCCGCACCGTCGACAGGGCTGGCCGGCACGGGAGTAGACGAAGCCCGTGCGGCCACGCCTCGTGTCGCCCGTCATTGTGCGCTCGGTGCGGTCGCGGTTGGCCACGATGACGCGGTGTGCCAGGGCGACGACACCGGCGAGATCGGGGGTATCGGCGACTGCGCGGGTCGGCAGCACGCCGCGCAGGAAGCACAGCTCGTTGACGTATTCGTTGCCGAGACCGGCGAGATTGCGTTGGTCAAGAAGGGCGACGTGGATCTCCCGGCCGGGGGCAGCGGCAAGGTTGCCGACAGCCGTCGCCGCATCCCAGTTCTCACCCAGAAGATCCGGGCCCAGATATCCCACCACGCTCTCCTCGGCGCTCGTATCGATCACCTCGAGTGTGCCCATGTCAAAGCCCACGGCGACCCACTCATTGGTGGTCAGGATAACCCGCGCCTGGTAGTCCGGGCGCTGCCAGCGGGAACCCGGGCGATACAGGTGCCACGAGCCCTCCATCTTCAGGTGAGTGTGGATGCTCACCGTGCCGACCCGGGCCAGCAGGTGTTTGCCCCGGCTGACGACCGACTCGATGACAAGCCCGGTCAGGTCGAGCTCGGCGTACTGCGGCACCCGGAAGTCGGACCCCGTCAGCACGAGGCCGGCGAGGGCATCGTTGAGATGCTTTGCGGTGCGATAGACGGTATCGCCCTCAGGCACGGAGCCTCATTCCCTGCGGCGAGCTGACGAAGCCGGCAGCCTCGAGTGCCCGGCCGATCGGGGTGCCGACAGGGAAGACACCGTCGGCCTTCTCGATGGTGAGCTTGGCCACGCGGCCGCCCGTGACACTGGCCGCGAGTGATACGGATGCGGCGGCGAGATCCCCGGCTGCGGCCGACGACTCCGAGTCACCCGCATCGCTCGCCGGGTCGACAGGCGCAAACGTCAGCAGCGTCTTGCCGCCGCGCTCCAGGTACAGAGCGAGCCTGCCGTCGACCAATACGACGAGGGCCCCGGCCTTTCGTCCCGGACGGTGCCCGGCGATGCTCGTGGCCGGCCAGTTCAGCGCCGCGCCATAGGGGTTCGCGGGGTCGGTGGCCGCGAGCGTGACGGCCGTCGAGGCGCTCGCACCGGCCGGGGAGCCGGGCGTCTCGGGCGCATCCGGGGCGAACGTGCGCAGGCGGTCGATGGTGCCGCCGGTGGAGAACTGCGAGGCGCCGAGGGTCTCGATGAAGTAGCCGCGCCGGCTGCGTCCGGTCTCCTCGAACCCGCTGAGGATCTTGTAGGCGAGCGCGAATCCGCCGGCCAGGCGCTCGTTCATCACGGAGCCGCGGGTGACGACGCCGTAGCGCTCCAGCAACTGGTCGCCGATGAAGTGGCCGCGCACGGTGGCATCCGTCTCGGCCGCGGGGAGCAGCGACCAGCGGCCGCCCACGGTCGGCGGGCCCACCCGTGTCGGCATGCTCGGCCGGGCATAGATCCGGCCGCCGTGCACGCGGGCGCGGGCTGCGGGACGAGCGGTGCTGTGGGCGCTGCGCCCGCTTCCCGTGAGGGTGCGGAGGGGGGCGAGGGTGTCGTTCGTGAGTCGGCCGGCCCAGACGAGGTCCCAGAGGGCCGTGACCAGGTCGGCATCGGGGGTGGCGCCCTGACCCAGGGCTTGTGAGACGGTGTCGCTCAGGGCGCGGAAGAAATAGGCGCCGCCCCCCGCAGCGCTGCCGCCTTCCCCGCCGCCGAGCGCGTCGAGCACGGCCTGGTGCAGGGCGTTGGCCTCGAAGGCATCGGGGATCGGCAGGGTCAGGGGTGCGGTCTCGGCGAGATGCAGTGCGACCCAGCCGTCGTTGCCGGGCAGGGAGCCGGCACCGCTCCAGATGACCTCGCCGGTCGCCGTCAACTCGTCGAGCATCGCGGGGGAGTAGTTCCTGACTCGGGACGGCAGGATGAGCGACTCCCAGGCGGAGGCGGGGACCTGGACGCCGGCGAGCTGGTCGATAACCGCGGCCACACCGTCGACGCCGCGGAGCGTGCCGCCGACGTGCTGCCACGCCGGCAGGAACCGGGCGAACGTCGTGGTGTCGACGGGTTCGACCTCGTGCCGGAGCGCCGCGAGCGAGCGGCGGCGGAGGCGCCGCAGCACCTCGGCGTCGCACCACTCGGCGCCGATGCCCGCCACGGTCCCCTCGACCAGAAGGCCCACGGGTCGGAACTCTCCCTCGACGACGCGCCGGGAGGTCTCGAGCCGGCGCAGGGTGTCGGTGACCACGGCCGTGCCGAGCCCGAACCGGGCGGCGGCCTCCGCGGCCGTGAATGGGCCGTGGCTGCGGGCGAAGCGGGCGATCAGGTCGCCTATGGGGTCGGCCACCGGCTCGATGAAGGCGTCGGGCACGCCGAACGGGATGGGCACGCCGAGGGCGTCTCGAAGTCGGCTCGCGTCTTCGATCGCGATCCACCAGGATGCGCCCGCGAAGGTGACCTGCAGGGCACGCTTTGCGCTGACGAGGGCGGTGAGCCACCCCTCGATCTGCGGGGCGGCCGCGTCCTCGACGCGCAGGCGCACCTCGATCGTGGTCAGCGGGCCGAGCATCCGCAGCAGGTCGACGACGCCCTCGGCATCCCTGGCCCGTCGATCTGTTGCGAGGCGCTGCAGCTCCCGCTCGGTCTGCTCGATCACCCCGATGTCAAGCAGCTCCCGCAGCTCTGCCCGGCCCAGGAGTTCGGCGAGCAGCGTGGGGTCGAGCGAGAGCGCAGCCGCCCGGCGCTCGGCCAGCGGGCTGTCGCCCTCGTAGACGAAGGAGGCGACGTAGCCGAACATCAGGGACTTGGCGAACGGCGAGGGCTCGGGCGTCTCCAGCTCCACGATGCGGATGCGCCGGGCCTCCAGATCGCGGGCGAGCCCCACCAGCGCCGGCAGGTCGTAGACGTCCTGCAGGCACTCCCGGATCGTCTCGAGGATGATCGGGAAGCTCGGGTACTGGCGGGCGACGTCGAGCAGCTGGGCGGCGCGCTGGCGCTGCTGCCAGAGCGGGGAGCGGGCACCGGGGTTTCGCCGCGGCAGCAGCAGGGCCCGGGCGGCATTCTCCCGGAACCTCGAGGCGAACAGGGCAGAGCCCCCGACCTCGGTCGTCACGATCTCTTCGAGCTCATCGGCGTCGAACAGGAACAGGTCGGCCCCCGGTGGCTCGCTCTCGGTGTCGGGCAGGCGCAGCACGATGCCGTCGTCGCTCGCGACGCTGGCGCCATCCAGCCCGAAGCGCTCGCGAAGGCGTGCCCCGATCGCCAGCGACCACGGCGAGTGCACCTGCATGCCGTACGGGGAATGCAGTACCAGGCGCCAGTCTCCGAGCTCATCGCGGAAACGCTCGACGACGAGAGTCGTATCGCTCGGAACGTGCTGCGTGGCGGCCTTCTGCTCGGTGACGAACGTCAGCAGGTTCGCCGCCGCGCGGGAGTCGAGCCCCGCGTCGCTCATCATGCCGATGGCCGCCTCGGGGGCCGCCCCCGCGAGCTTGCGGGTGAACTCGCCGATGGCCCGGCCCAGCTCGGCGGGCCTGCCCAGCCCGTCGCCGCGCCAGAAGGGCAGCCGGCCGGGCTCGCCGAAGGCGGGCGTCACGAGAACCCGGTCGTGGGTGATCTCCTGGATGCGCCAGCTGGTGGCGCCGAGGGCGAAGACGTCGCCGACGCGCGACTCGTAGACCATTTCCTCGTCGAGCTCGCCGACGCGGCTGCCGCCCTTGGACCCGGAGCCGGTCTTGGCATCCTTGGGCCCGCCGCCCGATCCTGCCGCAGCATCCGAGCCGCCGACCATGAAGACGCCGAAGAGTCCGCGGTCGGGGATGGTTCCGCCGCTCGTGACAGCGAGTCGCTGGGCGCCGGGGCGACCGGTCAGGGTGCCCGCATCGCGGTCCCAGACGATGCGGGGGCGAAGCTCGGCGAACCGGTCCGACGGGTAGCGGCCGGCCAAGAGGTCGAGCGTCGCCTCGTATGCCGAGCGGGGCATGTTGCTGAACGGGGCGCTGCGGCGCACCATATCGAACCAGGCCTCGACGTCGATCGGCTCCAGGGCGCAGGCGGCCACGGTCTGCTGGGCCAGGATGTCGAGGGGGTTCTTGGGCACGGCGAGCGACTCGATCAGGCCGTTCGCCATGCGCAGCGATGCCACGGCGGCGTGCAGCAGGTCTGCCCGGTGCTTCGGGTAGATGACGCCGCGCGACACCTCGCCGACCTGATGGCCGGCGCGTCCGACGCGCTGCAGGCCGCTGGCGACCGAGGGCGGCGACTCGACCTGCACGACGAGGTCGACGGCGCCCATGTCGATGCCGAGCTCGAGGCTGGAGGTCGCGACGACACAGCGCAGCCGCCCGGTCTTGAGGTCGTCCTCGATGACGGCCCGCTGCTCCTTGGAGACCGAGCCGTGGTGCGCGCGGGCCAGCAGGGCGGCGTCGGTGCCGTCGGCCTGGGTCGAGGCGCTGGCCGGGAGGCCCTTCGTCTGCCCGGCCTGGCCCATCAGCGCCGCCGGGGTGCGAGCAGCCGCGACACGGGAGGCCGTGGTGTAGTCAACGGTGTCGCCGGCTGCGGTGCCGACCCCGGCCATCCGCTCGGCGTAGATCTCGTTCAGGCGCGCCGTCAGCCGCTCGGCAAGGCGACGGGAGTTCGCGAAGACGATCGAGGAGTGATGCTCGAGGATCAGGTCGACGATGCTCTCCTCGACGTGCGGCCAGATCGACCCCGCGCCGTTGCCGCCACCGGCGTCTCCGAGCACCGCTCCCGACGTCGATCCCTCGCGCTCGGGCGGCGCCGGCAGGTTCGCCATGTCGTCGACCGGCACGACGACGCGCAGGTCGAACCTCTTGGTCGACGGCGGGGAGACGATCGTCACCGGTCGGCCGCCCGCGAGGAAGCGTGCAACCTCCTCGGGAGGGCGCACGGTGGCCGACAGGCCGATGCGCTGGGCCGGCTTCTCCAGCAGGGCGTCGAGGCGTTCGAGCGACACCGCGAGATGGGCGCCGCGCTTGGTCGAGGCGACGGCGTGCACCTCGTCGATGATGATGGTCTCAACCGTGGCCAGGGACTCCCGGGCGGCCGAGGTCAGCATCAGGAAGAGCGACTCGGGGGTGGTGATGAGGATGTCGGGCGGATTCTTCGACTGCAGCCGGCGATCCGCCTGCGGGGTATCGCCGCTTCGCACCCCGACCCGCACATGAGGCGGCTCGGTGCCGAGCCTCTTGGCGGTCTGGGTTATGCCCACGAGCGGAGCCCGCAGGTTTCGCTCGACGTCCACCGCGAGGGCCTTCAGCGGAGAGATGTAGAGCACCCGCACCCCCGGCTTCTCGGGAGCAGGCTCAACCATCAGCCGGTCGATCGACCAGAGGAACGCCGAGAGGGTCTTGCCCGAGCCGGTCGGAGCCACGACGAGGGCGTGGGCCCCGTCGGCTACGGCAGCCCAGGCGCCGAGCTGGGCGGGAGTGGGCGCGCTGAAGGCACCACGGAACCACTCCTGGGTCGCCGGCGAAAACCGCTGGAGCACATCGCTCATCCGACAAGTCTGGGGCATCCGGCTGGGGTGAAAATGCACGCTGTGGGCGAACGGGTGTCCCGGGGTGGGTAAGAATGAATCATGAGCGTTCGCACCCCAGACCCAGAGCCCGAATGGAACCCGGACGGCATCCCGAATCCGACGCCGCCCGCCGGGTCCAACCCCGGTTGGCTGAGCGATATCGAGCTCGTCGAGATCCGCCGCCGCCTGCCCATCCTGTATGTCGAGGCCGTGCCCGTTCGGGTCGACGGACTGGGTCAGGTCACCGAGGTTGGCGTTCTGCTTCGTGCCACCGCGACCGGATCCATGACCCGCACGCTCGTCTCCGGCCGCGTCATGTTCGGCGAGACCCTTCGCGATGCACTCTTCCGGCACCTCGAGAAGGATCTGGGGCCGATGGCCTTCCCCCAGCTGCCGACGAGCCCGGTGCCCTTCCACGTCGCCGAGTACTTCCCGCTGCCCGGCGTCAGCCCGTACTTCGACGAGCGCCAGCACGCCGTCTCCCTCGCCTACGTCGTCTCCGTCACCGGCACGTGCGAGCCCAGGCAGGATGCGCTGGAGATCACCTGGATGACCCCCCAGGAGGCGTCCTCCGACGCCATGTCGGCCGAGTTCGAGGGCGGCCGCGGCTCGCTGCTGCGCGCGGCCCTGGCCTCGGTAGGCCGCCTCACCTGACCTCCGTTTTCAGGCCATAGCCGCGCGCAACCGCCTGGGGCGGTTCGTCGCGGCTATGGCCTGAAAACGGAAAGAAAGCCGGCCGCCCCGAGGATGTCCTCGAGGCGGCCGGCTTTCTTTCGTGTCTAGGGTTTATCAGCCCTGGGCGCGACGACCCGAGCGACGCGGAGCGCCGCCGCCGGTGTTGCCGGAGGACGAGTCGGAGTAGCCCGAGTTTCCGCCGGTCGACGTGGAGTACGTGCGCGAGTTGCTGGAACCGGCGGATGCTCCACCGGAGGATGCGCCGCCGCGACGGGCACCGCCTGCGGAGCGTCCACCACCTGCGGATGCGCCGGCGGTTGCGGGGCGGGCGGAGCGCTCACGGCGGGGTCCACCGTTGCCGGTCGACTCGCCACCGTCACGCTGGGTGCGCTTGCGCTGGGCATTGGCGCCCTGCGATCCACCGGCACGGCGGGGGGTTCCACCCTGGTGTGCCTGCGGGGCGACGTGCGGGGCGGGCGTGACGTAGGCCGCGAGCGGTCCGACGAGCTCGTTGACCGCACGCGAATCCGCGTTCACGAACTGCGGGGTCACCATGATGGCGGCCTTCTTGAGCAGGGCCGCGGTGTCGCGCTTCTGGGCGGGGAGCACGACGGTGACGACGTCTCCGGCACTTCCGGCGCGGGCGGTACGGCCCGAGCGGTGCAGGTACGCCTTGTGCTCTGCCGGCGGGTCGACGTGGATGACCAGCTCGACGTCGTCGACGTGCACGCCGCGGGCGGCGACGTCGGTGGCGACGAGAACGCGAACGTCCCCGGCGCTGAACGCCGCGAGGTTGCGGTCACGGGCGACCTGGGACAGGTTGCCGTGCAGGTCGACGGCGGGAATGCCGGCGTCGATCAGCTGGCGGGCCAGCTTCTTGGCGTGGTGCTTGGTGCGCATGAACAGGATGCGACGGCCGGTGCCGGACGCCAGCTTCTCGACCAGGAGGCGCTTGGACTCCGGGCCGTCGACCTCGAACACGTGGTGGGTCATCGCGGCGACGTGGCTGGTGGCCTCGTCGACCGAGTGCAGAACCTCGTTCTTCAGGAAGCGGCGCACGATCTTGTCGACGCCGTTGTCCAGCGTCGCGGAGAACAGCAGGCGCTGGCCGCCGGCGGGCGTCTTGTCAAGGATGCGCGTGACGACGGGCAGGAAGCCCAGGTCGGCCATGTGGTCGGCCTCGTCCAGCACGGTGATCTCGACGGCGTCGAGCGACACGAGACCCTGCTTCATGAGGTCTTCGAGGCGACCGGGGCAGGCCACGACGATGTCGACGCCGGCCTTCAGCGCCAGAACCTGGCGCTGCTGGGAGACGCCGCCGAAGATGGTGGTCGACTTGAGGCCGTAGGCATCCGCCAGCGGCTGGAGCGCCGCGGTGATCTGCGTCGCGAGTTCACGGGTCGGGGCCAGGATCAGGCCGAGCGGGCGGTTCGGGCGACGCTGGCCGCCGGCGAGCTTGCCGCCGAGGCGCGCGACCATGGGGATGGAGAACGCGAGGGTCTTGCCGGAGCCGGTCTTGCCGCGGCCGAGCACGTCGCGCCCGCCGAGGGTGTCGGGCAGGGTGTCGACCTGGATGGGGAAGGGCTCCGTGATGCCGGCCGCTGTGAGGCTGGCGACGAGGGGAGCAGGCACGCCGAGCGTGCTGAATGTGGGTGTTGACATTGTGGTTTCGGTGCCTTTCAGGCATCGGATTCCGCGTTGATCGAAAGAGATCCTGCAGGAGATTTGCCCCGACACAAAAGTGAAGGGAACCGCCCGTGCGGAAAAGATGGCGAAGGTGCCAGTAGGCACTTCCGTTCGCCGTGAGAAAGTTTTCTTCAGATTTTCAGCCAGTGGTTCAAGACCTAAGGCCAGACAGGAAGAGGTGCGTTCTACGACGCAGGGAGCGCACTGTTGCGCTCACAAGTACGTCCAGACTAGCGCATTCGGGGGGCGCCGTACATCTCGCCCACCGGTACGGGAAAGGCGAGCCGGTTGCCGAGGGGCGCCAAGGGGCATGCCCAGGCCGGATCGTAGGCACACGAGGGGTTGTAGGCGAAGTTGAAATCCAACACGAGCGAGGCGGGCACGCGGCCCTCGCCGAGGTAGGCGCCCTTGACGGTATCCAGGAGGTAGCGACCGCCCCCGTACGTCCCCCCGGGCTCCATGCCCGCCAGAGAATCCCGCAGGGGAATGAACAGGCCGCCGCCGTAGGAGCGCAGGCGCCACACGTCCAGGCTCCCGGCATCCAAGCTCCCGGCATCTCCGTTCACGGCCGACGGAATCGGGACCTGCCCGACCAGCTCGAAGGGGACCACTCCGTCGGTCGCCGTCTCGAAGTCGAAGCGGATGCTGCTGCCGTCGATCGCTCGGCGGGCAGGCTCGATCTCGAGCTCGAACCGCCATGCGGGGTCATACGCCGCCACGGCCAGCCCGGTGAACCCGGCGCGGTCTGCGGGCAGAAGGGGAGTCTGCGGATGCGAGCGGAACAGCTCGTCTCGTTCGTTGCGCCAGAATGTGTGGGCCCGGGCGGCATCCGTCAGGGCGAGCCGACGCACCTCGGCGTAGATCGCGAAGACACGAAGCCGCCAGTCGGCCACCTCGATGGCGGTTGTCAGGGCGCTCAATCGCTGGGCAGGGTGGTTTCGGGATCGAACGACCAGTGGGGCGCAAGCTGCTGCATGCGGATGCCGCGCCACTGCCAGAACGCCCAGAAGCTCGGCCAGGCGAGGGCGGACACCTGACCGGCGCTGAACTTCAGCTGGTCGCGGTAGAGGGTCTTGCCGGTGCCGGCCGGGTCGGGAGCGATCGCCATCCGGTGATCCCACGCCGTGGTGGCGGCAACCGCGCCGGAGATCCCGTACCCCGTGTCGCGCACAATCCGAACTCCGTCGGGGCGGTCCTCGCTCATAGACAGGCGGATCACCTGGCGTCCCATCGGCACGAGACCGGCGGCCTTGACCTGGACCGGATGCTCCCCGGGAGTCCAGATGCTCGGAAACCCCTGGGGCTCAAGCGAGGTGAATACGAGGAGCGGACTGGAGACCTCGCGGAACACGGCGGGGCTGCGGATTGCTCGCCACGCCACATCCGGCTCGCAGTCAAGGATGAGTTTCAGCAGTACGCGCATGGTCAGGACCTCCGTGCTAAGTCTCTCTTACGAAGGTTGGGAGCAGGCCCGTAACACGATTCGCGTATTCGGAAAAGGAGTGAAACTCTGAAGGAATGCTAACTACGCTTCCGATCCTCGACATGTCCATGCTCGATAACGGACCGAAGGAGGCTGAAGCGTTCCGCGCCGCTCTCCGCAAAGCCACGCACGACGTCGGGTTCTTCTACCTCATCGGTCACGGCATAAGCGATGAGCTGACCACCGAGATCCTCGAGACGTCGCGCCGCTTCTTCGCGCTGCCAGACGAGGCCAAGCTCGAGATCGAGAACCTGAAGAGCCCGCAGTTCCGTGGCTATACCCGGGTCGGCGGCGAGCTCACCATGGGCCAGGTTGACTGGCGCGAGCAGATCGACGTGGGCCCTGAGCGGGACGCCGTCGAGATCGCCCCCGGTGTCCCCGACTTCTGGCGGCTTGAGGGCCCGAACCTCTGGCCCACCGCGCTCCCGGAGCTTGAGGGCATCGTGAACCGGTGGAACGACGAACTCTCCGCCGTCAGCGAGCGGCTCCTGAGCTCGTGGGCGCTGTCGCTCGGGGCTCCGGCCGATACGTTCGCCACGGCCTTCGAGCACCCCTCGACCCTGATCAAGATCGTGCGCTACCCCGGCCAGAGCGGTGACGAGCCCAAGCAGGGCGTCGGCGTGCACCGTGACGGCGGCGTGCTTACGCTGCTGCTGGTCGAGCCGGGCAAGGGCGG
>CANFBG010000021.1 GCA_947444785.1 Microbacteriaceae bacterium | reverse complement strand
GCACGCCGACCCAGCCGTGCGCCAGATACCCGGCGATGCCGCCCACGACCGCTATTCCGACCGCTAGGAGGGCGCCATAGCGAAGGATTGCGACGAAGACCCGTCGGGCGGGGTTGACGATGGTCTCAGAGTTCGAGGTGGTGGACACGCTAGGCGCCTTTCGGATTGTTTCGAATTGAGCCGTCGAGGGGGTCGTCTCCCGAATGGGAGTCATCCGTACTCGACAGCTGCGCGGAAGCCTCACGGGACTTTCGACGGCTGAGCGGCGCGAGCGTGACGATCGTGCAGGTCACCGTGCCGACGGCGAGGAAGAGAACCGCCCAGCCGAAGGGCTGAACGAGGAAGAAGAGCAGGCACCCGACAGAGACAACGATCGTCCAGGCATAGAAGATCAACACCGCGTGAAAGTGTGAGTGCCCCATGTCCAGGAGACGGTGGTGCAGATGCTTGCGATCGGCGCTGAATGGGCTCTTGCCCGCGCGAAGCCGCCGGAAGACGGCCAGGCCGAAGTCCAGGAGCGGCAGGACGAGGATGGCGAACGGCAGCAGGATGGGGATGAATGCCGGAAGCAGGGCGCTTCGGCCCAGGGTCGCCGGGTCGATCTGCCCGGTGACGGCAATTGCACTCGTCGCCATCAGCAGCCCCACGAGCATCGAGCCCGCGTCGCCCATGAAGAGCTTTGCGGGATGCCAGTTCAGGGGCAGGAAGCCCGCGCACGCGCCGATCAGGATCGCCGTGATCAGCGCGGCGAGATTGAAGTACTCGGTCGACGAGCCGTCCTGTATGAGAAGGAACGTGTAGAGGAAGAACACGCCGTTCGCGATCAGGCAGACACCGGCCACGAGTCCGTCGAGTCCGTCGATGAAGTTGATGGCATTCATGACCAGCACGACAGCGAAGAGGCTGATGATCAGCGACGCCGCTCCTGAGCCGATGGTGAGCCCGCCGATCGGCAGCGACACGATCGCGACCCCCTGCCAGACGAGCAGCCAGGCCGCCATGATCTGGCCGGCGAGCTTGATCGTCCAGTCAAGGTCGATGAGGTCATCGATCACGCCGATGACCACGATGATGAACGCGGCCCCGAGGATGGCCACGATGGGACCGGGGTTGACGAACACGACTCGGAATCCATCGATCTGGGAGGCGGCCGCGAAGGCGACGAGGATGCCGATGAACATGGCCACCCCGCCCAGGCGAGGGGTAGGCCTGGTATGGATGTCCCGTTCGCGGATCTTCGGATAGAGCCGGTACCGATGGCTCAGCTTGAAGACGAGAAGGGCAAGAACGAAGGTGACGATGGCCGAGATCGCGGCCACCAGGATGTAGATCCGCAAACTACGAGCTCGCTTCCATCGGCGCAAGGTCGTCACCGATGACGGCGCGGATCCGCGCCTCGTCGATGATCCCGTGGCGCACTATGCGGATGCTTCCGGGCGTGCCGTCGTAGCCGCTGGCATCCACGATGCTCGAGACGGCCGACGACGTCTGGCCGCCGGACAGGTAGACCGAGACGCTCTCCCCCAGACTCGCCCGAGCTTCGTCGGCGCTCATGGCGGCAGGCTCGCCGGTAAGGTTCGCGCTCGAGACCGCCAACGGGCCAACCTCGGCAAGGAGGTCGAGGGCGATGGGATCGCTCGGCATGCGAAGGGCAACCGTGCCGTGCGTATCGCCGAGGTCCCACACGAGAGACTGGCGGGCTTGAACGATGAGGGTGAGCCCGCCCGGCCAGAAGGCCTCGGCGAGCAGTCTCACCGGTTCGCTGACCGACTCCGCCAGGGCGTCGAGGGTCGCCATGCCGGCGATGAGAACCGGCGGCGGGGACTGCCGGCTTCGACCCTTGGCTGCCAGCAGCCGGGCAACGGCTGCGGGGTTGAAGGCGTCGGCCGCGATCCCGTAGACGGTGTCCGTCGGGATCACCACAAGCTCGCCCCGACCGATCGCGGACCGTGCCAGTCGCATTCCCGAGAGCAGTTCCGCCGGAACCTGGCAGTTGAAGAGATCAGTCATATCGAGAGCCATGTTATCCGACGACCCTGATCCGCCATGTGCGGCAGTGGCCCCTTGCCATCAGAGAGTGACACTCTCGGGGAGCATCCGTCTGAGGACCTTGCGGGCGGGCTCCTCGATGAAGCGCCAGAGCAGCCACGCCGCAACCCATGCGGCGGCGGCGGTGCCGAGAACGACCCCCATGACGAGCGGATGCGGGCCATCGCCGGCACTGCCCACTCGGGAGAGCACTATCAGGCCGGCACCGATGACGAGCGGATGGACCAGGTAGAACGCGTACGAGGCTCGGCCGCCGAGAAGGAAGACCCTCGTGGCCAGCAATCGGGCCAGTGGATCCCTCGGGCAGAGGGCGAGAGACGCGATCAGGAGCACGAGCAGCGGAAGGATGATGATCGACTCCGAGGGCGCGATCATGTCGATTCCCCGGTAGAGCTCGGACTGGCCTGCCCGAATATTGCTCACCGGGTCGAATGTCGACACCAGCAGGATGGCCACGATGATCGAGACGGCCGTGATGCTGGGCACCGGCAGCCGCCAGAGGCTGGCGGGCCGAGGCGCGTTCGGCACGAGATACCTCCGGGTAACCAGGGCGAGGATCGCGCCGACCCAGAACTCGGAGAGAACGCGGATGGGGATGACGCCGGCCGCCGTGACATAGCTGTCGTTGCCGAACAGCAGGATGGTGTCGTCCTGCATGCTGAAGCCGATGATCATGATCGGCAGCATCATGAGCATCATCGTGACGAGCATGACCCGACGGCTCGCCGTCTGCCGGTAGCGCAGCAGGGCGACGACCCCGACAGAGAACGTCAGGTAGGCGAGCCACTCGGCACTCACCGACCAGTCGACGCCGTTCCAGTCCAACGGGGCGGGGAACCAGCCGTTGATCAGGGTCAGGTGCATCAGCAGTCGAACGGGGTCTGCCTGGCTGTAGAAGCCTGGGTCGCCCGAGCTGACGGCCTGGAAGACGAAGTATGCACCGAAAAGCATGAGAACGAAGGCGGCCAGGGGCCAGACCCGCGCAAAGCGCAGCCAGAGAAAGCCGACGGCCTTCTTCCACGAGTAGTCCGTCGTCATCGTGTCGAGGTGCGTGTACGTGAGGATGAAGCCGCTCAGGATGAAGAAGAGATCAACCCCGAGGTAACCCACCGAGGCGATGTGGATGACGAACTGGGTCATCGGGCCCGATCCGAGGGCGTCGACGAGCTGCGGTCGAATGTGCCGGAAGAACACCCAGAACGCTGCGATCGCACGGATCCCGGTCAGGGCGCCGATGAACGACGGCCTCATCGAACGGCCGTCGTCGCCCGGTCACGACCCGTGAGATCGCGATGCGTAGCCGTCGCGTGCCATCCGTCGGCGGCCAGGAGCTCCCTGATCGCTCTGCCCTGAAGCTCGCCGTGTTCCATGATGAGGGCCCCTCCCGCATGCAGCAGCCTCAGCGCCGTCTGGGAGACCTGGCGAACGATGTCGAGGCCGTCCACTCCCCCGTACAGCGCGTGCTCCGGGTCGAAGAGGCGAACCTCCGGGTCCCGGGGAATCGCGCCGAGCGGAATGTAGGGCGGGTTCGAGATGACGACGGATACCTGTCCGTTGATATCGGGCAGCGCCACGGCGAGATCCGCGAACACGAGCCGGGCGTTGGCTGCATCGACCGAGGAGAAGTTCTGCCTCGTCCAGACGAACGCGGCCTCCGAGTTCTCTACGGCGATGACACGCGCGTGCGGCACCTCGGTGGCCATGGCGAGGGCGATTGCCCCACTGCCGGTGCCGAGGTCGATTCCGATCGGTCCCTCGGTCGACGCGGCACCCAGCACGAAAGACGCCAGCGCGTCGATGGCGAGACCGGCAACGAACTCGGTCTCCGGCCGGGGCACGAATACGCCGGGGCCGACTCTCAGCTCGAGTGAACGGAAGTACGCCACGCCCGAGATGTGCTGCAGGGGCTCACGAGCCGCCCGCCGAGAAAGGGCCGAGCTGATCTCGGACGCGTCCGCACCCGATACCTGCCTGCCCGTGATGGCCATCGCCTGAACCTGGCCACGACTGGCCTTCAGCACATGCCCGACGAGCAGCTCGGCATCCACCTGCGGGTCTTCTATCCCGCTCTCGCCCAGGAGCAGGATTCCCCGATCGAGGATCTCGCGAACCGTCTGACCGGGGATCTCGGGGGCGTGGGTCTGGGACGACACTAGTCGGCCGTTCCGCCGAGCTCCTGCAGCTGCGTCTCCTCGTCGGCGGAGATACAGGATTCCACGACGGGCTCGAGGGCGCCGTTCATGACGGCATCGAGGTTGTAGGCCTTGTAGCCGGTTCGGTGATCCGCAATGCGGTTCTCGGGGAAGTTGTACGTGCGGATGCGCTCGGAGCGATCCATGGTGCGGATCTGGCTCTTGCGCACGGCCGAGGCCGCCGCATCGATCTCCTCCTGCTGGCGTGCGAGGACCCGGGCGCGAAGGACGCGCATGCCAGCCTCACGGTTCTGCAGCTGGCTCTTCTCGTTCTGCATGGCCACGACGATGCCGGTCGGAAGATGGGTGATGCGAACGGCGGAGTCGGTCGTGTTGACGCTCTGGCCGCCGGGGCCACTCGAGCGATAGACATCGATCTTCAGGTCGTTGGGCGAGATGGGGACCTCTTCAGGCTCGTCGACCTCGGGGTACACGAGAACACCGGCCGCCGAGGTGTGGATGCGTCCCTGCGACTCGGTCGCCGGCACGCGCTGCACGCGGTGCACGCCGCCCTCGTACTTCAGGTGCGCCCAGACACCCTGGGCAGGATCATTCGAGGAGCCCTTGATCGCGAGCTGGACATCCTTGATGCCACCCAGATCGCTCGAGGTCTGCTCGATGATCTCGGTCTTCCACTTCTTGCCCTCGGCGTAATGCAGGTACATCCGGAGAAGATCTGCGGCGAACAGCGCAGACTCTGCGCCGCCCTCGCCCATCTTGATCTCCATGATCACGTCGCGGCCGTCGTTGGGGTCGCGCGGGATGAGGAGGCGTCGAAGCTTCTCGGTCGCAACCGCGAGGCTCTCTTCCATCCCCGGAACCTCCGCGGCGAAGGAGGCATCTTCCGATGCCATCTCCGTCGCGGCTGCCAGATCTTCAGTCAGCTGCTGCCACTCGCGATATGCCGCGATGATGCGGCTGAGCTCGGCGTAGCGCCGGTTCACCCGCTTGCTGCGCGCGGGATCGGAGTGCAGACCGGGCTCGGCCAGCTGCTCCTGCAGCTCGTCGTGCTCGATGATCAGGGTTTCAACCGACTCAAACATTTCTTACTTGTCCAGGCCGAGTCCGTTGTGGCTCGTCGAGCTGTGTGCCGGGGGCGTCGGCATCGACTTCTGCACCTGCATCAGGAACTCGACGTTGGACGTCGTCTCCTTGAGGCGGCCGAGCACGATCTCCAGCGCCTGCTGCTGGTCGACGCCGGCAAGGGCGCGACGCAGCTTCCAGGTGATCTTGGTCTCATCCGCTCCCATGAGCAGCTCCTCACGGCGCGTGCCGGAGGCGTTGATGTCGACGGCGGGGAAGATGCGCTTATCGGCCAGCTGGCGCGACAGGCGGAGCTCCATGTTGCCGGTGCCCTTGAACTCCTCGAAGATGACCTCGTCCATCTTGGAACCGGTCTCGACCAGGGCCGAGGCCAGGATCGTGAGCGAGCCACCGTTCTCGATGTTGCGCGCGGCACCGAAGAAGCGCTTCGGCGGGTAGAGCGCCGCAGCGTCGACCCCACCGGAGAGAATACGACCGGATGCCGGGGAGGCCAGGTTGTAGGCCCGGCCCAGGCGGGTGATCGAGTCGAGAAGCACGACGACGTCGTGGCCCAGCTCGACGAGGCGCTTGGCACGCTCGATCGCCAGCTCGGCGACCGTGGTGTGGTCTTCGGCGGGACGGTCGAAGGTGGAGGCAATGACCTCGCCCTTGACCGTGCGCTGCATGTCGGTGACCTCTTCCGGACGCTCATCGACCAGAACGACCATGAGGTGGACCTCGGGGTTGTTCGCCGAGATGGCGTTCGCGATCTGCTGCATGACGATGGTCTTGCCGGCCTTGGGCGGCGCAACGATGAGTCCGCGCTGGCCCTTGCCGATCGGAGCCACGAGATCGATGATGCGCTGGGTCAACTTGCCCGGCTCGGTTTCGAGACGGAGTCGCTCCTGCGGGTACAGCGGGGTGAGCTTGTTGAACTCGACGCGCACGGCGTTCTCGTCGAACGGCAGGCCGTTGATCGACTCGATCTTCACGATCGCGTTGTACTTCTGGCGGCCGTTGCTGTCGCCCTCGCGCGGCTGGCGGATGGAACCGACCACCGCGTCGCCCTTGCGAAGGTTGTACTTCTTGACCTGGCCCAACGAGACATAGACGTCGTTATTGCCGGGCAGGTAGCCGCTCGTGCGAACGAATGCGTAGTTGTCGAGGATGTCGAGGATTCCGGCGACGGGAATCAGGACGTCATCCTCGCTGATCTCCGGCTCGAACTCGTCGGTCGGGCCCTGGCCCCGGCGCTTGCGGTCACGGTAGCGGCTGCGCGCGCTGCGGTCGTTGCGAAGGTCGTCCTCGAGCTCGATTCCGATGCCCTGGCCGCGATCGCCCTGGTTGCGATCGTTCTGGTTCTGGTTGCGGTCGCCCTGATTCTGGTTGCGGTCGCCCTGATTCTGGCCGCGATCGTTCTGGTTGCGGTTGTTCTGGCTGCGATCGCTCTGCTGGTTCCGGTCGTTCTGCTGGTTCCGGTCGTTCTGCTGGTTCCGGTCGTTCTGCTGCCCGCGGTCGGTCTGGCTGCGGTCGGCGGCACCGTCATTCTGCTGGTTGCGGTCGCCCTGGTTGCGATCGTTCTGGTTCTGGTTGCGATCGTTCTGGTTGCGACGACCCTGTGTGCGCGGTTCGGCGCTCACGGCCTCCGCGACGCCCGCGTTCTCTGAATCGGCGGCACGCTCAGCGGCACGCTCGGCGTTGCGCTCGGCACGTTCGGCGTTGCGCTCCGCATTCGTCTGGCGGTTGCGGCTGCGGCTTCGGCCCTGGCGGGGTTCGACCGTCTCATCACCCGCGGACTCCTCGGCGACGGCCTCGGCGACAGCGGACTCAGCGGCAATCGCCACGACGTCGTCGGAAGCGGATACGTCGGAAGCGGATGCGTCGGTTGCGGCTGCATCCTCGACCTGAACGGCGGGGACGGCGTCTTCGGCGACGGTCGCAGAGCGGTTCACGTGCCGGACAGCGGATACCGGGGCCAGCACTGCGGGAGCTCCGGAGACCTCGATGCCGCCATCGACCGACTTGGCGCGACGGGGAGCACGGCTCCGCGTCTTCGGCGCGTCGACGGCGGGCTCGGCCGGCACGGACAACTCGAATGCGGCCTCGGCGACCGGGGCGTCCTGAGAAGCGGGAACCTCGGTGATTTCGACCTCGGGTGCGGCGGACTCAGCCGGGGCTTCCTCGGCAGCGGCGCCGGTGCCGCGAACCTCATTGATGGCCGCAACAAGCTCGGCCTTGCGAAGCTTTGCCGCTCCGGGCACGCCGAGTTCAATTGCGAGGGCGGTGAGTTCTGCAACCTTCAGGGCCGAGATATTGGCGGCAGGAATGGTTGAAGCGGGGGTGTTGACAGTGGTCACGTAAGTGGGTTTCCTTCCAATGCCGGCGCAGATAGGGCCGACAGGGAGCTAACCCCGAGTGATGGTCGTACAGGAGACAAGATGCTGAGTCAGTACGCGTAACGCGGGGCAGCGATGAGTGTGAATTGCTACCGGGTACGAGCTCTGATTAAGCCGATTCGACCGGGTGCGTTATAACAGTAGCACCTTTGAAGTCCACGGCCAGTGCCATTGACTGCCACGGCGTTTCACTCTCGGCAGCAACCAACTCGGCTGCGGCGAGGCGCTGACCGGGGTCGCTGCAGAGCACGAGAATGCTCGGGCCGGCTCCGGAAACAACGGCAGGGAAGCCGTTCCGACGCAGGTTCTGCAGGAGGCGATCCGTCTCCGGCATGGCCGTCGCCCGGTAGTTCTGGTGGAGCTTGTCCTCGGTCGCCGCGAGGAGAAGCTCGGGGCTCTGGATCAGCGCCGCGATGAGCAGTGTGGAGCGCGAGACATTGAAGATCGCGTCGGCGTGCGGCACCGACTCGGGCTGCAGGCTGCGCGCCAATGCGGTCGACATCGTCGCCTCGGGCACGAGCACGAGCGGCGAGACACCGCGGTGAACGATGAGCTTCTTGAACTGCGGTCCCTCGGGGGTGGTCCAGGCAATGGTCAGGCCGCCGAAGAGGCAGGGGGCGACGTTGTCGGGGTGTCCCTCCATCTCGGTCGCCAGGCCCAGAAGCGCGAGCGCATCGATGTCGACGATGCCCTCGAGCAGGCCCTTGGCCGCCATGATGCCGGAGACGATAGCCGCACCCGAAGAGCCGAGGCCACGACCGTGCGGGATGACGTTTCGGGCGATCAGGTCGAGACCCGGGAACTCCTGGCCGTATGCCGCGAAGACGTGGGCGATGGCCGTCACGACAAGATTGCTCTCGTCGGTGGGCACCTCACCGGCACCGACGCCGATGACCTCGACATGCACGCCGGGGGTTTCGCGCACGGTGACGGTCAGTTCGTCGTACAGCGCGAGGGCGAGCCCGAGGGTGTCGAAGCCCGGGCCCAGGTTTGCCGTTGTGGCCGGCACCTTGACGGTGACGGACCTGCCCGCGAGGGTCACGATGCGACGACCTTTTCAAGGCCCAGCACAGAGGCGATCTCATCGGTGTCGACGGAGACGCTGGTGGGCTTGATCTCGGAGCCGTCCTGGCGGCGAAGGGCCCACTGGGGATCCTTGAGGCCGTGACCGGTGACGGTGAGCACCACGACGGCGCCCTTGCCGATGACACCGGCGTCGGCGCGCTCAAGGAGGCCTGCCACGCTGATGGCAGAGGCAGGCTCGACGAAGATTCCGACCTCGCCGGCCAGGAGGCGATAGGCCTCGAGGATGCGCTCGTCATCGATGGCTCCGAAGTAGCCGTTCGTGTCGTCCCTCGCGGTCAGTGCGAGCTCCCACGACGCCGGGTTTCCGATTCGGATGGCAGAGGCCAGGGTCTCGGGGTTCTTCACCGGGTGGCCGAGGACGATCGGCGCGCTGCCGGCCGCCTGGAAGCCGAACATGCGCGGAAGCTTCGTGATCGCGCCGCGAGCCAGCTCTTCCCGGTAGCCCTTGGTGTATGCCGTGTAGTTTCCTGCGTTGCCGACGGGCATGATGTGGAAGTCCGGGGCGTCGCCGAGGACCTCGACGACCTCGAACGAGGCGGTCTTCTGCCCCTCGATGCGGTCGGGGTTCACCGAGTTCACGAGGTGAACGGGGTAGTACTTGGACAGCTCGCGGGCGATGTCGAGGCAGTCGTCAAAGTTGCCACGAACCTGCAGGAGCTCGGCTTTGTGAGCGATGGCCTGGCTCAGCTTGCCCATGGCGATCTTGCCCTCGGGCACCAGCACGGCCGCGGTTATGCCGGCGTGGGTCGCGTAGGCGGCGGCCGAGGCCGAGGTGTTGCCGGTCGAGGCGCAGATGACGGCCTTGGCGCCGTGCTCCACGGCCTTGGAGATCGCCATCGTCATGCCCCGGTCCTTGAAGGAGCCGGTGGGGTTCATCCCCTCGTACTTGACATAGACCCGGGCTCCGGTGCGAGCCGACAGGGACGGAGCCGGAATCAGCGGCGTTCCACCCTCGCCCAGCGTGACGATCGGGGTCGCCTCGGTGATGTCGAGGCGGTCGGCGTATTCGTGCAGAAGTCCTCGCCACTGGCGGGAATTGGCACTGGGGCGGGGAAGGCTATTGGGGCTCATGAGATCAGGCTCCTTCAACTCGTAGAACAGACTCGACACGCACGACGGACGGCTGACCGGCGAGATCCGCGACTGTGCGGGACAGGTCCCGCTCGGTTGCCTCGTGCGTGACAATGACAAGGGTAGCGGTGCCGGAAGCCTCGTTCGTGCGCGAAACCCCCTGGGCGACGCCGGCGGACGAGATCGACTGCTGAACCGCCTCGACGGAGACGCCGTGCCCGCTGAACAACCCGGCGATGCCAGACAGCACACCGGGCGCATCGGACACCTCGAGCGTGATCTGATACTTCGTCACGACGCTGTCGATCGGCATGATGGGAAGGTTCGCGTGCGTCGACTCTGCGACGCCTGGTCCCCCTGCGACGTGCCGGCGTGCGGCAGAGACGAGGTCGCCGAGAACCGCGGATGCCGTCTCCCGGCCGCCCGCCCCGGCCCCGTAGAACATGAGGTCGCCTGCGGCCTCGGCCTCCACGAACACGGCGTTCTTGGCCCCGTGCACGGCGGCCAGCGGGTGCAGTCGGCTGACGAGAGCGGGATAGACGCGGGCGGAGACGCCCTCCTCGCCTGTCAGCGGGTCGGTCAGCCGCTCGCAGATGGCCAGGAGTTTCACGACATAGCCGGTCTTCTGGGCCTGGCGCACCTCTGCGGCGGTGATCTTCGTGATTCCCTCGCGGTGCACGGCCTCGACAGGAACCTCGGTGTGGAATGCGAGCCGCGCGAGGATCGCGGCCTTCTGCGCTGCGTCGTACCCCTCGATATCCGCCGTCGGGTCGGCCTCGGCATAGCCGAGCGCGGTGGCGGCGGCGAGCGCGGACTCGAAGGAGTCGCCCTCCACGTCCATCTTGTCGAGGATGTAGTTGGTCGTGCCGTTCACGATTCCGAGGATGCGCTTGACGCGGTCGCCGGCAAGGCTCTCGCGAAGCGGCCGGATGATCGGGATGGCACCGGCCACAGCCGCCTCGTAATAGATCTGGGCGCCCACCTGCTCGGCGGCATCCAGCAGCTCGGGGCCGTGCGCCGCGATGAGTGCCTTGTTGCCCGTGACGACGTCGGCGCCCGAGTTGATTGCCGCGAGGATGTAGCTTCTGGCAGGCTCGAGCCCGCCCATCAACTCAATGACGATGTCGGCGCCCTGGATGAGCGTCAGGGCATCCGTTGTGAGCAGCTCCTTCGGGATCGGCGCGCTCCGCGGCGCGTCGATCTCGCGAACGGCGATTCCCACGAGCTCGAGCCCGGCGCCCACCCGGGCGGCCAGTTCGTCCGACTGCTCGAGCAGCAGCGTCGCGACCTGAGCCCCCACGGAGCCTGCGCCCAGAAGGGCTATTCGGAGATTGCGGTATTCGATCATGATGCTCCAAGGTTGGCGGGGTCGATGCCCACGTCACGGGAAAGCAGGTCGGCTTCGGTCTCGCCCCGGACGATGAGCCGGGCGGCCCCGTCCTTCACGGCAACGACCGGGGGCCGGCCGAGGTAGTTGTAGTTGCTCGACAGCGACCAGCAATATGCGCCGGTCGCGGGCATCGCGAGGATGTCGCCGGGCGACACGTCTGCGGGAAGGTAGTCGGCATACACCAGGATGTCGCCCGACTCACAGTGCTTGCCGGCGACACGCACGAGGGCGGGTTCTGCCGCAGAGACACGGTTGGCAAGGCGCACCGAGTAGTCGGCACCGTAGAGAGCCGGTCGGGCGTTGTCGCTCATTCCGCCGTCGACGCTGACATACTTGCGGATCGCTGTGCCGCCGCCCGCGTCGAGGGTCACCTCGACGTTTTTGATGGTGCCCACCGTGTAGAGGGTGACGCCTGCGCCGCCGATGATGAACCGCCCGGGCTCCAGGGCCACCACGGGCACGGGGATCCCGAGCCGCTGGCACTCCGAGGACACGATGTCGGCGATGTGGCGGGCAATGTCGCGAATATCGCTGGGGTCGTCGGCGCGGGTATAGGCGATGCCGAAGCCGCCGCCGAGATTCAGCTCGGGAACCTCGCCGGATTCAAGAAGTTGCGCCTGCACGCCCAGCAGGCGCCGTGCGGACTCAGCGAAGCCATCGGTGCCGAAGATCTGAGAACCGATGTGGCAGTGCAGCCCCAGAAAGTTGAGGCTGGCATGGGAGCGGATCGTTTCGACCAGGGCGGCGGCCCGCTCGAGCGGCACGCCGAACTTCTGATCTTCGTGCGCGGTGGCCAGGAACTCATGGGTATGAGCGTGCACGCCGCTGTTCACCCGAAGGCGCACCGACTGGATCCGGCCGTGTCGGACGGCCGCCTCTGCCACTCGGGTGATCTCGATCTCGCTGTCGATGACGATCGTTCCCACGCCCACGGAGACGGCGCGCTCGATCTCGGCCAGGGACTTGTTGTTGCCGTGCATCCCTATCCGGGCGGGCGGCACGTTCGCCGCCAGGGCCACTGCGAGCTCTCCCCCGGAACAGACGTCGACGCCGAGCCCCTCAGCGGTGACCCACCGGGCGATCTCTGTGGAGAGAAAAGCCTTGGCTGCGTAGTAGATCCTGGCCGTCGTGCCGATCCGAGCCAGTTCCGACGTGAACGCGGCCGAGATCATCCGGGCCCGCACTCGCGCGTGCTCCTCGTCGATGACGTACACCGGGCTGCCGAAACGTTCAAGGATTTCTTCCGCCGAAACGCCGGCAATGCCAAGCTGCCCTGATTCCGTGCGCAGGGTACCGTCGGGCCACACCCCGGCCGGAACGTCATTCGCGTCGGCCGGGTGGGCGAGCCACTCGGGGGCAAGCGGACTCATCGTCATAGGAAAAAACCAGTCATGGGAAAAACCTTTGGGTGCGGGCCGGGTGAGGCGAGCGAACCCGGGTTGGTTCCTGAAGCCAGAACGTGAGGCCGACGCCACCGGGGCTCGGCCATTTCATTCAGAGTTTAGCGGAAAGACCCCGACGTTCGCGTCTCCCCGATTCAGGATGGCTGATTCACGCCGACGGGTCGACGCGGGCCAGTTCACCCGCGGCCAGGGCCACCCAGACCGATCCATCGGGGGCCACGGCGATGCCGGCGGTTTCTCCCGGAACATCGATGAACGAGAACTCACCCGCATCAGTCAGGCTACCGATTCGAGCCTCGCCGACGAGCGTGAACCAGCAGCCGCCAACGGGGTTGGCGACGATGACCTGGGGCCGGCTGCCCGGGAGCGTCAGCACTATCTCCGGGGCGGCTCCCGGCTTCAGGATGCGGCCCACCTGCCCGGTGCCGGGCGCGGTGAAGTAGACGGCGCCGCTTGCTGCCGTCACTATTCCCACCGGCCGGATTGCGGCATCCGTCATGCCGTGCAGCAGGGCCCGCGAGTCACCGCCTCGAAAATACGCCACGGCGGCCGCGTTCGGCAGTGTGACCCAGAGGCTCTCGCCGCTGGATGCGATGCCACTCGGCAGCGAGCCCGCGGGAGTCGACGAGTACTCACTCAGGCGGCCGATGATGTCGATGCGGCCGAGACCGTCAAGGGCGCGCTCGATGAACCAGGCGGTGCCGTCGTCAAGCGCCACGACGTCGGTGGGGGCCGCCAACGGGGTCGGGGTGGCCAGCACCGCATGCACTCCCTCTCGGCCGACCCTGACGATCGCGCTCTGGCCCTCGTCGGCGACCCAGACGGAGTCGACTGTGGCGGCGGCGAGGCCGAGCGGCCTGGAGCCGCCCCCGAGCGGGAACTCCGCGAGTGAGCCATCCCGATCGCGCCGAATCAGGGACCCAGTACCGGTGAGGGAGCCCCAGAGGCTGCCGTCCGCGGTGAAGACGATCTCGGAGAGTCCGGCAGTGGCCTGTGTCAGGGGAAAGAGTTGCACCGCCCCAATCTACAGAGGCGAACCTAGCCGCAGGATCCGAGCGTCGACAGGGTTGCCTCGTTCAGCACGATGTTCTTGCCGGAGATCACGACATCCGCGGATCCCTGAGTCACGGTGATGCCCGTGATAGCCAGATCCTTGGGCAGAAAGGAGGCGAGGCAGATCGGCACGGTGGTGTTCTTCACGCCGCCCAGAAGCCCTGAGATGTCGAGCGCACCACCCCCGGAGGCGAGCGTGACCTCCTGCGGTGTCAGCACGATGATGTTGCCCGGTTGAGGCGCCGCCTGGGCCATGACCGTGTAGTTCACGCTCAGCCCGAATGCCGTCAGGGCACCGGTGTAGCCGACGGTCCCGTCGTTGAGCGCCAGGCTCCCGGCACCGGGAATCTTGGCGGCGGCATTCACCGCGGCCTCGCTGAGGGTGAGGGTGGCTTCGACGTTCTCGACCGGCAGCGTGAGATCTGTCGGCACCCCGGTGGCCACGATCTTCGTCGGCACGGGGACGCCCGCCACCTGGAGGTCACTGCTTTCAATGGTGACTGTCTCGAGCTTGCCCGCGAGGTACTGCCCGAGGAAGAAGAGTCCGCCGATGTTTGCGGTCACGTCGCCGGTCGCCTCGCTCGGCAGGCCGGACTTGACCTCCCCGGCGATGCGATCCTGGGCGTAGTTCCTGGCTGCGGTGTCGGCGAGAGCGACACCGCCCACGACGATGACGCCGAGCACGGTGAGCGTGATGACGGCGCGGCGGCGCATGACTACATCCGCTCCGGGGCCGAGACGCCGAGCAGGGCCAGACCATTGCGGATGACCTGCCCCGTCGCATCGTTCAGCCACAGGCGGGTCCGGTGCAGGTCGGTGATCTCCTCGTCGCCGAGCGGCAGGACGCGGGTGGCCTGATACCAGCGGTGGTAGTCCCCCGCGACCTCCTCGAGGTAGCGCGCGACGCGGTGCGGCTCGCGGAGCTCGGCGGCCTTGGACACGATGCGCGGGAACTCCTGGAGGGCACCGAGCAGTTCGGTCTCGCTCTCGTGGTTCAGCAGGGTCGGGTCGAACGTGCTGCGGTCGACACCCGCGAGGGTCGCATTCTTGGCGACCGAGCAGGTGCGGGAGTGCGCGTACTGCACGTAGAAGACGGGGTTGTCGTTCGAGCGGGAGCGCAGCGCCTCCCCTTCCAGCGACAGCGGCGAGTCGGCCGGGTAGCGGGCCAGCCAGTAGCGCAGGGCATCCGCCCCCACCCACTCGAGCAGGTCGTCGAGCTCGACGATGTTCCCGGCCCGCTTGGACAGCTTGGCGCCATTGAGGTTGACCAGCTGGCCGATCAGGATGGTGATGTTGACGTCGGGGTCGTCCCCGGCGGCGGCGGCGAGTGCCTTGAGGCGTCCGACATAGCCGTGGTGATCGGCGCCCAGCAGGTAGATCTTCTCGGTGAAGCCGCGATCCTTCTTGCTCAGGTAGTAGGCGGCATCCGCCGCGAAGTAGGTGACGATGCCGTTGCCGCGGGTCAGCACGCGGTCCTTGTCGTCGCCGAAGTCGGTGGTGCGAACCCAGACGGCGTCGTCGGCCTCGAACACATGGCCCTGGGCGCGCAGCCTCTCGGCGGCATCATCGATCAGGCTGAGGCCCGTGACCTCGTCGCGCGCGTGCAGCGTGCGCTCCGAGAAGTAGACGTCGAAGTGCACGTTGAAGTTCTCGAGGGACTTCTTGATCTCGGCCATCTGCGTGAGGTAGCCGAGGTCGCGGGCCACGGCCATCGCATCCGCGTCGGGCAGCTCGAGCAGGTCGGGGACCTGGGCAAGCACCTTGGTCGCGAGCTCGCCGATGTAGGCGCCCGGGTAACCGCCCTCGGGCGTCGGCTCCCCCTTGGCCGCGGCCAGCACGGAGAGGCCGAAGTTGTCCATCTGGTTGCCGGCGTCGTTGATGTAGTACTCGGTCTCGACCACGGCGCCGGATGCGGACAGCACGCGCGCGATGGCGTCACCGAGGGCCGCCCACCGGGTGTGTCCGAGATGCAGCGGCCCGGTGGGGTTCGCCGAGACGAACTCCATGTTCACCGACAGGCCCTTGAGGGTGTCGTTGTGACCGTACTGATCGCCGGCCTCGACGATACTGCGGGCGATCTCGGCCGCGGCCGCGGTGTCAAGCGTGATGTTGATGAAGCCCGGGCCGGCGACGTCCACCTTGGAGACACCGGGAATCGCCTCGATGAAGGGCACGAGCTCCTGGGCCAGGGCCCGCGGGTTCGCGCCGAGGCGTCCGGCCAGCTTCATCGCGATGTTGGAGGCCCAGTCGCCGTGCTCGCGGCTGCGCGGGCGCTCCAGGGAGACGTCGGCCGCGGTCACCTCCACGGAACCGGACTGCTCGAGCCGGGTGGAGACAATGTCGAGCAGGGCGAGGGAGAGCTGTTCTGGAGTCACGATCGTCAATCGTATCCCGTGGACCGCGGGGCATCCCGTCCCGGGGCCGCCTAGCGCAGCGTGACGAGGGCGGTGTGGTCCTCGATCTCGAACTCATCGGAGGTCGCCATGACCTCAAGCTTGTCGAGCCGCAGCAGCCCGTTGTAGTTGGAGAGGAACGCGATGTCGGCGGCGTCCCGACCCGTGGCGATCCGCACGAAGCTCTGCCTCGGGGCAAGCCTCGTGGCGTCGATGACGTACCAGACGCCGTCGAAGTAGGCCTCGACGACGGCGTGGAAATCCATCGGGGCCAGCCCCGGGGCATAGACCGAGACCATCCGGGCGGGCATGTCGAGCGCGCGGAGCATGCCGATGACCAGGTGCGCGTAGTCGCGGCACACCCCACGCCGAGTCATCATCGTCTGAACTGCGCCATCGGTGTGCCGGCCGAAGCCAGGCACGTAGCGCAGCTTCTCATTCACCCAGGCTTCCACCGCCTGGATCATCGCGATGCCCCGGAGACCGGCGAACTCGGACTTGGCAACCGGCAGAAGCTCGTCTGACTGGCAGTACCGGCTCTGCCTGCGATAGGTCAGCAGGTCGAGTTCGTCGACGAAGGCCGGCTCGGCGAGGCCTGAGACGAGGGCCCGATAGTCAAGGGTCATCCTCCCCTCGTCGACATTGAACGTGTGCAGGCGCGTCCCGTTGCTGTCGGTCACCAGCCTCGCTTCGACGTCTTTTCCCTCGTGGGCGAAGGCGAATTCCTCACTCTCGACGACGACTGAATCCGCCACAGCGGCGGACAGGATCAGGATGATGGGGCGGTGGATCGTGATGATCATCTGGGCCGATACGGAACGCTGCATCACAGAATCATGCCACCTGAAACCGAGGTCGGAATTCAGCCGGGGCACCGGTACCGGAATACGCCGACGGCTCCCCTGTCACGACTCATCTGGTACGTTTTAGCTGTACGCCCTCGTAGCTCAGCGGAAGAGCACTTCCCTCCGAAGGAATAGGTCGCTGGTTCAAATCCAGTCGAGGGCACAGTGAAAGAAATAAGGAACCCCCGATGCGTTTGCATCGGGGGTTCCTTTCGTTGTGAACAGGGTCAGGCCGCGAGAACCGACTCGGCTGCGGAGAGTTGACCGAGCAGGGACTCGAGCTGGCCGCTGACGGCACCCGGGTCCTCCGGATGCCACTGCACGCCGACGATGGGCGCGGTGTCGTGCTCGATGGCCTCGATGACTCCATCGGGAGCCAAGCCAACGGCCGTCAGCGCTGCGCCGAGGGTGGCCACGGCCTGATGATGCGCGCTCTGCACGGAGATCCTGTTGAGATCGAATCGACCTGAGAGTCGGCTCTCTGCCACCAGGTGCACGTCGTGGGCGCGCATGATGCCCCGGATCGGCACACCGAAGTTCTTGTGAATGCTGCCGGCACCCAGATCCTGGATGATGTCTCCGCCCAGGGCCACGTTGATGACCTGCAGGCCGCGGCATATTCCCAGCAACGGCGTGGCCCGGGCGAGCGCCCGGTGCACGAGGGCGATCTGGCCTTCGTCGGCCGCCTCGAAGTGCCGCGTCTCGCCGAGGTAGTCCCTCTCCCCGGAGTAGAACTCCGGGGCCAGGTCCTCGCCGCCCATGATGACGATGGCGTCCGAGCTGTCGGTGAGCGAGAGCAGCCTCGACGGGCCGACATCCGCCGCGGCTACGCGGTTGACGAGCCATCCGGCATCCTGTGCACTGCGCACGGCGCGGGTGTTGAGCTCGTCGACATACGAGTGGTAGGCCGGTGCCCACGGCCGGTTCCGGGTGACCTCGACGACGCTGAGACGCATTCCGTTTTGCACACTCACAGATTTGCCTCGCTCTCGAATCATCCGCCGGAGAAAATTCCCGCTGGCACCATCTTGCTCCGCCGGGCCACGCCTCGCCGGAAAGAGGTAACGCGGCGAAACAATTGGCCTCCTAGACTCGAAGTCGATACCCCTACGTCCCCCGAACAAGGAGCTCCATCGTGGCGAAGCAGTCCATCTTCGGTCGCATAGCGCAGTTGGCCAAAGCCAACATCAACGCCCTCATCGACGGCGCCGAGAACCCCCAGCTGATGCTGGATCAGCTCGTTCGCGACTACAGCGACAACATCTCCGATGCGGAGAGCGCGATCGCCGAAACCATCGGCAACCTGCGCATGCTCGAGGAGGACCACCGGGAAGATGTCGCCGCCGCCGCCGACTGGGGCAACAAGGCGCTGGCCGCCAGCACCCGCGCGGACTCGCTTCGAAGCTCGGGAGATGACGCCGGAGCCGACCGGTTCGACACGCTGGCCAAGGTTGCACTGACGCGTCAGTTGCAGAGCGAGAACGAGGCTCGGGATGCCGAGCCGTCGATCGCCACCCAGACCCAGAACGTCGAGAAGCTGAAAAGCGGACTCAACCAGATGAAGGAGAAGCTGGGCGAGCTGACTCGCAAACGCGACGAGCTGACCGCCCGGGCCAAGACGGTCGAGGCCCAGGCCAAGGTGCAGGACGCCCTGAAGAGCATCAACGTGCTCGATCCCACGAGCGACCTCAACCGCTTCGAGGACAAGATCCGCCGCGAGGAGGCCCGGGTCAGGGGCCAGGAGGAGCTCACGGCGTCGAGCCTCGATTCCCAGTTCGACGAACTCGAGGACATTGGCGAGTTGACCGAGGTTGAGATTCGTCTCGCGGCGCTGAAGGCCAACGCTGCGAAGCCGATCAGCCAGTAGAATTCCGCAGCGGAAAGAGGATGTCCGTGAACAGCACCAGGCCGGCAGGTCCCGCAGAGCAGAGCACATTCGTCATCGTGCCCCAGTGGCAGGGTTCCGACTCCAGCAGAGCCATGAGGCTCGTCGATGGCACGGAGGCGATCAGGGGTGACCTTCCTGCCTCGGCGACCCGCGTCGTGGCGGTACCCGCCGGAGCCGGTGAGGCGCAGGAAACGGGCGTGCTTCGCTTCACTGCACTGCACCAGGTGCGTGAGTCCCAGAGCCAGACCCTTTCGGCGACCACGGGCCGCGTCATCACGATCGGCGGGGACTGCGGCGTCGAGCTCGCCGCCATCCCGCACGCCCTCGGACGCGTTCAGGGCGCCTCGGTCGCCGTGGTCTGGTTCGATGCCCACGGCGACCTGAACACGCCGAGCTCGTCGCCGTCGCATGCGTTCAGCGGCATGGTGCTCCGCACACTCCTGGGCGATGGGCCCGAGCCTCTCGTGCCGCCGCATCCGATTTCTGCGGACTCGATCATTCTCGCGGGGGTGCGCTCACTGGACGACGATGAGGCGGCGTTCATCGAAAGTGCCGGGATCGCCACTCTCAGCCCGGACGAGCTCCGGCAGCCGGAGGCCCTGCTCGCTCGCCTTGAGGAGATGGGGGCGACCCATGTCTATCTCCACATCGACCTCGACGTGATCGATCCCATCGACTTCCTGGGCATCGGCAACCCCGAACCCTTCGGAGTGCCGGCCGCGTCACTGATCGAGAACATCCGCGCCGTCTGTGCCGCATTCACTCTGATCGGAGCCGGCATCACCGAATTCGCCCCGACCAGTCCAGCCGCGGCCGACGACGACCTTCCGAGCATCCTGAGGATAATCTCAGCCCTGACGCGCTAGTCCGCAGCCCACACCGCCCGCCGCCCGCCGACCGCCGACCCGAGAGTTCAGACCCATGACAGATACGACAGCAGTTGCAGGCGAGCCGGAGGTCAAGGTCACCGTTGAACGCCGCGGCCACATCCTGATGATCGGGCTGAACAGGCCGGAGAAGCGCAACGCGGCAGACTTCGACACCCTCCAGCAGCTGGCCGTCGCCTACGGCATGCTCAACGCCGATCCCGAGCTGCGAGTCGGCCTCGTGCATGCGGTCGGGGAACACTTCACCGCAGGCCTTGACCTGAAGGACGTCGGGCCGAGGATCAAGGCAGACGGCATCGACTTCGTGCCGGAGGGCGGGGTGAACCCCTGGCAGGTCAGCGGCGAGGTGATGACCAAGCCCGTCGTGATCGCGGTGCAGGGCATCTGCCTCACCCTCGGCATCGAGCTCATCCTGGCCAGTGACGTCGCCATCGCGGCCGACACGACCCGATTCGCTCAGCTGGAGGTGAGCCGGGGAATCCTGCCCTTCGGCGGCGCCACGATCCGCTTCCCCCGAGCGGTCGGCTGGGGGAACGCCATGCGGTGGATCCTCACGGGAGACGTTTTCGACGCGAAGGAAGCCCTGCGGATCGGACTGGTTCAGGAGGTCGTGCCCGCAAAGAAACTTCTGGAACATGCACTGGGCATCGCGGAGCGCATCGCGGCCCAGGCCCCGTTGGCGGTTCAGGCGACTCTTGCCAACGCGCACATCGCCGTCCGGGAGTCGGATGCCGCGGCCGAGGAGGCCCTCCAGCCGAGCCTCGTCGCCCTGGCCGCAACGAAAGATTCCCAGATCGGAATGCAGGCTTTCCTGACCCGGACACCGGCTGAGTTCCTCGGCCGATAGCCTTTCAGCCGGCAGGCCTACTGTGGGGTCATGAGCAATAACGAATACGACCTGATCGTCATCGGTGCCGGAGCAGTGGGCGAGAACGTCGCAGATCGGGCGGTTCAGGGCGGCCTGACGGTCGCGCTGATCGAGAGCGAACTCGTCGGTGGCGAATGCTCCTACTGGGCGTGCATGCCCTCCAAGGCGCTGCTGAGAAGCGCGGCAGCACTCCGGGCTGCCCAGAGGGTTGGCGGGGCGGCGCAGGCCGTCACCGGCGCAGTCGACGTCGCAGCCGTCCTCGCCCGCCGAGACTCGTTTACGAGCAACTGGAGCGATGCCGGTCAGGAGAAGTGGGTCGCCGGGGCGGGAATCGACCTGATTCGCGGTCACGCCAGGTTCACCGCGGCCCGAACGGTCACGGTGACCGCCCCCGACGGATCGATCACCACCTACAACGCGGCTCATGCCGTCGTCGTATCGACCGGCTCCTCGGCGCTCCTGCCAGACCTCCCTGGACTCGTGGCCGCCCAACCCTGGACCTCCCGGGAGGCGACCTCGTCGCAGGAAATCCCGCCGCGCCTCACGATCATCGGGGGCGGCGTCGTCGCCGTTGAGATGGCCACGGCCTATGCGGGTCTCGGCTCACGGGTCACACTCGTGGCCCGCGGCACGCTGCTCAGCGGGCAGGAGCCGTTCGCAGGAGAACTCGTCGAAGCCGGCCTCAGCGAGCTCGGCGTCGACATCAGGCTTCACTCCTCCCCCACCACGATCGAGCGAGATTCCACCGGCACCGTGAATGTCACTTTGGCCGACGGCTCATCCGTCGCATCCGATGAGCTGCTCGTTGCCACGGGACGCTCGCCCCGAACCGAGGATCTCGGCCTCGAAAGCCTCGACATGGGCCTCACCCCAGGTGACTGGCTCACGGTCGATGACACACTGCTGGTCGCGGCGACGGCGGGCAATGACTGGCTCTACGCGGTCGGCGATGTCAACCACCGGGCACTCCTGACCCATCAGGGGAAGTACCAGGCCAGGGCCGCGGGCGACGTGATCGTCAGCCGCGCACAGGGCCGCACGGTCTTCGACGAGGCCTGGGGGACGCATGCGGCAACGGCAGACAACAGCGCGGTGCCCCAGGTCACGTTCAGCGATCCGGAGGTTGCCTCCATCGGCCTCACCGCCGCCGAGGCCGCCGCGGCCGGCTTCCGCACCCGCGTTGTGGACTACGCCCTCGGGAACATCGCCGGTTCGAGCCTGCACGCCGACGGGTACACGGGCCAGGCCCGCATGGTCGTCGACGAGGATCGCCGCGTGATCCTTGGCGTCACCTTCGTCGGTCCGGATGTCGCAGAGCTGCTGCATGCCGCGACGATCGCCGTCGTCGGCGAGGTACCGATCGCCAGGCTCTGGCACGCGGTCCCTTCTTATCCGACCATCAGCGAGATCTGGCTACGCCTGCTCGAGACCTACGGCAGGCCGGCCGCCCTGTGAGGCGTCTTGTCTCGGGCATCCTGGCGGGAATCTTTCTCGCGCCGGCACTCGCTCGCGCGGGCTACCTGTATGCCACCGCGGTCGCCTTTGTGTTCGGCTTCGTGCTGAGCACGGGGCGGGTGCGCCGCGTCGATGGACTCTTCGTCTTCAGCGGCATGCCGGCCTGGGCATTCGCGCGCGGCGGGGCGTGCATCGGCGGCGTCTATCTCACCGACACCAACCACTCCCCGGCGGTACTCGAACACGAGGCCGTGCACCGGCTGCAGTGGCAGAAGTACGGCATGCTCTTTCCCTTCTTCTACTGGCTGGCAGGCCGGGACCCGCTGAAGAACCGCTTCGAGATCGAGGCCGGACTCGAAAAGGGCAACTACGTCTGACGCCGCCCGATCCCTCAGCGGGATCACCAGAGGGGCGGGTGCCGCCGATCCCAGTGGAATCGACGCTCGAGTTGGGCTCCCAAGGCCAGCAGGGTCGCCTCGCCGCCCGGCCTGCCGATCAGCTGAACGCCCATCGGTAGGCCCGAGTCGGTCTGGCCCACGGGCAGCGTGATGGCGGGCAGTCCCGACACGTTCACGAATGAGGTGAACGGGGTGTACTGAACCTGCTGGGCGAAATTCAGCTCGCCGTCCTGGCTGTCGTACCAGCCGATCGGCCTCGGTGTCTGGGCAAGCGTGGGCGTGATGATCGCGTCGAACGATGAGAACTGACGGATGACGCTGCGCTCGAAAGCGGTCAGCGTTCCCAGTGCGGCCGCGAGCTCCTGGGCGCTGATCTCGCGCCCGCGCTGGATCAACCAGAGCGTGAGCGGCTCAAGCAGGTCTTCCTGGACGGGGGTGACGGGAATGCCCGTCGCTCCGGCCTGCCAGATCGTTCGAAACGCCGCGGCGTATTCCGGCGAAGGCTCGAGGGAAATCGGCTCAAGACCGTGCCCGAGAGAATCCAGGGCGGTCAGTGCCGTCTCAAAGACCTGCAGGGCCTCCGCGTCGATCGTGATCTCGTAGTCCGCACTCCATGGCGAGTCCGTCAGCACTCCGAGCTGGAACCGGCCCTCGCCGCGGATGGCCGAGCCGAGGAAGCCGCCCTCGCTCGAGTCCGGGGCGCGCAGTGCGTAGTGATGATCGATGTGACCCTGTCGGCGCGCGATCATCCCGTCCAGCAGCAGCGCCGCATCCGCCACCGTGCGGGCCAGCGGGCCGGACACAGCCAGCCCCGCGAGCGAGGATATCCCCGAGCCCGCCGGCACCAGCCCACGGCTCGGCTTCAGCCCCACGAGGCCGCATGCCGCTGCCGGAATACGAATCGAACCGCCGCCGTCGGAACCGGGCGCAAAGGGCACAAGTCCGGAGGCGACGGCAACCGCGGCACCGCCGCTGGAGCCGCCGGGTCCGAAAGCCAGGTCGTAGGGGTTGCGGGTGGCGATGGGGTCGGCCAGATTCTCCGTGTAGCTCGGCAGGCCGAACTCCGGGGTGGCCGTCTTGCCCAGGCTGATGGCGCCGGCGTCATCCAGCACCTCGGCCATCTCATCGCTTTCGGCCGGAATGAAGTCGGCAAACGCGCGGGAGCCGAACGCGGTGCGCACCCCGGCGCGGCGAACGAGGTCCTTGTCGGCGAACGGCAGCCCCCACAGGGCCTGCGATCGTTCGGGCCGAAGATGCAGGCGCGCGGCCCGCTGGAGCGCCGCGGCCTCCGTCACCGTGCTGAACGCCCCGACAATCGGGTTCAGCCGGTCGATGCGCTCGAGATAGTGTTCGGTGAGCTCCACCACACCGAGTTCACCGGACTTCAGCAGACGGAATTGCTCCAGGGCACTCAGTTCGAACGGCTCGGCCATTCTTCGAGCCTAGCCGCGCCGCCCCAGGCCGCCGGCTTTTCGACCTGGGCTATTTCAGCGACTTCTGCATCATGACGGTGCCGAGCCAGCGGTTGAACTTGAACCCGACGCGGCCCAGGCGGCCGACCTCTTTGAAACCGAAACTCTCGTGCAGGCGAATCGACGCATCCGCCCCCTGGTCGGCGATGATGGCGAGCACTTCACGCACACCGGCGGTCTTGGCCGCGGCAAGGAGCTCCGCCATCAGTGCACGCCCCAGGCCTTTTCCTGTGGCCGCGGGACCGAGATAGATGGAGTTCTCGACGGTTCGGCGTGCCGCAGCCTTGCTGATCCAGGGTGAGACGTAGGCGAAGCCGAGCACATGGTTGTTGGGCGAGACCGCCACGAGAAAGGGGAAGCCGAGTTTCTGGACGTAATCGAACTTCGTGCGCCACGCCTTCAGCGCCATCGGGACCTCGTCGAAGGTGACCGTGCTGTTCGCGACGTAGATGTTGTAGATCTCGCGGACGTCAGGAAGGTCATCGGCGGTCGCCGGCCGGATGATGAATTCGAACTTCGCCGGCGGCTCGGGCTTGGGTTTCAGTGCCTCCGGCAGGCGGCGGCGGGGCTGGTACTCTTCCTCAAGCATTTGGCTCTTCACACACCTTGGTCGATGGGGACATTCGATGCCCAGCCTACCGGGCAGGCGATGTGGCGGCCCAGTCGATCGGGGGCGAGCCCTGGGAAGCCAGCAGCGCGTTGGCGCGGCTGAACGGCTTAGAGCCGAAGAACCCCCGATAGGCAGACAACGGGCTCGGATGCGGCGAGGAGATGATGGGCACGCCGGTCAAGAGCGGTGCGACGCCGACGGCATCCCTGCCCCACAGGATTGCCACCAGGGGGCGGTCTCGCCGGTCAGCGAGTGCCCGGATCGCCAGTTCGGTGAGTTGCTCCCAGCCCTGTCCCCGGTGGGATCCAGGCTGACCCGGTCGCACGGTCAAGACCCTGTTCAGCAGCAGGACGCCCTGGTCTTGCCAGCCGGTGAGGTCCCCGTCTTCGGCGACGTCGACCCCGAGGTCGTCGTGAAGCTCACGGAAGATGTTTCGAAGGCTCGCGGGCAGGGGCCTCGCCCCTGCGGCAACGGAGAATGCAAGCCCGACCGGCAGGGATGGCGTGGGATACGGGTCCTGGCCGAGGATCAACACCCGAACGTCGGCGAGCGGGGCCTGAAACGCCCGAAAGATGTCGCTGAACGGCGGCTGGTAGCCAAGCCCGGATTCGAGCTCCCCGGTGAGAAAGGCGGCGATTCGCGAGAGCAGCGTGTCAGAGCCCCGGAAGACGTCGGCCCAATCGCTGGAGATCAACCCGTCTGCAAGCAACCGGCTGACAGAGAACATTCCGGGGTGCGAGGGCCCCCCGGCCATCAGGCCGAGACGGGCGGGTGAGCCGACCAGGGAAAGACGATCCACCGATCCGTCTTGCGCCAGAAGAAGTCCGGGCTGACGATCGACTGCGGTTTCGCGTACAGGGTTGCGCTCTTCACGATGACCCCGGCTCGCTCGAGCAGTTCGATGACCAGCTTGAGGGTGCGTCCGGAGTCGGCCACATCATCCACCAGCAGCACGTTCTTGCCGATCAGCGCTGAGTTGTCCAACATCGGCGGGAGGAAGATCGGCTCATCCAGTGTGCTCTCGACATCGGTGTAGAACTCGACATTGAGGCTGCCACAGCTCTTGGTTCCCAGCGCATAGGCGAGGGCACCACCCGGCACCAGCCCTCCTCGGGCGATCGCGATCACGAAGTCCGGGGCGAACCCGCTCGCGACGATGTCCATCGCCAGCGACCGGGAGGCGTCGCCGAATTCCAACCAGCCCAACACCTCTTTCTCAGAAAAAGTGGTCTGAACGCTATCCCCTGCATTTTCGCCGTCAATCAACACCATCCCGCTACGCTACCGTTTCCGGGTCGGTGCCCTTGGCCACCAGTGCTCCGCGATGGAGTTTGTGGGGAGCCGCCTGGGCGACGGGCTTGATGACGACGAGATCGAGACTGATATGCGGGGGAAGCTCGATCATCGACACGATGGTCGTTGCGACGTCGAGGGCGGTCAGGGGCTCCGGCACGTTGGAGTAGACCGCCGCTGCCCGGGCAACGTCGCCCTTGAAGCGAACGAGCGAGAACTCATCCGTGTAGACCATTCCCGGCGCGATCTCGAGAACCCGGATCGGCTCGCCGTTCAGTTCGAGCCGCAGGACGTCCATCATCGAATGCGCGGCGAACTTGCTCGCGTTGTAGCCGCCGCCACCCTCGTAGGACGTGTGGCCGGCGATGGAGGTGACCGTCAGGATGTCGGCGACGGTCCCGGTTGCGATCGACGCCCGAAGCTGGGGAAGCAGTGCAGAGATGACCCGTTTGACCCCGAGTACGTTGATGTCGAACATCCACTGCCAGTCATCGACCTGGCCGTCCTCGACGGAATCCAGTCCCAGAGCGCCGCCGGCGATGTTCACCAGCGTGTTGACCCCGCCGGATTCCGCGAGATAGGCAGCGAGGGCATCGACGTCCTCCTGTTGCGTCAGGTCTGCCGCGAAGACCTCGGCACCCGTTTCGGCGGCGAGCGCCTCCAGCCGATCGACCCTGCGGGCGACGCCGACAACGTCCCAGCCGTGGGCGCGAAGGAGCCTGACGGTCTCCGCCCCCATCCCCGAGCTTGCTCCGGTGACTACGGCGCGGCGAGGGGGCATGGCTTCTCCTGAG
>CANFBG010000020.1 GCA_947444785.1 Microbacteriaceae bacterium | reverse complement strand
GGCTTGGGTTCTCTGCCTGTTCCACGAGGACGCCCGACGGAAACGCTCCGAAACGCGTGGTACCACCTCGCTTGTCCCCGATTTTCATGGAACACACCTTTCGACGTGCACCTCTTATTCGGGCAACCGCTCTTTCTTTGGCTGTGACGGGCCAGACCCGCTCGGTTCTAGCGGAATCGGCAGACCTTTCAGTCGCCGCATCCGTTCTTCCGAAGGCTCCCCGGTGATTGCCGGTTCAACGCCATGTTGATGAAATTCTACCGGGTAACCCGCGGAACCGCCGCCACGAGTTCGCGCGTGAACGGGTGAACGGGGGTCTGAAAGACCTGCCGCGTCGGCCCGCTCTCGACGACCCGGCCGTCTTTCATCACCAGCACGCGCTCGCACAGCCTGCTGATCACTCCCAGGTCGTGCGAGATGAAGATGATGGTGAGTCCGAGCCGGTCGCGGATGTCGGCCAGGAGGTCGAGGATTCGGGCCTGGGTCTGAACATCCAGCGCGGAGACCGGCTCGTCACAGACGAGGATGCGCGGGTTTGCCGCGAGCGCCCGGGCCAGCGCGACTCGCTGGCGCTGGCCGCCGGAAAGCTCGCGCGGCCGTCGATCGGCGAGTTCCGGCATCAGGCCCACCTGCTCGAGCAGCACCGCGACGGCCGCACGGGCCCGAGCGCCTGTCCAGGGCCCGGTCGTGCGGTCAAGGGCCAGCGCCTGGCCAACGATGCGTCGCACGGAGAATCGGGGGTCGAAGGAGGACATCGGGTCTTGGCTGACGAACTGGATTGCCCCGCGGTGCCCTCGGCGTCGGCGCTCGGACACCTCGCTCCAGGCCAGACCGTCCAGCCGGATGAGGCCACGAGTGGGTCGGTCGAAGCCCATCAGCAGCCGGGCGAGGGTCGTCTTGCCCGAGCCTGACTCCCCCACGATGCCGAGCGACTCCCCCGCGAACACGTCGAAGGACACATCGTTCACCGCGGTGCGCTTCGAGCCTGCGTCCCGCCGAAAGTCCTGGCCGACACCCTGAACACTGATGACGGGCTCGCTGGGCACGGGCTCGCTGGGCACGGGCTCGCTGGGCACGGGCTCGCTCGGCGCATCCGGCTCCGGCAGTGAACCTGCCGCCGCGAGGAGTGATCGGGTGTAGGCGTGCTGGGGATCCCCGAGCACCGCGGCGGCGGGGCCCTCCTCGACGATGTGGCCCTGGTACATCACGGCAATGCGGTCGGCAAGCCGGCCGACGACGGCGAGGTCATGACTGATCAGGATGATCGCCAGCCCGGCATCCTTCAATTCCCCGAGCAGCCCCAGGATTCGGGCCTGAACGGTCACGTCCAGCGCCGTTGTCGGCTCGTCGGCCACGATCAGGCCGGGGCCCGCCGCGAGCGCCGAGGCGATCAGGGCGCGCTGGCGCAGGCCACCCGAGAGCTGGTGCGGATACTGGCGGGCACGCTCGTCGGGTTCCGGCACGGCCACGGCGGCCAGCAGCTCCTGGACCTTCCGGCGGATCGCAGCGCGGCTCGTTCGAGCCTGCCCGGGGATGCCGTGCACCTCGAGGGGCTCGGCCACCTCCCGGCCCACGCGACGCAGCGGATCCAGCGCGAGCAGCGCATCCTGACTGACGAGTCCGATCTCCGCACCCCGGATGCGCCGCCAGCCGGCCTCCGAGAGTCCCCCGGCCTCCCTGCCGCCAATCAGGAACCGCTCCGTCGTGGCGGTGGCGCCGCCCGGCAGGAGTCCGAGCAGTGCCCGGGCTGTGAGGCTCTTACCCGAGCCGGACTCTCCGACGATCGCGAGGCACTCCCCGGGGGCGACGCGAAGGCTCACCCCATCGACGACCGGGGGCAGGCCGTCGAAGCCGATCGAGAGATTCACGACCTCGACGAGCTGACGGGCCACGGGCGCCGTTGCCGCGGTCGTCCCAGGGGTCGTCGCAGGGGTCGTCGTCGGCTCGATCATCGCGGGCCTCCTGTGCCGTGCGCCCGGAGACTGCGCCCCAGGACGGTCGCCGAGATGACCGTGGCGGTGATGAAGACGCCCGGGAACACGGCGACCCACCAGGCGACGGCCAACAGGTTGCGACCGCCGGCGAGGATGAGTCCCCACTCGGGCGTCGGATCCTGGGGACCGAGGCCGAGGAAGCTGAGCCCGGCCGCGGCGACGATGGCCGTGCCGATGCCGATTGTGGCGATGACCGACAGCGGGCCGAGGGTGTTGGGCACGATATGGCGGAGCGCGATGGTGAGCGGATGCACGCCGAGGCCCCGGGCAGCCTCCACGTATCCGGCCCGGCGCACCACAAGCGTCTCCGCGCGCGCCACCCTGATGTAGGCGGGCACGGCGGCGACACTCACGGCGATGATCACGTTCGCCGGCCCCGGCCCGAGCACCGCGATGATGAAGAGGGCGACGAGGAACTCAGGAAACGCCATCACGATCTCGACACCGCGCATCAGCACGCCGTCCAGGGCGCGCGGCACCAGGCCCGCGAGGGTGCCGAAGACGACCCCCACGACAAGGGCGATCGCCGTGGCACCGACGCCTGTGCCGAGGGAGTAGCCCGCGCCGTAGACGACGCGGCTGTACACGTCGCGCCCGACCTGGTCGGTCCCGAAGATGTGCGCCCACGAGGGTGGCTGGAGAATTGCAGACACATCGGCGCCCAGCGGGTCAAGGCCGGTGAAGAGGGCGGGGAACAGTGCCATTGCCGAGAGCACACCGAGGGTTGCCGCAGCGATGATGCGCCCGGTCCTCTTTCCGGGACGCCGGGAGACGACTCTCCGTCGGAGATCCACGGCCATCACCGCACGCCTCGGATGGCCTCGGCCGAGAGCGCCAGCCGGGGATCGATGAGCCGGTACGAGATATCCACGGCAAGGTTGACGATCACAAAGACGACCGACGTCAGGATGATGACGCCCATGACCACGGGCAGGTCCCGATGGGTGATGGCCGCCAACGTCACCCGTCCGATTCCGGGGCGGCCGAAGACCGACTCGACGATGACGGCACCGCCGAGCAAGGATCCGACGATGTAGCCCGTGAGTGTCACCGCGGGCAGCGCGGCATGCCGGAGCGTGTGCCGCAGCACCAGGCGCTCGGCACTCACCCCCCGGGCCAGCGCGGTCAGGGCGAAGGGCTGGGCCCGGGCATCCGCCATGCCGGCGGCCAGGACCTGGCCCAGGAGACCCGCGACCGGAAGCGCAATCGTCGCCGCCGGCAGCACCACGGCCGTCACGCCATCGGCCCCGGCCACGGGGAAGAGATTCAGGCCGAATCCGAAGACGGCCAGCAGCACGAGGCCGATCCAGAACGGCGGGGACGAGATCGCGATCAGCTCGAGGGCACCGACGACCGGGCGACTCCGTCGGCCGCCGAAGACGACCGCACCGATTGCGACGAGTACGAGGGTGAACAGCACCGAGGCGGCGACAAGCTCCAGGGTGGCGGCGAGCTGCTGGCCGATGACCTCGGTCACGGGCAGTCGAAGCTGGTAGGAGCGGCCGAGATCCCCCCGCAGAACCCTGCCGAGGTAGCCGAGGTACTGCTCGAATGCCGGGCGGTCGAGGCCGAGATCGGCCCGGATGGCGTCCTTGGCCTCGGGGCTCGCCTGCCCCTCGACCCCGAGCATGATGTCGACCGGGTCGCCGGGCACCAGGCGAAGCACCAGGAATGCCAGCGTCGCAGCACCCCACACGACGACGAGCATGCCGCCGAGACGCGCGGCGAGCCGTGCTGCCATGGTTACCGGCTCGTGTAGGCGGCGGAGAACTGGGGCCAACCGTTGATGTCGACGGTGACGCCGCCGATGCCGGGGCCCGCGGCAAGCGAGTACTCCGGCACGTACAGGGGCAGGGTCGCGATCGCATCCGCGTTGTACTGCTGGAGCGCCCGGTAGAGCTCGGCCCGCTTGGCCGGGTCGGTCGTGGCGACCGCCGCGGCGAGGTTGGCGTCGACCGTGGCATCCGAGACGTGGGAGGCGTTCTGGAATCCCTTGGTGCCGAGATGGCTGCGAAGGATGTCGGCGTCGGCGCTGAGGTAGCCCCAGTCGGTGAGGTCGTAATCGCCGGCCAGATAGGCGTCGAGGTATGCGCCGGGCTCGAGCACGTCATGCTTGACCTCGAAGCCGATCTTCTTCATGCCGTCCTGGATCAGGGCCGCGAGACTGGCGTTGTCTTCGGCCACCGGCGTGTAGGAGATCCAGCGGGCGCTGAGACGCTTGCCGTCCTTGGTGCGGTAGCCCTCGGAGTCCCGCCCCGTCCAGCCCTGGGCATCGAGAAGCGCGCGAGCGTCGCCCGAGTTGAACGGTCGCGAGCCCTCGAGCGAGGCATCGTAGGAGTTCGGCGTGCCCGGCGACAGGATGGACCAGGCCCGCTGGTACCGCCCCTGGAAAACGCCCTTGACGGCGGCGTCGAGGTCGAAGCCCTCCGCAAGCGCGAGGCGCTCGCCGAGGTTGGCGAAGACGGGCCGCTTCACATTGAGGAAGAGGGAGTACGGGACCCCGGGGCTCTGGGTCGAGATGATGGTGTATCCGGCACCGAGCTGGGCGAGGCTGGCGGGCGAGGTGTCGCCGATGATGTCGACCTGGCCCGAGGTCAGGGCGCCGGTTCGCACCGCGCTCTCCGGCAGGATCTTCACGTCGAGGGTATCGATGATCGCGGCGCCCTGGTGGGCGGCCCCGTCGGGAGCCCAGTTGTAGTCGGGGTTCTTCGTATAGACCAGTTCGCTGCCGGGTGTGTAGGACGACAGGATGAACGGCCCGGTTCCCACCGAGATGCCGGGGCCGCCGGCCTTCAGCTTGTCGGCGCTGGCCGCGAGTACGAGCGGGGAGTAGAAGCCGAGTTGAACCGCCGCCGCGTTGTGCAGGAATGGCGCGAACGGCTGAGTGAAGTCGACCCGCACAGTGTGGTCATCGACAACGGTCGTGCCCGCGTAGAAGTCTCCGCCGAGCATGCTGGAGGCCTGCGCGCTCTGCGTGTCCGGGGCAACGATGTGCTCGAAGTTGGCCTTGACGGCCGCCGCGTTGAACGGGGCGCCGTCTGTGAACTTCACGTCTGTTCGAAGGTCGAAGGTGTAGCTGAGCCCGTCGGCCGAGATGCTCCAGCTTTTCGCGAGCCACGGCACTATTGATCCGTCGGCGTTCTGGGATACGAGCGAGTCGAATACCGGTCGCTGCAGGATCGCGTTGATGTCCAACTGCGAGGAGTGCACGTCGAGGTGACCCACCGGGTCGACGTCGACCGCGAAGGTGATGGTGCCACCCGCCTGGGGAGTGGACGCGCCTGCGCCGGACTGCGGGCTCGCGCATCCTGAGACGAGAAGGGCGGTTCCCGCAACGAGGGCAAGGGTTGCCAGAACTCGTCGGGGAGAGGGGATGAGGCGCATGGGGCTTCTTTCGCGAGCAGGCCCTGGATTTCCGGCCCGACCCCCCATCCTAGGGCACATAGTGGACGCGGCACAGTTATTGCCGGGGGGCCGCACCCGAGCGGAGCCGCCGAAGGACTGCGATGCTAGGCGTATGACATCCACGGCCAAGCCGCAGCGCGGGCGACCCCGGCTCTCCTCGCGAGAGATGCTCGAAGACGCGGCCTTCGAGCTGTTCCTCGAAAAGGGCTACGCGGGCACAACCGTCGAGGAGATCACCCAACGCGCCGGCGTCAGCCGCAACACGTTCTTCAACTACTTCCCCGGCAAGAGCGACGTCTTCTGGGTGGATCTGGATGCGGGCGTCGAGACGCTGGCGCGCTCCCTCGATGCGCAGCCTGTGGACATCGGCCTCATCGCGGCGATCGAGGACGCCATCCTCACGGCCTGCGCACCCTTCGGGCCGTCACGCGTGCCCTGGGCCCTGACCCACCATGAACTGATCGGCAGCGTTCGGGAACTGCAGTCCTCCGCCCTGGGGCGCCTGACCGACCAGGCGCAGGTCCTTGCGGCCTTCACCGAGCAGCGGCTGGGCCTTGCCGATGGATCGATGTTCGCCCGTTCCCTGGCCTACGCCGCCATCGGCGCCGTCGTCGCAGCGGCTCAGGCCTGGGCCGCCGCGGGTCCGAGCCGCGGCGAACTCGCATCCTTCGTTCGCCTCGCCCTGGCCCCGGTCCTGGACGGCTTCGACCGGGCCCTGAAAAACTAGCCCCCGACCGAACGGCTCGTCCGGGGAACACGCTCGCTATTTGCCGGAGTGCGACTCGAGGAACTCGTAGACCTCGTTCTCGTCAACGCCCGGGAAGTGGCCTGAGGGCAGGGGCGACAGGATGTGCGCGTGCAGCTTGGCGCTCGGCCAGGCCCGATCGGCCCAGCGGTCGGCCAGGCTGGAGTCCGGCACCCGGCAGCAGCTCTCGTCCGGGCAGCGGGACACTCCGCGGGTCTGCGTATCGCGGCCACGGAACCACTTGGCATCGTTGAACGGCACCCCCATGGTGATCGAGAACTCGCCCGCGGCGGTCTTGCCCGTCTGGGTGGCGCACCAGAACGTTCCGCCCGGCGTATCCGTGTACTGGTAGAACTCGGTCGTGCGGTTGGTGCGCCGGAGGGCGCTGCGGGCCGCCCAGTTGCGACAGACGAGCTGGCCCTCGATCGCGCCCGTGACATCCATCGGCAGTGGCAGCCCGTCATTCTCGTAGGCCTTCTGGATGGCGCCCTCGCCCGTGACCCGGAGAAAGTGCACGGTCAGGTCGAGGTGACTCGTCGCCAGGTTCGTCAGGCGGAGCGCCGCGGCCTCGTGGGTGACGCCGAAGGCATCGCGGTAGTCCTCGACCGAGAGGTCTTTGCGCTGCTTGGCGGCGGTCAGGAAGTTGACCGAGGCCGTGCGGGGCATGAGGCACGCCGCGGCGAAGTAGTTGATCTCGAGCCGCTGTTGCAGGAACTCGGCGTAGCTGGTCGGGGGAAGGTGCCCGAGGATTCGATGCCCCATCGCCTGGAGCGCCATCGAGCGCAGTCCGTGACCGCCGGGGATCGAGGCGGGAGGCAGGTAGATGCGGCCGTTCTCCAGGTCGATCACGCTCCGGGCGGAATGCGGCAGGTCGTCGACGTGGATGAGGGAGAAACCGAGATGCTCGGCCAAAAGCGTCACACTGCGGTGCGTCAGGGCCCCGGTCGTGTGCCCGACGATCGCCAGCGTGTCCTCGGCCAGCTGCTCGAGGTCGGGCAGGTGGTTGTTCTTCTCGCGCATCACCCGACGAAGCTCGGTGTTCGCCCGGCGCGCCTCCTCGGGCGTCGCGACGGACCGGCGCGCCCGGCGCTGAAGCTCGCGGTGCAGGCCCACCAGGGCATCCAGGGTCTCCTGGGGCAGCGTCCGGCTCGCCGGGATGACCGGCAGGCCGAGGGCCGAGTAGAGCGGGCCGGACTGCGCTCGCATGAGCTCGATCTCCAGGGCGCTGCGCGAATCCGGGGCGTCATCTGCCAGCAGCTCCGCCAGGGGGACCCCCAGCTCGATCGCCAGCGCCTGCAGCAACGACAGCTTGGGCTCGCGTCGCCCGTTCTCGATCAGGGAGAGCTGGCTGCCGACGACACCGACCCGCTCGCCGAGCGCGTCGAGCGTCATCTCTTTTGCCTTTCGAAAGAAGCGGATGCGACGTCCGAGGGTGATCAGGTCGGTTCCGGTTGGCATCTTGCTCCTTTGTAAAGATCGGTCATTCTTTTCACGTCTATTTCAAGAATACTGCCCCAAATCGTTGAATAGTTGATTTTGGGACGAGATTTGGAAGAATCCGGTCTCGAAATCAGAATCCAAACCACTGTCATCCGAATCGAACCGAAGACGATCTCTTCGAAAATGAGCCAGGGAGATAACGCTCGTGAGCATCCTCGAATCTTCATCAGTCACCAACCTCGGCGGGCACAGCCGCAACGCCAAGGTCAACGCCTGGGTAGCGGACATCGCGCGCCTGACCCAGCCCGACGCCATCGAGTGGTGCGACGGCTCGACGGCCGAATGGGACCGACTCACGAAGCTGATGGTCGCCCAGGGCACCCTGATCCGGCTCAACCCGGAATGGCGTCCCAACAGCTTCCTCGCCCGCAGCGACAAGGCCGACGTGGCCCGGGTCGAAGACCGCACCTTCATCTGCTCGCTCAAGGAGGTCGATGCCGGCCCCACGAACAACTGGCGAGACCCGTACGACATGCGCAACGAGTTGACCGGTCTCTTCGAGGGCAGCATGCGTGGACGCACGATGTACGTCGTCCCCTTCTCCATGGGACCCATCGGCAGCCCCATCTCCCAGCTCGGCGTTCAGATCACCGACTCCCCCTACGTCGTGGTCAACATGCAGCTGATGACCCGGATGGGCGACGAAGCCCTGGCCGAGATCGGCTCGGAGACGCCCTGGGTCCCGGCCCTGCACAGCGTCGGCATGCCGCTTGTCGATGAGCACGGCAACCGTCGTGACGACGTGGCCTGGCCCCACAATGAAAACAAGTACATCAGCCACTTCCCGGAGACCCGCGAGATCTGGTCGTTCGGCTCGGGCTACGGCGGAAACGCCCTGCTCGGCAAGAAGTGCTTCGCGCTGCGCATCGCCTCGGTGATGGCCCGCGACGAGGGCTGGCTGGCCGAGCACATGCTGCTCATCAAGGTCACCTCCCCCGAAGGCAAGGCGTACCACGTCGCCGCCGCGTTCCCCTCCGCCTGCGGCAAGACGAACCTCGCCATGCTGGCCCCGACCATCGCGGGCTGGAAGGTCGAGACGATCGGCGACGACATCGCATGGATGCGCCAGGGCAAGGACGGCAAGCTCCGCGCCATCAACCCCGAGCGCGGCTTCTTCGGTGTCGCCCCCGGAACCGGCGAGACGACGAACCTCACGGCGACCCGCACCTTCTGGGGCAACACGATCTTCACGAACGTTGCACTTCGAGACGACGGAGACGTCTGGTGGGAGGGTCTCACCGAGCAGGCTCCCCAGCACCTGATCGACTGGGAGGGCAATGACTGGACGCCCGCATCCGAAACCACCGCCGCACACCCGAACAGCCGTTTCACCGTCGCCGCCGACCAGTGCCCCGTCATCGCAGACGAGTGGGATGACCCCAACGGTGTTGTCATCGACGCCATTCTCTTCGGTGGCCGCCGCCCCTCGACCGTGCCGCTGGTAGTGCAGTCCCGCGACTGGGCCCATGGCGTCTTCATGGGGGCGACCATGGCCTCCGAGACGACCGCCGCCGCCGAGGGCGCTGTTGGGCGCCTCCGCCACGACCCCTTCGCCATGCTTCCCTTCACGGGCTACAACATGGCCGACTACTTCGCGCACTGGCTCGAGGTCGGCGAGCAGCTCGGCGAGAACGCCCCGGCGATCTTCCAGGTGAACTGGTTCCGCAAGAACGACGAGGGGCAGTACATCTGGCCCGGCTTCGCTGAGAACGCCCGGGTGATCGAGTGGATCATCCGTCGCCTCGAAGGGGACGTCGCCGCCCGCCAGACCGCGATCGGCGGGCTCCCGCTCGCCCACGAGCTCAACGTCTCGGGCCTGGGCATCGCAGCCGACGACCTCGCAACGCTGATCAACGTCGACAAGGAGGCATGGCAGCACGAGGCGGAGAACATCTCGGAGTACTTCGACACGTTCGACCGCGACCGCCTCCCCGACTCCCTGGTCGCCGAGCTGGCGCGTCTCCGCAAGTCAGTCGCGTAACAGCACCGTTTTCAGGCCATAGCCGCCGCCGACCGCCCCAGGCGGCCCGGCGCGGCTATGGCCTGAAAACGGTATGCCCGAGAGACGGTAATCTGGTTGCAGACAATCAGGCACCTCCAAACCGACACGGTGCCGCCTATAGCTCCCGGAGGATTCACCGTGACCGATGTCATGCCCGCAGCCAACACGCCCGCAGCCATTCCGGAGAAGCCGGTGCTCGAGGGGCTGGAGGCCAAATGGGACGCCGCCTGGCAGGATCGCGGCACATACCTCTTTGACCGCGAGACCGCCAACCGGGGCAACGTCTACTCGATCGACACGCCGCCGCCCACCGCCTCCGGCTCGCTGCACATCGGCCACGTCTTCTCCTATACCCACACCGACGTCATCGCCCGCTTCCAGCGGATGACCGGCAAGAAGGTGTTCTACCCGATCGGCTGGGATGACAACGGCCTGCCGACCGAGCGTCGCGTGCAGAACTACTACGGCGTGCGCTGCGACCCGACTCTCGCGTACGACCCCGACTTCGTTCCCCCCTTCGAGGGCGGCGACAACAAGAGCTCCAAGGCGGCCGATCAGAAGCCGATCTCCCGCCGCAACTTCATCGAGCTGTGCGAGGTGCTCACCGTTGAAGACGAGAAGCAGTTCGAGAGCCTGTGGCGCGACCTCGGCCTCTCGGTCGACTGGACCCAGACGTACCGCACGATCTCCCCTGAGTCGCTGAAAACCAGCCAGCTCGCCTTCCTCGGCAACGTCGAGCGCGGTGAGGCCTACCAGGCCATGGCCCCGACCCTCTGGGATGTCACGTTCCGCACCGCCGTGGCCCAGGCAGAGCTCGAGGACAAAGACCAGCCCGGCGCGTACCACCGCCTCAGCTTCTCCAGCGCGAACGGCCCGGTCTTCATAGAAACGACCCGCCCCGAGCTGCTGGCCGCCTGCGTGGCGCTCGTCGCGCATCCGGATGACGCCCGCTACAAGGACCTGTTCGGCACCACGGTGCGCACCCCGCTCTTCGGCGTGGACGTGCCGATCGTCGCCCACCACCTCGCCCAGCCCGACAAGGGCAGCGGAATCGCCATGGTCTGCACTTTCGGCGACCTGACCGACGTCATCTGGTGGCGCGACCTCGACCTGCCGAACCGCGCGATCATGGGCTTCGACGGCCGCCTCATCAGCCAGGCCCCCGAGGCCATCACGAGCGACGCGGGCATCGCCGCCTACGCCGAGCTCGCGGGCAAGACCGTCTTCAGCGCCAAGCAGCGCATCGTCGAGCTCCTTCGGGAGTCGGGCGAGCTGATCGGCGAACCGACCCCCATCACCCACCCGGTGAAGTTCTTCGAGAAGGGCGACAAGCCACTCGAGATCGTCTCGACCCGCCAGTGGTACATCAAGAACGGTGCCCGCGACGAGGTTCTCAGGTCCCGCCTGCTCGAGCTCGGCCAGGAGATCGTCTGGCACCCCGAGTTCATGCGCGTGCGCTTCGAGAACTGGGTCAACGGCCTCACCGGCGACTGGCTGATCTCCCGCCAGCGCTTCTTCGGCGTGCCGATCCCCGTCTGGTACCCGCTGGATTCCGATGGGAACCCCGTCTTCGACTCCCCCATCGTCGCCACCGCCGCATCGCTGCCCGTCGATCCCTCCTCGGATGCGGCCCCCGGCTACGACGAGAGCCAGCGCGGCATCCCGGGCGGCTTCCAGGGAGAGGTCGACGTCATGGACACCTGGGCGACCTCCTCCCTCACCCCGCAGCTCGCCGGCGGCTGGGACCGCGACCCCGAGCTGTACGCCAAGGTCTACCCGTTCGACCTTCGCCCTCAGGGCCAGGACATCATCCGCACCTGGCTCTTCTCCACGCTGCTGCGCTCGACACTGACCGACAACGAGAAGCCATGGGCGCACGCCGCCCTCAGCGGCTTCATCGTCGACCCCGACCGGAAGAAGATGTCCAAGTCCAAGGGCAACGTGGTGACGCCCGCCGACATCCTTGTTCAGCACGGCTCGGATGCGGTGCGCTACTGGGCCGCCTCCAGCCGGCTCGGCACCGACGCGGCCTTCGATGAGAAGAACCCCACCCAGATCAAGATCGGCCGCCGCCTCGCCATCAAGGTGCTGAACGCCGCCAAGTTCGTCTACGGCTTCCCGCTGCCGGCCGGCGAGTACAGCATCACCCACCCGCTGGACCTCAGCATGCTGACCGCACTCGAGACCGTCGTCCAGACCGCGACCGCGGCGTTCCAGGGCTATGACCACGCTCGCGCACTCGAGTCGACCGAGTCGTTCTTCTGGACCTTCTGCGACGACTACCTCGAGCTCGTGAAGGAGCGCGCCTACAGCGAGGGCACCGCCGCCGCCGACAAGGCCTCTGCCGTGCTCGCCCTCCGGGCCGCGACCGATGTGCTGCTGCGCCTGTTCGCGCCGTTCCTGCCGTTCGCCACCGAGGAGGTCTGGTCCTGGACCCACGGCGACTCCGTGCACCTCGCGCCGTGGCCCACGACGGTCACCGACGCATCCGGTGTCGTCGCGGGTTCGATCCCCGCCCACGCTGAACTGCTCGGCCTCGCCGGCCAGGCCCTGATCGGCATCCGACGCGCCAAGACGGATGCGAAGGCCTCCCAGAAGACGCGTGTCACCTCGGCCCTCATCACCGCCCCCGAGGCCGCGATCACGGCGCTGAAGCTGGCCGCCGGCGATCTGGCCGACGTCGGAAAGATCGAGGCGCTCTCGTTCGCCACGGGCGATGAGCTCGTCGTGAGTGAGATCGTCTTCACTCCCGAGCCTGTTGCCTAAACTGGAGAGGGTGGGCAAGGTCGTCGTTCCCGTTCGGGACGACGCCTCCGGCTCGCCGCAACCCGGGGGTCACTCAATGCCGTTCACACTCAGACCAATCCACGAGGGTGACTTCTTCGCGTGGCTCACGCTCTTCGAGGGCTACAACGAGTTCTACGAGACACCCGAGCACGACACCAAAGCGGTACTCGTGTGGACCTGGCTGACGGAGAACACCCAGGAGATTCAAGCCCTCGTGGCCGAGGACACCGAGGGACGCCTGATCGGTTTCGCTCACTACAGCGGATTCGTCCGGCCCCTGGTCGGCGAGACCGGCATCCAGATCGATGATCTTTTCGTGTTGCCGGAATCCCGAAATGCCGGGGTCGGCACCGCACTCATCGAGCGCATCCGTGACGTTGCCGCTGAGCGGCGCGCCGGGGTCGTGCGCTGGCAGGCGGCCAAAGACAACCAGGCCGGTCGAAAGCTCTCGAGCAGCCTCGCAACAAAGACGGCCTGGGTCACCTACGATCTTGCCGTCGCGACCGAGAAGGAGAACGCATGATTCAGTTGGGAACCCGCTGGTCCGTTGGAGACGACGCACCAGACCGCCTGCCACAGGCTGTTGTCGACGCCATCTTCGAGGTGGAGGGCGAACTCGCCGAGGCCAACGTCGACACCAAGAGCTGGAACTGGACACTCACCTGGCTCGAGGGAAAGCCCGTCTGTGAGCTGGACGACGGCACGATCATCGAGTACGACCCCGAGACAGACGAGGCCAGCATCACCCCGTACGACGACTAGTCCGCTTCCGAGCTAAGCCGACTTCTCGGCGCGGACAGGCTTTCGCAGGATGATCGTGGGCTCGGCCCGATCGAGCACCGATGCCCGGGTCACGATGACCCGATCGACCTCATCGGTCGACGGAACCTCGAACATGATCGGCCCGAGGACCTCCTCCATGATCGAGCGCAGTCCGCGCGCGCCGGTCTTTCTAAGGACCGCAAGATCGGCGATCGCCTCCAAGGCCTCGGTCTCGAACTCGAGGTCGACACCATCGAGCTCGAACATGCGCTGATACTGCTTCACGATGGCGTTGCGCGGCTTGGTGAGGATCTGCATGAGGGCCACCTGGTCGAGCGGCGTGACCGTGGTCACGATGGGCAGGCGACCGATGAACTCCGGGATCAGCCCGAACTTGTGCAGGTCTTCGGGCAGCACGTCGGAGAAGAAGTTCACGTCTTCACGCTTGGAATGCAGCGGCGAGTTGAAGCCGATGCCGCGCTTTCCGGCCCGCTCGGCGATGATCTCCTCGAGGCCCGCGAAGGCGCCGGCGACGATGAACAGAACGTTCGTCGTGTCGATCTGGATGAACTCCTGGTGCGGGTGCTTGCGGCCGCCCTGGGGCGGAACGGAGGCGACGGTTCCCTCGAGGATCTTCAGCAGGGCCTGCTGAACGCCCTCGCCCGAGACGTCTCTCGTGATCGAGGGGTTCTCGGCCTTGCGGGCGATCTTGTCTACCTCGTCGATGTAGATGATGCCGGTCTCTGCCCGCTTGACGTCATAGTCGGCAGCTTGGATCAGCTTGAGCAGGATATTCTCGACGTCTTCACCGACGTAGCCGGCCTCGGTCAATGCGGTGGCGTCGGCCACGGCGAACGGCACGTTGAGGCGCTTCGCGAGGGTCTGGGCGAGGTAGGTCTTGCCGCAGCCCGTCGGGCCGATCAGCAGGATGTTGCTCTTGGAGATCTCGATGTCGGTGCCGGCGGTCTCGGCCGGGCCGATGGTCGTGCGGGCACGGGTGCGCTTGTAGTGGTTGTAGACGGCGACGGACAGTGCCTTCTTGGCGGCGTCCTGGCCGATCACGTACTCGTCGAGGAAGGAGAAGATCTCCTTGGGCTTGGGCAGCTCGAACTCGGTCGAGGCCTCTTCGCCGGCCTCGGACAGTCGCTCCTCGATGATCTCGTTGCAGAGCTCGACACACTCGTCGCAGATGTAGACGCCAGGCCCCGCGATGAGCTGCTGGACCTGCTTCTGGCTCTTCCCGCAGAAGGAACACTTGAGCAGGTCGGCGCTTTCTCCGATGCGTGCCATGTCTAAAGCCTCCTGTAGCTTTCGTTGAACTCGAGCCTAACCTGTGCCACCGACTTCGCCGGTCAGGAGTCGTTGAATGTCGCGCCGCGGCATGAAAAATGCCCCTCGGCCGGACGGCACCGAGGGGCATTTCTCATCGCACTTATTGCCTACTTGACCAGCTGCGGCAGGTTCTTGCGGGAGGTCAGCACCTGGTCGATCAGACCGTAGTCGAGTGCCTCGGCCGCGCTCATGATCTTGTCGCGGTCGATGTCGTTGTTGACCTGCTCCTCGGTGCGGTTGGAGTGGTGTGCCAGCGTCGCCTCGAGCCAGGTGCGCATCCGGAGGATCTCCGCCGCCTGGATCTCGATGTCGGACGCCTGGCCGCCACCCTCGCCGCTTCCGGCGGAGGGCTGGTGGATCAGGATGCGGGCGTTCGGCAGCGCGAGGCGCTTTCCGGGCGCTCCGGCCGCGAGCAGCACGGCCGCGGCGGATGCCGCCTGGCCGAGGCACACGGTCTGGATCTGCGGGCGGACGTACTGCATCGTGTCGTAGATCGCCGTCATCGCGGTGAAGGAGCCACCGGGAGAGTTGATGTACATCTCGATGTCACGGTCGGGGTCCTGGCTCTCGAGCACGAGCAGCTGGGCCATCACGTCGTCGGCGGACGCGTCGTCGATCTGCACGCCGAGGAAGATGATGCGGTCCTCGAAGAGCTTGGCGTACGGGTCCTGGCGCTTGTAGCCATAGGCCGTGCGCTCCTCGAACGTGGGAAGGATGTACCGGTTGCTCGGCGTGGTGCCGTTTCCGTAGGGCGAGCTGTACGCGGCGCCGAATGAAGGTGTGTTCATTGTCTTCTTCTGTCTCTGGTCTCTGTCGCTCTGTTACTTGGAGGATTCCGAAGGGACGGCGTCGGTCGATTCCGTGCCGCCGCCGCCGGCGACGTCGGTCGCAAACTCGCGCACGTGGTCGACGAAGCCGTACTCGAGAGCCTGCTGCGCAGTGAACCAGTTGTCGCGGTCACCGTCTTTGATGACCTGCTCGATGCTCTTGCCGGTCTGCTCGGCGGTGAGCTCAGCCATGCGGTGCTTCATGTCGAGGATGAGCTTCGCCTGCGTCTGGATGTCGGCGGAGGTTCCACCGAAGCCACCGGACGGCTGGTGAAGCAGGACTCGGGCGTTGGGCGTGATGTAGCGCTTGCCCTTGGTGCCGGAGGAGAGCAGGAACTGCCCCATCGAGGCCGCCATGCCGATGCCGACCGTGACGATGTCGTTCGAGACGAACTTCATCGTGTCGTAGATCGCCATTCCGGCCGTGATCGAGCCGCCGGGAGAGTTGATGTAGAGGTAGATGTCACGCTTGGGGTCTTCAGCGGCGAGCAAAAGGATCTTTGCACAGATCTCATTTGCCATCTCGTCGCGAACACCGGTGCCGAGCCAGATGATGCGATCCTTCAACAGGCGGTCAAAAACGCTGGATAGCTGAGCCGATTCGGCCATGGGTTTGCTCCTCTTTCACTTGCTTGCTCTCGAATCTATCGGAGCGCGCGCTTCAAGATCGCGATGTTCGCCGTGGGCAGAGCGGAGCTTGCGCAACACCCTCGTAGCATTGCCCCATGACGAGTACTTTCGGACGGTCGGGCCGCCTTCTTTCCCCGCGGGACCGGGAGAAACTCGCGGCACTGGCAAAGATGAAGCTGATCGCGACGGTAATTCTCGTCGTGATGGGTGTGATCTTCGTCGTGTCCTTCGCCCTCCAGTCGCGCTACCCCGGGCTCGGCTACGTGCGAGCCGCAAGCGAGGGCGGGATGGTCGGCGGGATAGCCGACTGGTTCGCGGTCACGGCTCTGTTCCGGTACCCCCTCGGAGTGAAGATCCCCCATACCGCCATCATTCCGAACCGCAAGAACGAGATCGGCCGCACCCTCGCGGAGTTCGTGGAATCGAACTTCCTGTCGCGGGAAGTCGTCGTTCGAAGGCTCCGCGCCCTGGGCATCTCACGCACCCTCGGCACCTGGCTCTCCACGCCCGCCAATGCCGACCGGGTCACCGCCGAGGCCGCGGCGGCCGCCGGCGGGCTGCTTCGGATGCTCGACGATGCGGCCATGCGGGAGGTCATCGAGTCCATCGCCCGCCGCCAGCTCCTCGAGCCCGAGTGGGGGCCTGCCCTGGGGCGTGCGGGCGCGAAGTTCCTCGACTCCGGCCAGCACGTCGCCCTCATCGACTCGCTGGTTCAGCGGGTCGGCGGATGGCTGGAGGACAATCCGCAGATCTTCGGCAACGCCGTCGCGTCACGCATGCCGAGCTGGATCCCATCGTTCCTGAGCGGCGTCATCGACGACACCGCCTACCGCGAGGCCAAGCGCTTCATCGACGGGGTCCGCGACGACCCGAATCACACGGTCCGCCTGTCCCTCGACGCCTACCTTCACGAGCTGACCCAAGACCTCCAGAACAAGCCCGAGACCATTGCGAAGGTGGAGGCCCTCAAGCGTCGGGCGTTCGACGACCCGCAGATCCAGAGCCTCACCGCCCGGGTCTGGGACACCGCCCGGAATGCCCTCGCCGCGTCTCTCATCGATCCCGAGAGCGAGCTTCGGCGGCGGGTCGGGCGAATCATCACCGAGTTCGGCATGAGCCTGTCGACGGATGCGGCACTGGCGGCGAAGGTCGACGCCTGGGTCGAGGACGCGGCCGTCTACCTTCTCGAGACCCACAGCCAGGACATCACGGCCGTCATCTCCGACACGGTCGCAGGCTGGGACCCCGGGGAGACGAGCGAGAAGCTCGAGGCGGAGGTCGGCCGCGACCTGCAGTTCATCCGCATCAACGGCACGGTCGTGGGCTCGCTCGCAGGGCTGGTGATCTTCTCCGTCGTGACGGCGATCTTCCCCGGCTGAGCCGGGCACAGAGAAGGGCCCGAGGCAGATGCCTCGGGCCCTTCTGGGAGCTACTGACTAGTTGTGGTCGTGGCCAGCGTGGTCATCGTGGTCGTGACCCTCGTGACCGTCGATCGCGTCTTCCGGCTCGGTGACGACGACGGCGAACTCCTTGAGGTCGATGTCGGCGCCGTTGGTGTCGGTGACCTTGGCCTTGCCGAGCAGGATGGCGAGGGCCTTGTTACGGGCGACCTCACCGACCATCGCGGGGATCTGGCCGTTGGCGTCGAGCGTCTGGACGAACTCGGAGGGCTCCATGCCGTACTGCGAGGCGCTCTGAACAAGGTACTGCGTCAGCTCGTCCTGGCCGACCTTGACGCCCTCCTTCTCTGCGACTGCGTCGAGGAGGATCTGCGTGCGGAAGGTCTTCTCGCTGGACTCGGTGACCTCGGCGCGGTGCTCGGCGTCCTCGAGGCGGTTCTCGCCCTCCAGGTGACGGTGCACCTCGTCTTCGATGAGAGCCGGGGGAACCGGCACATCGACGGTCTCAAGCAGGGTCTCGACGAGCTTGGAGCGGGCGGCCGAGGCCTGGCCGAACGACTTCTGCTTGGCGACCTGGGTCTTGAGGTCCTTCTTCAGCTCGTCGATCGTGTCGAACTCGCTGGCGATCTGCGCGAAGTCGTCGTCGGCGGCGGGAAGCTCGCGCTCCTTGACCGCGAGCAGGGAGACGCTGACGAGGGAGACCTTGCCCTCGAACTCGCCGCCGAGCAGCGGGGCCTCGAAGGAGGTGTTCTCGCCGGCGCTGAGGGAGTCAAGAGCCTCGTCGATGCCGTCGAGCAGTTCGCCCGAGCCGACCTCGTAGGACAGGCCCGTGGCCGTGTCGACCTCGACGCCGTCGATGCTGGCAACCAGGTCGAGCTGGGCGAAGTCACCGGTCTTGGCGGGGCGGTCAACGGTCACGAGGGTGCCGAAACGGCTGCGCAGACGCTCGAGCTCGGCGTCGACGTCGGCATCGGACACCTCGACGGCGTCGACGACGACCGCGAGCTGCTCGTAGTCGGGGAGGGTGATCTCGGGACGGACGTCGACCTCGATGGCCAGCTCCAGGTCACCGGAGAAGTCCTTGTTGCTGGGCCACTCGACGATGTCGGCCTTGGGGCGGCCCATGGGGCGCAGCTCCAGCTCGGTCACGGCCTGGCGGTAGAACGCATCCATGCCGTCGTTGACGGCGTGCTCGAGCACTGCTTCCTTGCCGACCCGCTGGTCGATCAGCGGCGCCGGGATCTTGCCCTTGCGGAAGCCGGGGATGTTGATCGACTCGCCGATGTGGGCGTAGGCGTGAGCGATGCTGGGCTTCAGCTCGTCGGGGGTAACCGAGATGGCGATTTTCACGCGTGTCGGGCTGAGCTGTTCGACCGTGTTCTTCACGTTGGGGTATCTCCTGAGGGTTTGGGACGTTACTCATGGGACTGATGATGTGTCGGGGCGACAGGATTCGAACCTGCGACCTCCCGCTCCCAAAGCGGGCGCTCTACCAAGCTGAGCTACGCCCCGGAAAGAGTCACCGGCCCGTTGGCCAGGCCTCGCTCCAGCCTGCCGAAGGCATGCGTGTCACGAGAATTGACCTAGGCAACTCTACTGCACAGCATTGGCACCCGCTGAGCGTTGAATCTGAGCGATCGGCATCGAAGCGGTCATCCGGTGTACTAGGATTCTGGGGTGCCTCAATTGGCACGGACACCCTTCGGGGATGTAGCTCAATGGTAGAGCCTCAGTCTTCCAAACTGATCACGCGGGTTCGATTCCCGTCATCCCCTCCACAGTGACTTGGCGCCGATCGCTTCCGCAAGCAAATCCCCTCGTCTGAATAGGTCTCGCAGAATGCCCCCGAAGAACGCCAACGCCACCCTCACGCCCGATCTCTCCCGATCCTGGCTGCTCGTCGCGGCGACACGGCCCGAGGAATTCGACCCGGCCGCGCACTCCCACGCGGACGAGATCGTGCTCGATATCGAGGACGCGGTCGATCCGAAGCTCAAGAGCGCGGCCAGGGACTCGGTCATCGCCTGGCTGTCCGGCGGCGGAACCGGTTGGGTTCGCATCAACGACCACGCGAGCAATTTCTGGTCGGATGACGTGGATGCCTTGAAGGGCACGCCCGGCCTCCGCGGCGTGATGCTCGCCAAGACGGAGTCCGGTGCCCACGTCACCGAGACGTTCGACCGGCTCGGGGGTTCCATCCCCGTGCTCGCCCTGGTCGAGTCTGCCCTCGGAATCGAAGAGGCCGTCTCGATCGCCCGCGCCCGAGGCACCTTCCGGCTGGCGTTCGGCAGTGGCGACTACCGCCGCGACACCGGAACGAGCTCCGACAACCTGGCCATGGCCTACCCGCGCACCCGTCTCGTGATCGCGAGCCGCATCGGCAACCTCCCCGGCCCGATCGACGGCCCCACCGTCGGCAGCAATCACCCGATCCTGCGCGAGCAGTCGATGATGGCCGTCACGCTCGGCCTCACCGCGAAGCTCTGCCTCGACCCCGACCAGGCGCCCGTGATCAACGAGGCCTTCAGCCCGACCCGCACCGACGTCGGCTGGGCCCGGGACTTCCTCGCCGAGTTCGCCGCCAGCGGTGGCGAGATCCGCGACGGCAGCGACCTCCCGCGCCTGGGCCGCGCCCAGAAGATCGACCGTCTGGCCCGCGCGTTCGGCGTCGAGCCCTCCTAACCCTTTCGCACTGCCCGGGATGCGGCGATCTTGCCGTAGGCCAGGAGCAGCCGGGGAACGATGAGGTAGACGGCCAGGGGAACCACGACGGCCGGACTCTGATGGTTGCTGTGGTCGAGTTCATCGGCCGCAAGGGCTTTACCCTCATGTTCCATTGGTGCTCCCAAGCTCAGGTCGGCGCCGCATCAGGCGACAGGTCACTCTAGGGCTTCGCGGGCAGGTCAGCCGATCTCGACCGAGTCCGAGGGCCGCGACCAGTCCGGCCGGGTCGCGGTCATTCGAGCCGTGCTCATTCGAGCCGTCACGGCAATCGGCTCCTGATCAATCTGTTGTGACTGCATCGCTATGCTCTCGGTCGTGAATTTGCACGGCGCCGCGCTTCGTGTGAGGTTGGCCGGGTGAACCCATCAACAGAATCCGCAGCAGGCCGCCACCTTTCCGGCCGGCAGATCGTCGTCATGGGGGTGTCGGGCTCCGGCAAGAGCACCGTCGGCGAGCTGCTCGCGGCAGCACTCGGCATTGCGTTTCAGGATGCCGACGACCTGCATCCGGCGGACAATATCGCCAAGATGAGTCGAGGGCTCCCGCTTTCCGATGCAGACCGCGCCCCGTGGCTGGCACTCGTGGGCAAGGTGCTTGCGGAGAACGCAGACGCGGGCATCGTCGTTGCATGCTCCGCCCTGGCACGTCGCTATCGCGATTCAATCCGCGCCCAGGCGCCGGCAACGAGGTTCATCTACCTCCACGCCCCCGAAAGCATTCTGCGCGCCCGCATAGCCGCACGCGCAGGCCACTTCATGCCAGCATCGTTGTTCGAGTCCCAGCTCGCCACCCTCGATCCACTGGCCTCCACCGAGGCCGGCATCGCCCTCAGCGCCGAGGCTCCCGCCGACGCCGTGGTGGGTGCGGCGGTGGAATATCTTCACCGCTAGACAGATCCCCCGCTCGAGTGCCACTTGTTATGGGCACAAATAGTGACTAAAATCAAATTTGCTTTCCATCTCCAGCAGTGACCTACTACTAACTGGAGACTTCTGAACCGGAAGCACCTCATCGCGTGAGACCGATGCTATGAAATTGGGGCACGCGTCATGTGGGATTTCCTGAGCAGCCGATACGACCAGATCCTGGTCGCGTCGCTTCAACACGTCAGCCTGGTCGTGCAGTGCCTCGTGCTGGCGAGCATCCTCGCCGTCGGAATCGCCGCCCTCGTCTTTCGCAATAGGACGCTGTCCTCGATCGCCAACAGCGTCTCCGCGATCGGGCTCACCATCCCCGCCTTCGCCCTGGTCGGCCTCCTGATCGCCCCCCTCGGCTTCGGGGTGGCGCCGGCTGTGGCCGTCGTGACATTCTTTGCGGTCCTGCCCATCCTGCGAAACGCCATCGTCGGCCTCGCCGGCATCGACAAGACCATCGTCGAGTCGGCTCGAGGCGTCGGCATGAGCCGCATGCGCACCTTTCTGACCGTCGAATTGCCGCTCGCCTGGCCGATCATTCTCGCGGGCGTCCGCGTATCCGCCCAGATGGTGATGGGCATCGCCGCCGTGGCAGCCTATGTGCTCGGCCCGGGCCTCGGCGGCTTCATCTTCTCCGGCCTTGCCCGACTCGGCGGAGCGAACTCCACCGAGTCCGTGATCACCGGCGTCGCCGGCGTCGTGGTGCTCGCCCTCATTCTCGATCTCGTCCTCGTCGGCATCGGCCGGCTCACCATCCCGAAAGGCATCCGTGTCTGAGTCACTCACCGCCCCTGAAACCGCCCAGTTCCCCTCTGAGGCAGGCAAGTCGATCCTCTTGGATGGCGTCACCAAGCTGTACCCGGGCCAGAAGACGCCCGCCGTCGACGGCCTGACGCTGGAGATCCCCGCGGGCAAGATCGTCATGCTCGTCGGCCCCTCCGGCTGCGGCAAGACGACGACCCTGAAGATGATCAACCGCCTGATCGAGCCGACGACCGGTCGTATCGTGCTCGGCGACGAGGACGTCACCGACATCGACGGCGACGCGCTTCGCCGGCGCATCGGCTACGTCATCCAGGCCGGCGGACTCTTCCCCCACATGACCGTCGCGGCCAACATCGCGATCGTGCCGAAGATGCTCGGCTGGACAAAGGAGCGCATCGCCGCCCGCGTCGACGAGCTCCTGGAGCTCGTGTCCCTGGACCCCACCGAGTATCGCGACCGCTACCCGCGGGAGCTCTCCGGGGGACAGCAGCAGCGCATCGGGGTCGCCCGGGCCCTCGCCGCCGACCCGCCCGTACTGCTGATGGACGAGCCCTTCGGCGCCGTCGATCCCATCACGCGCCAGCGCCTGCAGGATGAGCTCATCCATATCCAGGAGGAGGTGCAGAAGACGATGGTCATCGTCACGCACGACTTCGACGAGGCCGTGAAGCTCGGCGACTGGATCGTCGTCTTCAATGAGGGCGCACGCATCGTGCAGTACGACACGCCCGCGCGCATCCTGGCCGAGCCGGCCAACGAGTTCGTGGAGAACTTCATCGGCTCCGGTGCCGGCCTCAAGCAGCTGACGCTTCGCCGCGTCGGTGACGTGGATCTGGCCCCGGCCATCACCGGCACGCCGGGCGAGCCGGCGGCAGACGTGCTGGCCCGCATCAACGAGGCAGGCCACAACCACGCGGTCATCGTGGACGAGCGCAACCGTCCCATCCAGTGGCTCTCCCGCGTGCAGCTGAAGCGCCTGACGACAATCTCGCCGGTCCGAGACGAGAGCATCCCCGTCATCGGTCGCCGGGCCACCCTGAACGACGCCCTCGATACGATGCTGGTCTCCAGCGTCGGGGCTGCCCTGGTCACCGGGCGTCGCGACGCATTCCTCGGGGTCATCAACATCGAGACGATCATGGACGCCATCACGGCGGTGCGAGCGGATGCCGCCGCGGCCGCCTCGAGCGACTCCCCCATCGGTACCAACACCGAGGCCATCTCCATCATCGATATCGATCCCGACGACGTGGCCGCATGAGTGCCCCCACCACGGTGACCCGCGCGGAGACGCGACGGGCCGAGACCCTGAAGACCCAGCTGCTTGCAGCCCGGAGGCGGGGAGGCCGGCGGGACGCGGTCTCGTCCGGCCCATCCCACGACGCCGCCAGTGCCGCGTCGGCCCGGCGCAGCCTGATTCTCCAGCCCATCGCCATCCTTGTCGTGCTCGGACTGTTCGCGATCTGGCTGGTCACGGCAGACCTGACGGAGGTCGAGCGCACGACGCTCTCGCCCGCGTCGCTGTTCCGGGGCATGATCGAGCACCTCTCCCTGACCTTCGTCGCGGGGGTCAGCGTTCTCGTGATCGCCATCCCGCTGGGCGTCCTCTTGACCCGCAAGGCCTTCCGCAGGATCGCCTCCCCCGTGCTGATCGTTGCGAACATCGGCCAGGCGGCCCCCGCCGTCGGGCTGATCGTCCTGCTGGCCATTTTCATCCCGTCGGGCTACTGGGCCTCGGTCCTAGCCCTCGTGCTGTACGCCGCACTCCCGGTGCTGCGCAACACGATGATCGGCATCCAGGGTGTCGACTCCCGCCTCATCGAGGCCGGCCGCGGCATGGGCATGAGCAACCTCTCCGTACTGCTGAAGGTCGAGCTTCCGCTGGCGGTGCCTGTGATGCTCGCCGGAATCCGCACCGCCCTCGTGCTCGTGGTCGGCACGGCCGCCCTCGCCGCGTTCATCAACGGCGGCGGCCTCGGCCTGCTGATCACGACCGGCGTCAACCTGTACCTCTATAAGGTGCTCATCGCGGGGGCCCTGCTCATCGCGCTGCTGGCGCTGTTCATCGACTGGCTCGGCCGCGTCGTCGAGCACGTCGCCCGCCCGAAGGGAATCTGATGCGCTCCACACCGCCTATTCGCGGTCGTCGTCCGAACAGCCGCGTACTGGGAACGGTCGCGCTGATCGGCGCCGGCCTCCTCGCCCTGACCGGCTGCGGGCTCCAGCCGGCGACGGCCTACGTGCCGAAGGTCGCCCCCGGCTCGATCCAGCCGCTGGACCTGCCCGACGGGGCCTCGATCACGATCACGTCGAAGAATTTCACCGAGCAGCTCATCCTCGGCAAGATCGCAGTGATCGCGGCCAAGGCGGCAGGCTTCGATGTCACAGACATGACCAACGTTCCCGGCAGCTCGCCTGTGCGCCAGCTCATGCTCACGGGCGTCGCAGACATGACGTGGGAGTACACCGGAACGGCCTGGCTGACGTTCCTGTCGCAGACCGTGGGCATCCCCGACCCCGAGAAGCAGTATGAGGCCGTGCGGAATGCCGACCTGGCGAACGGGCTGACCTGGCTGCCGACGGCCCCGCTGAACAACACCTACGCCATGGCCGTTCGGTCAGAGGCTGCGGCCGGGCTCAACGGCATCACGAAGATGTCCCAGCTGGCGGCACTTCCGCCGAGCGACCTGACGTTCTGCGTCGAGGCCGAGTTCAACTCCCGTCCCGACGGCATGACGCCGATGCTCGCCGCCTATGGCCTCGAACGCGGCACGACCGTTTCCGAGTCGAACATCAACATCTTCGACACCGGCGCCGTCTACACCGCGACCGACCGCGGAACGTGCAACTTCGGCGAGGTCTTCACGACCGACGGACGAATCGACAGCCTCGGCCTGACCGTTCTTGAGGACGACCTCGCCTTCTTCCCCGCGTACAACGTCGCGGCCGTGGTGAGCACGGCAACGCTCGCCGAGTACCCGGGCCTCGGAGCGGTCTTCGCCCAGATCTCCCCCGACATCACCGAGGAGAAGCTGCGCCAGCTGAACCTGCGGGTCGACGAGGGCGGCGAAGAGCCCGCCGACGTGGCCTACGACTTCATGATCCAGGAAGGCTTCATCACCGCACCGTAGAGCCGTAGGCTCAGCGTTGCCGGCTCAGAGCTCCCGGTGGGTGAAGCGGCCGGCGATGAGGGTCGCGGCCACAGGCATCCGCCGCAGCTGTTCGAGGCTGGCGCGGTGCGGGTCGATGTCGAGCACAACGATATCGGCTGGCTGGCCCACGGCGATCGTCGTGCGAGCGGATGCCGCGAGGCCCTCCTCGATCGAGATCGCCTGTTCCCCATGCCATGGCTCCCGGTCGTCGCGGGTGCGGCCGACCGCGGCCGCCAGGGTGATCCAGGGATCCAGCGGAGCGACGGGCGCATCCGAGCCGAGGGCCAGCGTCGCGCCGGCCGCGAGCAGGGAGCGGAGGGCGAAGGCCCGGTCGTTGCGGCCCGCCCAGAACCTGTCGGCGACGTCGCGGTCGTCCATGGCGTGCTCGGGCTGCACGCTCGCGATGACGCCGAGCTCCCGAAACCGCGGGTAGTCGCTCGGTACCAGGAGTTGGGCGTGCTCGATCGATCCCTGGGCACCGACCGCCTCGAAGGCGTCGAGCGCGAGCGAGTTCGCATGATCGCCGATGGCGTGCACGGCGGGCCGGAAGCCCGCGGCGACCGCGCGGGACAGCAGTGTCACCAGATCCCCGGGGGTCACCGTCAGCATGCCGCGAGGGTGCTCGTGGCCGTTGAGCCCCGGATACTCATCGAAGCAGTAGGCCGTGCGCGTATTCAGGGACCCGTCGGTTATGACCTTGAACGGACCGACGGTGAGCAGGCCATCCGTTCCCGGAACGACGTTGCCGGTTGCAAGCTCTTCGGCGATCGCCCGGTCGAGGTCTTGGGGGTAGACGCCGAACTGCACGCGCAGGATGCCCTCCCGTGCGGCGAGCCGCCGCTGCCAGGTACCGAGGTTCCAGTCCATCTCCAGGTCGACGATCCCGACGACGCCGCGGCGCGCTGCCGCCTCGGCTGCGTCGTGCGCCCAGGAATCGACGTCCGTGATGCTGGCCGAGGGAAGCCTCGTGTGCACCGAGAAGCAGTCGCCCTCGCGGAGGAGGCCGGTGGGGTCGTCGGCGAAGCCGTACTCAGCGAGTGCCACGGAGTTCAGCCAGGTGGAGTGCAGGTCGCCGCTGACGAGCACGACCGGCCGATCACCCGCGACGGCGTCGAGCATGTCGCGGTGCGGGGCATCGGGCCAGAGTCCGTCGCGAAAGCCCGCCCCGACGATGGGCTCGCCGCCCGGATGCGCGTCGGCCCAGTCCTTCACCAGTCCGGCCGCCTTGGCCGCGCTCGTCGCCCCGGTGAGGTCGAGACGGCGCGCGAGTTCGGCCCACTTCGTGAAGTGCACGTGATTGTCCCAGAGGCCGGGCGTCAGGAACCTGCCCGTGAGATCGACGACCTCGACCGTAGGGCCATCCTGTGCCGCATCATCCAGCGCGGGGTCGATGCCGGTCGGCACGACGGCCACGATGAGGCCGCTGCGGATATGGACGTCGATGGCGACCGTGCCGCCCGGCAGGCACGCGCCGGACAGCAGCAGGCCTTCGGGGGCTACGCCTGGCACGACTGGCACCAGTAGAGCTTGCGCGCACCCACGACCTCGAGGGCGATATTCGTGCCGCAGACCCGGCACGGCAGCCCGGCACGCTTGTATACCCAGTGCCGATCGCTCTGTTTCGCCAGGGCCTTGCGGTAGGCCACGACGTCCAGGTCATCCATGGTCATCATCTGGCCGGTCTCCACTCCGATAGTCAGAAGGTGCGACCAGTCCCGCCAGAGCTCGCGGACAGAGGTCTCGGAAAGCAGTTTCCCGGGGGTGTGCGGGTTCAGGCGG
>CANFBG010000019.1 GCA_947444785.1 Microbacteriaceae bacterium | reverse complement strand
GCCATCCGTGTCGCCGCCATCCGTGTCGCGGGCGACGAAAACGAACACGCCCTCGTCCTCGAGTTCGGAGACGTCGAGCAGGTAGCAGCTGTCGGCCGGATACAGCGAGAACGCGTACTCGTCGCCGAGGCGCAGCAGCTCGAGCAGTTCGCCCTGGCGGGGTGCCTCGATGCCCGTGGTGATCATCGCACCAGCCTAGGGGCGGCATCCGTTTCAGGATCAGCGTGACAGAAACCCGGCGCTCGTGTAACGTAGACAGGTCGGCTCTAGACACCGCGCTTCGGCGCGAAAGGGTTTGTAAGTTTAGTGGGCCGGTTTCCCAGTCACTGTATGGACGCAGTGGCCAGTAGTAATTCGCGTTTTTTGTATGCGGATCTCTCCTGAGTAGCGGAATGTCACGTATGACACGGCCCCGGCTTAGCTAATTCATCTCCGGGTTCTTGCAGGTAACAGCCAATTCCGGTTGTTCATTTGCCATGCAATCGAATAAAACCCGGAAAGAATCATGCCCAAAAACAACACTTCCGGTGGCTACAAGGCCGCCAAGAACTACATCCCCGGCGGAAGCAAGGGTGCCTCCGCAGGCAGCCGCAGCGCCGGACACCGCGGCTACAGCGCGCCCCCGGCCGCTGGCGCCCCGAAAAAGGCCCGGTGGAACGCGGATGAGCGTGCCCAGCGCGCCACCGAGCGTCCCGGCGGAGACCGCCCCTCGTACGGCGACCGCCCGCAGCGCAGCAACGACCGTCCGGCCACCGGCCGTCCGGCATACAACTCCGAGCGTCCCTCCTACGGTGACCGCCCGCAGCGCAGCAACGATCGCCCCTCCTATAACTCCGAGCGTCCGGCCCGTAGCAACAGCGACCGCCCGTCATACGGCGACCGCCCCCAGGGTGGACGTCCCTCCTACGGCGACCGTCCCGCGACCGGCCGTCCCGCGTACAACTCCGACCGTCCGGCGCGCAGCAACGATCGCCCGTCCTACGGCGACCGCCCGCAGGGTGGCCGTCCCTCCTCGAACGAGCGTCCTTCCTACGGAGACCGCCCGCAGCGCACCGAGCGTCCGTCTTACGGCGACCGCCCGCAGACCGGCCGCCCGTCCTACGGCAACGACCGCCCCGCGACCGGCCGTCCCTCCTACGGCAACGACCGCCCGGCCTACAATGCCGACCGCCCGGCCCGTCCGTCCTACGGCGACCGCCCCCAGGGTGGACGCCCGTCGACCTCCGACCGTCCGTCCTACGGCGACCGCCCGCAGCGCACCGAGCGTCCGTCCTACGGCGACCGCCCCCAGCGCACCGAGCGTCCCGCGTACGGCAACGACCGTCCCGCCTACGGCGCCGGTTCCGACCGTTCCGCGTCGACCCGCCCGTCCTACGGCAACGACCGTCCCGCGTACAACGCCGACCGTCCGGCCCGCACCGAGCGTCCCGACCGCCCCGCCTACGGCGACCGCGCCGCGTCGACCCGTCCGGCCTACGGCAACGACCGTCCCGCCTACGGCGCCGGTTCAGACCGTGCCGAGCGTCCGGCCCGTCCGGAGCGCAGCGAGCGCTCGTCTTACGGCGACCGTTCCGAGCGTCCCGCCTTCGGTGAGCGCAACAGCGGCCCCTCCTACAACTCCGAGCGTCCGGTTCGCGCCGAGCGCACCCAGTACGGCGATCGTGCGACCTCCGCGAGTGACCGCCCCCGTCGTTCGTTCGATGACCGCAACGAGCGCCCGCGCAACAACGACCGCAGCTCCGACCTGTACCCGAAGCGCGACGACCGCCCCTCCACCGGATTCGCTCCGGTTGAAGACGTCGTTCTCGAGCGCCTCGTAGCCCAGGCCACCACGGCCGTCGAGGTCGAGGGTGTCACCTTCGCCGACCTCGGTCTCGGTGACAACATCGAGCGCCAGCTGCACTCGATGGGTGCCCCCAGCCCGTTCCCGATTCAGGCAGCCACCATCCCCGACGTTCTCGCCGGCAAGGATGTCCTCGGCCGCGGCAAGACCGGATCCGGCAAGACCATCGCGTTCGCCGCTCCGATCGTCGAGCGCCTCATGGAGAACAACGGCGCCAAGGGCCGGAAGCCGGGACGCGCACCGCGCGCCCTGATCCTCGCCCCGACCCGCGAGCTCGCCATGCAGATCGACCGCACGGTTCAGCCGATCGCCCGCTCCGTCGGACTGTTCACCACCACCGTCTTCGGTGGCGTTCCCCAGTTCAAGCAGGTCTCCGCCATCCAGCGTGGAACCGACATCATCATCGCCACGCCGGGTCGCCTCGAGGACCTCGTCGAGCAGGGTCGCCTCGACCTCTCCAACGTCACCATCACGGTGCTGGACGAGGCCGACCACATGTGCGACCTCGGCTTCCTCGAGCCCGTCCAGCGGATCCTGCGCAAGGTGCAGTCCGGCGGACAGCGTCTCCTGTTCTCGGCCACGCTCGACAAGGGCGTTGCCCAGCTCGTCAACGAGTTCCTCGTGAACCCGGCCGTGCACGAGGTCGCCGGTGAGGACCAGGCGTCCTCCACGATCGATCACCGCGTGCTCCTCATCGAGCAGCGCGACAAGCGCGCCATCATCGAGCAGCTCGCGTCGGGCCCCGGCAAGACCCTCATCTTCGCCCGCACCCGTGCGTTCGCCGATGAGCTCTCCGAGCAGCTCGAAGACGCGGGCATCCCGTCGACCAGCCTGCACGGCGACCTGAACCAGGCCCGCCGCACGCGCAACCTCCAGCTGCTCACCAGCGGCCGGGTCAACGTGCTCGTCGCCACCGACGTCGCCGCGCGAGGCATCCACGTCGATGACATCAACCTGGTCATCCAGGCCGATGCCCCCGACGAGTACAAGACGTACCTGCACCGCTCGGGCCGCACGGGCCGCGCGGGCAAGCAGGGCACCGTCGTGACCCTGATCAACAAGTCGCGTCGTCGTCGCATGGACGAGCTCCTCGGCCGCGCCGAGATCAAGGCCAACGTTGTTCCTGCCGCCCCCGGCGACAAGATCATCGACGACCTGCGCTCCATGTAGTCAAAACCTCCCGCCTAACGGCACGAAAACGGTCATCCCTCAGGGGGTGGCCGTTTTTCGTCGCCCGGGAGGTGTTCGGCGGGCCGGCGGCAGGGTCATCTCGGGTGACGGACTGACGGATTTCGATATTGATCCGTTTAGGGGCCCGGATGGCGGCGTGTCGGAAAAGCGTCGACCTGAATCCGTCGACATTTTTCGAGATGGGTAGGAAATAGTGCCGGTGACCGGCGACCCCTCCGGTTGCCGGGCGGTTAGCCGGCCCCCGAGTCCTAGGCAGTGGCCAAGAGGGCGGCGGCGGCCAGGGCCAGCACCAGGCCGACGATCTGCACGGGGGCGATGCGCTCCTTGAGCACGACCGCCGCAAGCAGGATCGTTCCCGCCGGATACATCGACGTCAGCACCGCCATCAGCGTTACCTCGCCGAGGTGGATCCCGTAGATCAGCAGGATGTTGGCCGACACGTCGACCACCCCGCACGCCGCGGCCAGCAGGACTGCAAGTCGCAAGGGGCCGACACCAACGCTGGCGGTCGAGCCGAGAACGACTCCCGCACGTGGCCGCGCTGAACCGTCAACCATGACCGAGCGAAGCAGGCGTCGGCGCGCAACCAGGCCGAGAACCAGAACGGTCAGCCCCATCAGGGTCGAGTTCACTACCCGGTTCGCGATGAGCGGCACGATGCCCGAGTCGTGCGGCGCGTTGTCGATCAGGATGAAGAACGCGCCGACCATCAGCCCCGCACCGGATGCCATCGACAGCCCCCGAATGCTGGGCCGCACGGCTCCCCTCTCGGGCACGAACCCGACGAGCACCACCGCGACAAGCACGAGCGCGATGCCGATGTAGCCGGTGACTGCGAAATGCCTGCCGCCGCCGATGCCCACGACCGCCGGCACGATCGCCCCGATGATCGCCGTCAGGGGCGACAGGATCGACATCGGCCCGATCGCCAGGCTGGCGTAGATCAGCGAGATCGCCAATGCGCCGGAAACCCCCGACAGTGCTCCCCAGAAGACAGCGCTGGTCGAGACCGCCCCGCCCACCAGCGGATACATCAGCAGCAGGAAGAGCAACCCGCTGAACGCGGCGATCCCGGTGACCCGAATGGCGCTGATCCGCTTCGCAGCCAACCCGCCCAGGAAGTCACCCGCGCCGAAGATGAAGGCGCCGCAGAGGCCGATGAACGAGGTGAACATAGGCCTCGAGTCTAGGGGCGGCGCCCTCTCGTCCTAGGCGTCGAGCGCCCCCTGCGCCATGCGAGTGACGACGGTCGTGAAGACCTCGGCGCCCGCAATCAGATCGGCGTCGTGCGTGAACTCCCGCTCGTTGTGAGAGATGCCCTCGACGCTCGGCACGAAGACGAGAACGGTGGGCACACCCTCCTTCAGGTTCGTCGCATCGTGGCCGGCGACGGTCAGCACGCGCAGGCTCGGATAGCCCAGCTCGGCGCTGGCCGACTCGATCAGGGCGAGGCCGCTCTCCAGGAACGGCCCGCTCTCCCAGATGCTCGAACTGGCGATCTCGATGCGGGTTCCGGTCTGCTGCTCGATGACCGCGATCTTCTCGGTCAGCTTGGCGAACGCCTCGATCAGGATGCCGGACTCGCGGGCCCGCAGGTCCGCCAGGAAGCGCACCTCCCGGGCCACGGTCACGGGGGAGTTCGGCAGCACGAAGAGCTGGCCGACCGAGGTGTGCAGCACCTCCTCCTCGAACTCGCTCGTCAGGTCGAACAGGGCGACGACCATCTTGGAGGCTGCGAGCAGGGCATCGCGGCGGTCCTTCATCATGGTCGAGCCGGTGTGGGACTGCTCGCCGTGAACGACGATCTCGTACTTGTAGGCGCACCAGGTGCTGGCGACGACGCCGATGGGAATGCCGGCGTCCTCCAGCCCGCGACCCTGCTCGACGTGGATCTCGCCGTAGGCCGCGACATCCAGATCGGTGAACGAGCCTCGGCCGGAGATCGCATCGAGGGCATCGCGCACGGTGATGCCCGCCGGGTCGGTCGTGCCGAGCGCGACCTCGAGGTCGAGCCGGCCGGTGAACACGGCGCTGCCCATCATGCTGGGCTTGAACCGCGAGCCCTCCTCGTTGAACCAGTCGACGACGGCGATGTTGTACTTAGGCCGGATGCCGGCGGCATCGAGATCCCGCCGGGCACGGGAGGCCGCATGGGCCGCCGCGAGCACGCCGTAGGCCCCGTCGTAGCGGCCGGCCAGCGGCTGGCTGTCGAGGTGGGAGCCGAAGAGCACGTAGGCCGCCCCCGGCACGAGGTCGAGGAAGCCGAAGATATTGCCGATCGCATCGACCTCCACCCGGAAGCCCTGGCCCTGGAGCCAGCCCATGAACCAGCTGCGGGTCTCGCCATCCGCTTCGGTCGCCGCCTGGCGGTCAACGCCGCCGCCCGGCGTCACGCCGAACGTCGACATGGCGTGAAAGTCTGAGATCAGGGCGGCGGCGTCGGCCTCGCGCGTGCTCATGCGCCTACGACCAGTCCCGCTGCAGTTCCATGGTGGAACAGTGCACGCTGCCGCCGTTCTTCAGCACCTCGCGATAGGTCACCGGGATGACCTCGACGTTGTGCCGGTCGGCCAGGATCTCGGCCGTGCGGGGCAGGTGATCGGGCATGATCACCTTGCGGCGATCGAGCGCGAGCATGTTGCAGGCCCACTCCTCGCGCGGGTCGACCTCGACGGTCTCGATGCCCATGTCCCACAACTGCGACATGTAGTCGTACGGCGCGAGGCGCGGGTTGACCAGCGCGAGGTCGTCGTCGAGCATGACCGAGCAGAGGTCGAGGTGAATGAGGTAGCCGGGCAGGGTGACCTGCTTCAGCGTGATCTCGTGCTCCTCGAGGATGCGGGCGAGCTGACGGAACCCCTCCGGATTCACCCGGACGGAGGTGCCGAGGAACGCGGTATCGCGGCGCACCTTCACGAAGCTTCCACCCTCGACGAGGCCTGTTCCGGTGATCATTCCGAGGATAGGCATGCCCGCTGCCGCAACGGTTGCCGCGATGGACTGCTCCTCGCCGCGGCGCATGCGCGGGCCGAGGCGGCCGATGATGGCGCCGCCCGGGATCGTGACGAGCGGGTCACGGGTGTAGATCGACTTGGTGAATGTCGCGGGCAGTTCCGGCGCGAAGAAGACCTCGACATCGTGCGCCTTCAGGGTTGCCACGACGTTGTCGTACTGCGCGTTGACGACGTCGAGATCGGGGGCCTCGCGGCCCGTCCAATACCAGCGGCGGTCCGGGTCGACGAGGGCGCCGAGCTCCTCGTTGTAGGCATCCTCGCGGATATTCGCCAGACCCTGGCTCGGCCGACGCATCAGCACGCTGCGAAGGCGGCCGATCTCGTCGGCCGCGCCCCAGCGTCGACCCCAGGTCGCCTCGAGCTCAGCCGTATCGCTGAATGCGGGCAGGGCCTCGGGGCCCAGCAGGCGGTGGTACTTTCCATCGGAGAGTTCGAGGGTGGAGTCGATTTCAGTCATGATGCGGCTTTCGTTTGTGAAGTATGTTGCTCAGGTTTGCTGCGGGGTCGTGCGGGCGGAGCTAGGGGGCAGGAGTTAGGAGGCCGGCGCGGAGCCGGCTGAGAGGTGCTCGTGGATGCCGAGCCAGGCATCCGCTCGACGCTCGAGGATGATCGACTCGCGTTCGAAGACGGTCTCCTCGGCCCCCTCCATCGAGAGTGTCGTCGAGACGTCGTGGCTGAAGACCGCGACATCACCGAAGACCTGGATGCGCCGGTTGGTGGAGCGGCAGCTCAGAACGTGGAATGCGTTCTCGGTCTCCCACGATGCCCAGAGGGCCTCGTACTCGGCGCGGGATTCGAGACGCACGTCGCTCGTGTAGAAGAGGAATGTCGCCTCGGGGGCGAATCCGGCGAAGTAATCGTCACGCCGATGCGCCCCGAAGCTGCCGATGATGGCGTCGACCGCCGCCAGGGCCTCGGTCTCGTCGGTGCCGAGGCGGTCCGACGGCGGTCGAGTGCTCACTTGGCGGACCGGGCCAGGGCGACCTTGGCGGCCGTCGAGGTGTGATCGAGCACGATCTCCTGGGGGGCGGCGTTGCTGGTCGGAACCCCGAGCGAACCCTCTTCGCCGAAGACGAAGCGCGGCTCCGGGAAGATGACCAGCGCGCCGACGTAGAGCACGATGGCCGCGATCACGGCGCTGACGAGGCTGAGGTCGACGCCGCCGCCCAGGTCAGCGAAGGGGCCGACAATGATGGGCGGGTAGTTGGCGAACATCAGGCCGATTGCCGCAGACGCGATCCAGGCGACCATGCCGCGCCAGTTGACGCCCGCCGAGAACCAGTACAGGCCGCCGGTCTGGCCCTTGTTGAAGACCTGCAGGTTGGTGGCGTCGAAGTGGCCGCGGCGCACGATGAAGCCGATCGTCATGATGACCATCCAGGGCGTCGTGGTGACGACGATGGCGCCGACGAAGGCGTTCACGATTCCGAGCAGGTCGAAGAACAGGCGGCCACTCAGGATGAAGAGGAAGGCGACGACGCCGATGGCGATGGTGGCCTGCACGCGGGTGAACCGGGGGAAGACCGACGAGAAGTCGAGGCCGGTGCCGTACAGCGAGGTGGTTCCGGTGGAGAGTCCGCCGATGAAGGCGACGACCATCAGAAGCACGGCGTACCAGATGGGAGAGGTCTGCATCAGGGCGAAGACGTAGTCCTGGTCACCGGCCACGAGGGTCGCGGTGGCGACGCCGAAGAGGAAGGGAACGAGGGTCAGCATCTGGCCGAAGAACGTGCCGAGCAGGATCTTGCGCTTCGGTGTGGCCCGGGGGATGTAGCGCGACCAGTCGCCGAGGAAGGCGCCGAACGAAATCGGGTTGCTGGCCACGATGAGGGCGGCGAGCACGAAGGTCGGCCAGAAGGAGCCGAGGGCGAAGGCCTGCTCGCCCGGGTTGTAGCCGGCGTCGAAGGTGCCAGAGAATGCGGCGATTGCGAGCAGGATCAGGAGGGTGTTGGCGTACACGGCGGTCTTGTTCACCAGGAGCATGAACTGGTAGCCGTAGATGACGACGACGATGACGATGAGGCCGATCACGCCGTAGATCAGCGTGCGCAGGCCGATCGAGTCGGGCACGCCGCCGAGGCGGTTCAGGGCGCCGACGATGGCGTCGCCGCTGACCCACACCGAGATCGAGTAGAAGGCGATGGCGGTGAGCAGCGAGAGGAAGGAGCCGACGACCCGGCCGCGCACGCCGAAGAAGGCGCCCGAGGACACGGCGTTGTTCGTGCCGGTCTTGGGCCCGAAGAGTCCCATCGGCATGAGGAAGAGGGTGCCGACGAGCAGCCCGCACAGGGTTGCCGCGACGGCCTGCCAGAACGAGAGGCCAAGCAGGATCGGGAAGGTGCCCAGCAGAATGGTCGCGAAGGTGTTCGCGCCGCCGAACTGGATGCGGAGGAGGTCGACCCAGGTCGAGGTTCGATCGGCATCTGGAATGGTGTCGATGCCGAGGACCTCCACCTCCGTGGCCTTGGGCCTGGGGTTCAGTCCGGTTGCGGGTGATGCTTCGTTTCGCGGTGTGCTCATTCTGTGGGCCTGTTTCTTTGTCTCAATGAAACGGTTCGAGGGGACGAATTTGGCTCAAGCTAGCACAAAGTTATTTCTCATGTGCAACCATTTATTTCATGGAGATAACACGTGTGGTCGATCTGTCTGTCGTTGTCGGGCCCGGAACGCAGGTTTACCCCGGAGATCCCGTGGCCAGTCTCCGCGTGCACAGCACCATTGCCAGGGACGGGTTCAACCTGCTCAGCGTCGAAATGGGTTCGCAGACGGGCACCCATGTCGATGCCCCCTTCCACTTCGATGAGACCGCGGCCAAGATTGACGAGCTTCCCCTCGAGCGCTTCATCGGACCCGGCGTCATCGTCGACGCTCGAGGCATTGGGCCCCGGGGCCGCATCACCTGGGAGTACATCGCTCCGGTGGCCGATCAGCTGCGTCCCGGCTCTGTCGTGCTGCTGTTCACCGGGTGGAGCGAGCATTACGGCACGGATGAGTACTTCGAGAACCCCTTTCTCGACGCGGATGCCTGTCGCCGGCTGATCGAGGCCGGCGTGCGCACATTCGGAATCGATGCCATCAACATCGACGAGACCCCGGACGAGACGCATGTCGGAGAGGGGTTCCCGGTGCACCACCTGATTGCCGACGTCGGGGGTGTGATCTGCGAGAACCTGACGAACCTCGTCGCGATCGACTTCGCCGAGCCGCTGATATCACTTCTCCCGATAGCCTTTGAACAGGCGGATGGGGCGCCCGTTCGTGCTGTCGCCCTGCAGACGACATGAGCAAGGGACCCAGCATCATGGCCACACGACAGGTCCCCATCGGCGCCCGGCTCCGGATGGCGAGACTCGCCAAGAATCTCACCCTCGACGACGTGGCAACCAGCGTAGGAATCAGCCAGGGCTACATCAGCCGCCTGGAGCGCGATCAGGTCTCGCCCTCGGTGGGAACGCTGGTGTCCATCTGCGACACGGTCGGGCTGCGCATGGGGGAGCTCTTCGATGCCCCCTCGACCGACGTCGTGCGGGCCGGCGAGGGATCGCCGATCAACTTCGGCGGCGAGGGAGCCAGCGAGCTGCTCCTGACCCCGAGCTCCGAGCCGAACGTCCAGGTCATCCACTCGGTGATCGATCCGGGCGGCTCGGCCGGCCCCGAGCTCTACAGCCTCGACTGCGATGTCGAGTTCATCTTCGTCATTTCGGGAGTTCTCGAGGTCATCGTCGGCGACACGGCGGAAACCCTCGGCAAGGGCGACGCGATGACATTTCGCGGTCGCGACCCGCACCGCTGGCTGAATGCGTCGCAGGTCGACTCCTGCGAGGTCCTCTGGGTGATGGCCCCGTCGCCTTAGGCGTACATCGCACCGCGCGCGAAAAGGCCCGTCATCCCCAAGGGGACGACGGGCCTTTTCGATGGGACTAGTTGGCCGGGGGGCTCAGAACGGTGTCGATGAGGTAGACCGTTGCGTTGGCGGTCTTGACTCCACCACAGACGACGGTGGACTCGCCGTTGATCTTGATGTTGTCTCCCGAACCGGTCACGGTCAGGCTGGCACCGTTGACGGTCGTGTGGGTTCCGTCGATGGCGTCAGGAGCAAGCTGGCCGGGAACCACGTGGTACGTGAGGATCGAGGTCAGGGTTGCGGCTCCCGCAGGGGTACCGAGTGTGGCCAGCGTCGCAGCGTCGATCTTGGCGAATGCCGTGTCGACCGGGGCGAAGACCGTGAACTCCGAGCCGTTCAGGGTGTCAACGAGGTTGACGGCCGGGTTGACTCCACCGGACACAGCGGCGACCAGCGTGGTCAGCAGCGGGTTGTTGGAGGCGGCGGTTGCCACCGGGTCCATGGCCATTCCGCTGACGGAGCCGGCTCCAGTCGGAACGGCCTCGGCGTAGGCGGCACAGCCTGCGCCGACGAGGGCGGACGCGGCGGGGGTCATCGGCGCGGCGGAGGGCGAGCTGCTCGTCATGGGCTCCGCAGCGGGGGTTGCGGCAGACGAACAGGCCGTGAGGCCGAGGGCAGCGATCGCGGCAATTGCCAGGACTGCAAAGGTGTTGCGCTTCATGGTTCGCATGAAATTCTCCTAATGATTGGGTCGGCTGGGCGGCGGGGCGACTGGAAGCCGCTGTAGCCCGAGTTGCTTTGCCTACAGGTGGTCTTCGGGGCCACCCCCCGAATCGGATTGGAAACTCTTCTGACCCTGTGGAGGCCGGCTTCGGGGTCTGGGGCTCGCGGTAGCCTTGAGGCGTGAGTTGGAACGCTGAAATACCCTGGGACCCGACCGATGAGCCGCTCGATTTCGACGGCCCCGGCGACCCGTTCGGCGATCCCTATGCGGGAGCGGATACCGACCCCTACGCGGATGGGGCGCCGTCTGAGGGCGGCCCCTCGGTACGCACTCGGCCGGCTCCCGCCATCCGTCGCGCCGCAGCCTCGGCGAGCCCGGCCACCGCCCTCGAAACCCTGCAGCGGGTCTTCGGCTACGACGCGTTCCGCGGCGAACAGGCCGAGATCATCGACCAGCTGATCGGCGGCGGCGACGCCGTCGTGCTGATGCCCACCGGCGGCGGCAAGTCCCTCTGCTACCAGATCCCCTCGCTCGTGCGGGCGGGCACCGGTGTCATCGTCTCCCCGCTGATCGCCCTCATGCAAGACCAGGTCGACGCCCTGACCGCGGTGGGTGTGCGTGCGGCCTTTCTGAACTCCACGCAGGATGCCGCCGAGCGGTCCCGGGTCGAACGCGCGTATGTCGCGGGCGAGCTCGACATGCTCTACGTGGCTCCCGAGCGCCTGTCGAGTGAGAGCACGAAGCGCTTCCTCGACCAGGGAACGATCGCCCTGTTCGCCATCGACGAGGCCCACTGCGTGTCCCAGTGGGGCCATGACTTCCGCCCTGACTACCTCGCCCTCTCCGAGCTGGCCGAGCGCTGGCCCGATGTTCCGCGCATCGCGCTCACGGCGACGGCGACCGAGGCGACCCACAAGGAGATCACCGAGCGCCTGAGCCTCGGCCGTGCCCGGCACTTCATCGCCAGTTTCGACCGGCCGAACATCCGGTACCGAATCGAGCCCAAGGGCGAGGTGCGAAAGCAGCTCCTCTCACTGATCCGCACCGAGCACGACGGCGACGCCGGCATCGTCTACTGCCTCTCCCGCAACACCGTCGAGAAGACAGCCGAGTTCCTGGCCGCGAACGGGGTCAAGGCGCTGCCGTATCACGCGGGCCTCGACGCGCGCCTCCGCGCGGCCACCCAGTCGCGGTTCCTGCGCGAAGACGGCGTCGTCATCGTTGCCACCATCGCCTTCGGCATGGGAATCGACAAGCCAGACGTGCGCTTCGTCGCCCACATCGACCTGCCGAAGTCCGTCGAGGGCTACTACCAGGAGACCGGGCGGGCGGGCCGCGACGGCCTGGACTCGACGGCCTGGCTGGCCTACGGACTGCAGGACGTCGTGCAGCAGCGACGCATGATCGACGAGTCTCCCGGCGACCTCCAGCACCGGCGACGCCTCTCCGCGCATCTCGACGCCATGCTCGCCCTCTGCGAGACGGTCAGCTGCCGGCGGGTGAACCTGCTGGCGTACTTCGACCAGGCCTCGAAGCCCTGCGGCAACTGCGATACGTGCCTCAGCCCGCCCGAGTCGTGGGACGCAACGATCGCCGCCCAGAAGCTGCTGTCCACGGTCGTTCGCCTCGACCGGGAGCGCAACCAGCGCTTCGGCGCCGGCCATCTCATCGACATCCTCCGGGGCAAGACCACCGACCGCACGACGCAGTGGCGCCACTCGGAGATCGCGACGTGGGGAATCGGGCAGGAGCTCGGCGACCAGCAGTGGCGCGGCGTCGTTCGCCAGCTCCTCGCCCAAGACCTCCTCGCGGTGAACTCCGACGGCTACGGCACGCTGGGCGTGACCCCCGGCAGCGCCGAGGTGCTCGCGGGCAGGCAGAAGGTCTCCCTGCGCGTCGAGGCGGAGGTCAAGCCGCGTACCACCTCCGGCGCCGGGGCATCGGGCGGCTCCAAGCGCGCCAAGGCCGCGGCAGCGGTCGCAGACCTCGGCCCAGCCGACGCCGCGCTCTTCGAGAAGCTGCGCGAGTGGCGCTCGGGCGAGGCCCGGGAGCAGGGCGTTCCCGCCTACATCGTGTTCGGCGACGCGACCCTCCGCGGCATCGCCTCGGCACGGCCGGAGAGCCGCGCCGACGCGGGGGGAATCACCGGGATCGGCGAGGCCAAGCTCGAGAAGTATGGCGAGGCCATTCTGGCGATCGTCGCCGCCGAGGCCAACATCACGGTTTCGGAATAGAGAGCGAAGCTCTTTCGACGCATTCCGTTTCGGCTATGAATGCCGTGACAGACTGAAGAAATGCTCAAATTCCTCAGTCGCGCCCTGCTCGCTCCCGTGGCCCGGCTGATCTACCGGCCCCGCGTAATCGGCCGTGACAATGTGCCGCCCACCGGCCGGGTCCTGCTGGCGAGCAACCACCTCAGCTTCATCGACAGCGTGGTGCTGACCCTCGTGGCCCCCCGCAGCGTGTCCTTCCTCGCCAAGAGCGACTACTTCACCGGCACCGGGTTCACGGGCTGGCTGTCCCGGTCGTTCTTTTCCTCGATCGGGGCGATCCCGGTCGAGCGCGGTGCCGGCCAGGCCGCCCAGGACTCCCTCGACGCGGGGCTGAGGGTATTGGATCAAGACAAGGCGTTCGCGGTCTACCCCGAGGGAACCCGCAGTCGGGACGGCCGCCTCTACAAGGGCCGAACGGGCGTCGCCTGGCTGGCGATGAGCGCGGAGAGCCTGATCGTGCCTGTCGGGCTGATCGGCACCCAGTACCTCCAGCCGATGGGCACGAAGATCCCGCGGCTCCGTCGGGTGACGGTCGCGTTCGGTCGCCCCATCGACGCCGCCGAATACGGCCAGGCCGACAGCTCGCGGGCGCGCCGCAGGCTGACCGACGAGGTCATGGCCCAGATCCACGAGCTTTCGGGGCAGCAGCTGGCCAACGCCTACAACGAGTCGCCGGTGGCCAACCCGATCGAGAAGGTGCGCCGATTCCTGGGGCGCAACAGGCCCGCCTGAGATGCGAGCCGCTACTACTATTCGAATAATGAGAAAGTCAAAGAACCTCCGTCAGCTCGAGTCCGCGGGCACCGCACAGATGCCGGCCGCGCTCCTGCCCGTTGTGCCGACCCTTCGGCAGAACGCGTTCCTGTTCGGACTTCTCGGCGGGCTGGGCGTTCTTGTCGCCCTGCTCATCGGCACCGTCATCGGCCAGCTCAGCACGGTACTGATCTACGTGGGCGTCGCGCTGTTCATCGCCCTGGGGCTCGATCCGCTGGTCTCCTGGCTTGAGAAGCGAATCCCGCGCTGGGCTGCCGTCCTAGCGGTCTTCGGCTCCATCGTCATCCTTGTCGCCCTGCTACTCATGACGATCATCCCGATCATCGTCGAGCAGATCGCCAACGCCATCGACACCTTCCCGGGCTTCTTGAACACGTTCCTGGCTAGCGACTTCCTGAAGAACCTGGAAACCCAGCTGGCCGGGGTCGTCGACCTCCAGCAGGTCAACAACGGCATCCAGAACTTCATCAAGGACCCCAACAACTTCATCAACATCGGCGGCGGCATCCTCGTCGTCGGCGCCGGCATCGCGGGCGGGGTCACGGGCGTCATCATCGTCCTCATCCTGACGCTGTACTTCCTCTCCTCGCTGCCGACGATCAAGAAGGCGACCTACCGGTTCGTTCCGGCCACCAAGCGCCCGGGCTTCATCGACATCTCCGAACAGATCACGTCGGCCGTCGGGCGCTACATCGTCGGGCAGTTCAGCCTTGCTCTCATCAACGGCGTGCTGAGCTTCATCTTCCTGTCGATCATCGGCGCCCCCAAGACGCTCCTCCTGGCATTCATCGCCTTCCTGTTCTCGCTGGTTCCCCTGGTCGGAACCCTCTTCGCGTCGATCCTGATCTCGCTGCTCTGCCTGTTCGCTTCTCCCCTCACGGCACTCGTCGCGATCATCTACTACCTGATCTACATGCAGGTCGAGGCGTACGTGCTCAGCCCGCGCATCATGAACAAGGCGGTCAACGTGCCGGGGGCCGTCGTGGTCATCGCAGCCATCGCCGGCGGCACGCTGGGCGGCGTCCTCGGTGCCCTCGTGGCCATCCCGATCGCGGCATCCGCAATCATCATCATCGAGAAGGTCCTTTTCCCTCGCCAGGATCTCAAATAGGCGCATTGTTGGATCGCGACGGCGTTATGGCCTCAAGGCTGTAGGAATCCACAAGGCCTCGCGATGATTCGGGAAGCATTTTTGTAGCCCCGTAACGGCGGGCTTTTGCCCCTGGCAAACGGCTCTTAGCGTGGAATCCGACTTCAGAGGAAGAGGATTCCCATGGCAATGACCACCGCAACGCGCACGAAGAACAGCACCGCCGTCACCCGTGTCGACACCGAGTGGCTGGGCCGGTATCTCCTCGGCACCTGGGCTGATGTGCGGCTGAAGGCCAGGGACCTCGCCGCGCTGCCCGAGCTGCAGCGGGTCGAGGGCCAGAGCGTTGCCGAGCACCGGGCAACCGTCTTCGGCCAGCTGAAGATCCTCGTCGAGCACCGCGGCGTTCTCCGGGCCTTCCCCAAGAGCCTCGGCGGCGACGACGACCACGGCGGGAACATCGCCGGCTTTGAGGAGCTCGTCACCGCCGACCCCTCGCTGCAGATCAAGTCCGGCGTGCAGTGGGGTCTCTTCGGGGCCGCCGTCCTGCACCTCGGCACCGAGCGGCACCACGAGACGCTGCTGCCCGACATCATGAGCCTCGCTGTCCCCGGTGCCTTCGCGATGACCGAGACGGGTCACGGGTCGGACGTCGCCTCCATCGGTACGACCGCCACCTACGACGAGGAGACGGCCGAGTTCGTGATCGACACCCCGTTCCGCGGGGCATGGAAGGACTACCTCGGCAACGGCGCCCAGCATGGCACCGCCGCCGTGCTCTTCGCGCAGCTGATCACCCGCGGCACCAATCACGGGGTGCACGCCTTCTACGTTCCGCTGCGGGACGAGTCCGGCACGTTCCTGCCCGGCGTCGGCGGCGACGATGACGGCCTGAAGGGCGGCCTGAACGGCATCGACAACGGCCGCCTGCACTTCACTGCCGTGCGCATCCCGCGCACGAACCTGCTCAATCGCTACGGCGACGTCGCGCCGGATGGCGGCTACACCTCGTCGATCGCGAGCCCTGGCCGCCGCTTCTTCACGATGCTGGGCACGCTCGTTCAGGGCCGGGTGTCGCTGGATGGCGCGTCCGTCGCCGCGGCCAAGATCGCGCTGGCGATCGCGGTTCGCTACGGCAACGAGCGCCGGCAGTTCAACGCTGCGAGCGATATCGACGAGGAGGTGCTGCTCGACTACCGGCTGCACCAGCACCGCCTCATGCCGCTCCTGGCGACGACGTACGCCGCGAGTTTCGCGCACGAGCAGCTCTTGACGAAGTTCGACGGCGTCTTCTCCGGTGCCCACGACACGGATGCCGACAGGCAGGATCTCGAGACCCTGGCCGCAGCCCTCAAGCCGCTGTCGACCTGGCACGCGCTCGACACCCTGCAGGAGGCTCGGGAGGCGTGCGGCGGGGCAGGGTTCCTGGCCGAGAACCGGCTCACGGGGCTCCGCGCCGACCTCGACGTGTACGCGACCTTCGAGGGCGACAACCACGTGCTGCTGCAGCTCGTGGCCAAGAGGTTGCTCACCGATTACGCCCGCCGGTTCAAGGCCGCCGATGTCGGCTCGCTGGCGCGCTACGCCGTGGGCCAGGCGGCCGGCATGACCGTGAACGGCACGGGCCTCAGGTCGCTGGCCCAGAACGTGTCCGACCTCGGCTCGACCGCGCGACAGGTCGGGCACCTGCGCGACGAGGCCACCCAGCGCGAGCTGCTCGCCGGGCGGGTCGAGGCCATGGTTGCCGACGTCGCAGGCAGGTTGCGCCCGGCCGCCAAGGCCGCCAAGGCCGAGGGTGCCCGGCTCTTCAACGAGAATCAGGTCGCCGTGATCGAGGCGGCCAGGGCACACGCCGAGCTGCTGCAGTGGGAGGCCTTCACGGAGGCGCTCACGGGCATCGCCGATGATGACACCAGGAAGGTGCTGACCTGGCTGCGCGACCTCTTCGGGCTCGGCCTGATCCACAAGCACCTGGCGTGGTACCTGATCAACGGTCGGCTCTCGCCCAAGCGGGCCTCCTCGGTCGAGCCGTACATCGATCGACTGGTCGCGCGCCTGCGGTCGCACGCCCAAGATCTGGTCGACTCGTTCGGCTATCGCCCGGAGCACATCCGGGCGGCGATCGCCACGGGTGCCGAGGCGGCCCGCCAGTCGGAGGCGCGGGACTACTACGCTGCGCAGGCGGCTTCGGGCACAGCACCGGCCGCGGAGAAGTCGCCGCCGCGGGCGTGAGTCATCTCCAGCCCATGACTGGCCCCATTCCGGGGGGTGGGTTAGCGTGGTCTCGGGGTGTCTGCGAGCCGCGGCCCTGAGGCGACAGGAGACAGCATGATCGAGGCACAGGCGCTCACGAAGCGCTACGGTTCCAAAACGGCGGTCGACGGGGCAAGCTTTCTCGTTCGGCCAGGCCTGGTCACGGGACTGCTCGGCCCCAACGGTGCGGGCAAGTCAACGACGATGCGAATGATCGTCGGGCTCGATCGGCCCACGTCCGGTGCGGTGACGGTCAACGGCCGGCCGTATGCCGAGCACCGCGCGCCACTTCATGAGGTGGGTGCCCTGCTCGAGGCGAAGGCGGTGCATACCGGCCGCTCCGCCTACAACCACCTGCTCGCGCTCGCCGCGACTCACAGCATCGGGGCTGCCCGTGTGCGGGAGGTCATCAGGGTCACCGGCCTTGACTCGGTTGCGCAGAAGCGCGTCAAAGGCTTCTCCCTCGGCATGGGCCAGCGTCTCGGAATAGCCGCGGCGCTGCTGGGCGACCCCCAGACACTGATCCTCGATGAGCCGGTCAACGGACTCGACCCCGAGGGAGTTCTCTGGGTGCGCACACTCGTTCGTCACCTTGCCGCGGAGGGCCGCACCGTGCTGCTCTCCAGCCACCTGATGAGCGAGATGGCCCTGACTGCGGACCACATCATCGTCTTCGGCCGCGGACGCGTCATAGCGGATGCTCCGGTGAGCGAATTCATTGGACAGGGCAAGGCGGCGACGGTGCGGGTGACCAGCCCGCGGGTAGACGAACTGGCCCGGCTGCTCGAGTCGCCGGATGTCACGGTCACGCGAATCGACGAGGTCACGATTGACGTGGTCGGCGTCACGGCGGAGGCCATCGGCGAGCTCGCCGCATCCGCCGGTATCGCGCTGCACGGAATCAACACCGTTACTGGCTCCCTCGAGGATGCGTACCTGAAACTGACCGCGGGCGAGGTCGAGTACCGCTCGGATGCGTCGGGCCAGCCGGCAACGAACAACCAGCAGGAGGTTTCCCGATGACCCGCACCGCAGCCGACACAGCCAACCGGTCGAGCCTCGAGGAGTCCGTGCACGGGCTGACCTTCGCAGGGATCCTTCGCAGCGAGTGGATCAAACTGAGGAGCCTGCGCTCGACGGTTTGGTCCTTCTCTATCATGTTCGTGCTGCAGATCGGGCTCGGCGTTCTGATGGCGTTCACCCTGCCCACCTCCAACGACTCCGCTTCGGGCATGGTGAACCCCTTTGCCATGGACGATCCGATGGTGGTGGTCACCACCGTGACCGCCGGGCTGGCGTTGGGTCAGTTGATCATCGCGGTGCTTGGCGTACTTGTCATCAGTGGCGAATACTCGACCGGTCAGATCCGCTCCACGTTCACCGCTGTGCCGACCCGGCTGCCGGCGCTCTGGGCGAAGTCGATCGTATTTGCGGTCGTCACCTTCGTTGTCAGCGTGCTCAGCATGCTCCTTACCTTCGTGGTCACACTCCCAATCCTCGCCAGCCGTGACATCTCGGTGAGTCTGCTCGACGAGGCGGTCTGGCCGGCGATCGTCGGCGCGGCCGCCTACCTCTCCTTCCTCGGCGTCATCTCGCTGGGCCTCGGCGCGATCATTCGCTCGACGGCGGGCGGCATTGCATCAAGCCTGGGCCTGATTCTCGTCGTCCCGGTGATCCTCGTGGTCATTCCCGTCACGTGGGTTCAGGATCTCGCGAACTGGCTGCCCAGCACGGCCGGTGGGCAGCTCTACCGGGACTTGGGCGTCTTCGAGGTCTGGCAGGCCCAGCTGATCATGCTCGGTTGGGTCGCCCTGTTCCTCGGGATAGCAGCCCTCCTGCTCAAGCGCCGAGACGCCTAGCAGGCCGTCGCCGCAGCCCCTCCGCAGTCCGCGGGCGTACGGTAGCTCTATGCGCGACTTCTACCCCAAGATCGAACCGTTTTCCTCCGGCATGCTCGACGTCGGCGATGGCCAGTCGATGTACTGGGAAGAGTCGGGCAACCCGCTCGGCAAGCCCGTCGTGTTTCTGCACGGCGGGCCGGGCGGCGGAACCAACGGCAATCACCGCCGAATCTTCGACCCGGCCAAGTACCGAATCGTGCTGCTCGACCAGCGCGGCTGCGGCAAGAGCACGCCGAATGCGGGAGACGCGGAGTTCAGCCTGGAGGCGAACACGACCTGGCACCTCGTGGCCGACATCGAGCTGCTGCGCGAGCACCTCGGCATCGACCGCTGGCAGGTGCTCGGCGGGTCCTGGGGTTCGACCCTCGCCCTTGCCTACGCCGAGACGCACCCCGAGCGGGTAACCGAGATCGTGCTGCGCGGCATCTTCACCCTGCGAAAGAGCGAGCTCGATTGGTTCTATGAGGGCAAGGGCGCGAACGACATCATGCCTGAGGCCTGGGAGCATTTTCTCGCGCCTGTTCCCGTGGCCGAGCGCGGCGGCATGATCGCGGCCTACCATCGGCTGCTGAACGATCCCGACCCCGCCGTGCACGGCCCGGCCGCCGTGGCGTGGAGCACCTGGGAGGCTTCCTCGATCACTCTGCTGCCGCGGCCCGACATCGTGGAGGTCTTCGCGACCCCCGCGTTCGCGCTGGCGTTCGCCCGCATCGAGAATCACTACTTCATGCACCAGGGCTGGTTCGACGACGGCCAGCTGATCGCCAATGCGGGAATCCTCGCCGACATTCCGGGCGTCATCGTTCAGGGCCGCTATGACCTCTGCACCCCGGCCGTCACGGCATGGGACCTGCACCGCACCTGGCCCGAGGCCGAGCTCCACATGATTCCGGATGCGGGGCACTCCTTCGATGAACCGGGCATCCGCGACGCCCTGCTCACGGCGACCGACCGCTTCGCCGAAGGCTTCGTGCCCGAATCGGCCCCGGCGCCGCGCCTGCAACTCCTGGTCACCGACGCGGCCCCCGGCATGACCTGCGACGCCAACGGCAACTGCCTCTAGGCCGCGGGCCCGCCCCGCACGCCCCGCACCCGCACTCCACCCCCCGGGAAGCCCGCGACGTTGTAGTTGGTGCGCGAATCCTCGGGGTTTCGCGCACCAACTACATCCTCGTGAGCGGCGGCTCGGGGTTTTGCGTCACGGGGGCGTCTCGGCGGCGGGTGCGGCGGATGCGCCCGGACTGTTGCGGCAGGTGCCGGGCTGCTTTTTGGCGCGCAGCCAGCGGGCCCCCGGGGTCGGCGGGGGCGTGAGCTGACGCCTGGTGCGCGAGACTTTGAGGGTTCGCGCACCAAACGGCAACTCGCGGCCAATATTTGGGCCAGGGACCCCCTGGCGCAGGGATACGGGCTACGGGGTCGGGGGACCGGGCGGTGCCGCGGCCGGGGTCGCCTCGGCAGGCTCATCTTCGGGGCGGCGGGCCTCAGGGGTCATGCGGCCGCTGCCCAGGGAGAGCGTGGCCAGGAAGCCGATCGCCAGGAAGCCGGCGGCGGCGAAGGCTGCGTACCGGGTGCCCTCGGAGAAGGCGGCCTTGGCATCCGTTGCGGCGTCGGCGGTGGCGGGGTTCTTCTCCAGGCCGATGATGGCGGCGCCGGCCGAGTCGACGACCGCGGTCGTGATCTGGGTGCGCTGGGCCTCGGGAACACCCCGGTCTGCGAGGCGGGAATCGAGCTGGGCGCCGGCGGTCGTGAAGAGCACCGTTCCGAGAATCGCGATGCCGAGCGCCGAGCCGATCTGGCGGGCCGTGGACTGCGTGCCTGAACCGGATCCGCTCTGGTCGATCGGGACATCCTTCAGTACGACGCCGGTGAGCTGCGCGGTCGCGAGCCCGACGCCGAAGCCGTAGACGAAGAGGAAGGGAACCAGCGGGCCCCAGCTGGCGTCGGGTGCCACGACGGCGCCGATGCCGATGACGCCCGCGATCTCGGCGAGCAGGCCCACGCGCACGATGTTCACCGGCGCGACCTTGTTGCCGAATGCACCCGCGAACCCGCTGGCGACGAACGAGCCGAGCGCCAGGGCGACGAGGATGAGGCCGGTCTGCAGGGCGTCGTAGCCGAGCACGAACTGCAGCCAGATCGGCAGCGACAGGATGATGCCGAACTCGCCGAGGCTGACGATCATGGCGGCGATGTTGCCGTTTCTAAACGAGGGGATCGCGAAGAGGGCGAACGCGAGCATGGTGCTCTTGCCCTGGCGCTGACGGCGGCGGCCCCAGACGACGAAGAGGGTGCCGGAGATGATCGTGACGGCGAAGGCGATCGGGATGATCGAGAGCTCGAAGGGCCACGTCCAGTCGCCGAGCTGCGGCGCCTTGTTCGTCAGCCACCAGCCGTAGGTGCGCCCCTCGATGAGCCCGTAGACCAGAGTGGCGCTCGCGATGATCGAGAGGATTGCGCCCACGACGTCGACCCGCTGCACCTCGCCCTCGGCCTTGGATGCCCGCACGAAGATGAGCACGCCCACGACGATGATGATGCCGATCGGCACGTTGATGCCGAACGCCCAGCGCCACGAGTAGTACGTGGTCAGCCAGCCGCCGAGCAGGGGTCCGACGGCGACCATGCCGCCGATGGTCGAGCCCCAGACGGCGAACGCGATCGCCCGGTCCTTGCCGCGGAAGGTCGCGTTGATGATCGAGAGGGTCGTCGGCAGCACCATCGCCCCGCCGAGGCCCTGCAGCACGCGGGCGCCGATCAGCAGATTGCCCGACTGCGAGAACGCGGCAAGCACGCTCGCGAGGGTGAAGACGATGACTCCCAATAGAAGGATGCGCCGGCGCCCGTAGCGGTCGGCCAGCGTTCCGAAGACCAGCAGAGTCGCCGCGAAGACGAGGGTGTAGGCCTCCTGCACCCACTGCACCTGGGTGGAGTTGATGCCGAGATCGTTGATGATCGAGGGAATCGAGACATTCACAATCGTGGAATCCACGATCACGATGGCGACCGAGAGGCTGATGAAAATCAGTCCCAGCCAGCGAGTTCGGTTGCTTGCCATATGTGCGCCTACACCTTCAGTGCCGGAAACTTCTTCGAACGGTTGAAAACCTAAGCCAGCTTACTAATTCAGGGTGACGTACATTGGAGAAATGACCGACGCCGCGACCCCCGAGGGCGCGCCGCGCGTCGGAGTCGTCGGAGACATGGGGACCTGGCCCACCGGGCGGTTGCTGGCAACGGCCTCGCGCATGGTCGAGCACGCGTGGGTCGACGCGCTCGATCGACTGGGGCTGACCCACGCGGGGCTCATCGTGCTGCACCTCCTGCAGGCCGGCCCGATGAACCAGACCGCCCTGGCCAAGCACGCCCGAGTTGAGAACCAGACCATCTCCCGAACCCTCGAGCGCCTCGAGCGCGAAGAGCTGATCACGCGCGAGCCCGACGAGCGGGACCGCCGTCGGCAGGTCGTCACGATCACGTCTGCCGGTCAGGAGACCTGGCGCTCTGCGCGCACGCTCGAGCGGGACCTCATGCCCCAGATTCAGGAGGCCGAGCGCTTCCGGGAGGTGCTGCTGTCGATCATCGAATCGTCGTCGGCCAAGCGCTGGGACCCCGCCGACGAGACTGACGCCGCGCCAAGCCCCTAGGTGCCCGGGGCCTCGACGGCGTCGAGCAGAACGAGGGGAATCTCGCGCTCGGTCTTCGTCTGGTATCCCGCATAGTTCGGGTACCGCTTGGCGATCTCGGGCCACAGCCTCGCGCGCTGCTCGGGCGTCGCGATGCGGGCAATCATCTGCCGCTTGGGGCCGCCCTGAATCACGACCTCGACGTGGGGATCGTCACGGAGGTTGAGAAACCAGGCCGGATGCCGGTCGTCGCCGCCGCGGGACGCAACGATCACGTAGCTCTGGCCATCCATCGCGGGGGCCGTCAGCATGGTGGAGCGCTTCTCGCCGCTCTTTCGCCCGGTGGTCGTGAGCTCGAGTACGGGCATCCCCATCGCCCGCCAGCCCACGCGACCCCCGGTCACCAGGAGCAGGAATCGATGGGCGCTGTTCATGGCCTTGAGGCTGAAGTCTGAGGGCATGGCCCTGATGGTACTCCCGCGAGGAAGGCAAGCCTTGCCTGTCATAGGGTGTTCATAGGTTGACCACAGGGTTTGGCCAATCGACATTGCTTGAATGCTGTCATGAGTCAACACAACGCGGCGCCGCAACGCCTCGCCCCGGAGCGCCCGGCCGTCACGCACCGAAAGCGGATGCGCCGCGCAGACCTGCTGGTCATCCTGAGCTGGGCCTCGGTCGCCATCGTGATCGCGCTGTTCCTCGCCGAGGGCTCGGCCCCCGGATTCGGCGATGTCGCGAGCATCTTCACCAGCCTCGGCATCCTCGCAGGCCTCGTCGGCACGAACCTCATTCTGCTGATGCTCGTGCTTGCCGCCCGCGTGCCGGTCATCGACCGCACCTTCGGCCACGACCGCGCCATGGCGGCCCATCGCAAGATCGGCAAGCCGGCCTTCTACCTGATCCTCACCCACGCGGCACTGCTCACGATCGGTTACGGAATTCGCACCAGCAGCAACCCGGTCACCTGGGTGATGGACATGCTGGCGATCAACGACATCTGGCTATCCGTGCTGGCGCTCGCCCTGCTGACCGTCGTGATCGTCACCTCGCTCGTCGCGGTGCGCCGCCGGTTCGCCTACGAGGTCTGGCACCTGATCCACCTGCTCAGCTACTTTGCCGTGCTCGTCGCCATCCCGCACCAGCTGAGCGTCGGCGGACTCTTCGCCGATGGCACGTTCCAGCGCTACTACTGGATCGCCCTCTACGTCGTCGTTGTCGCCCTGGTCATCGGCTACCGGTTCGTCGAGCCCGTCATCGTCTCTGTTCGGCACAGCCTGGTCGTCAGCCGCGTCGAGATGGTGGCCCCGGGCGTCGTCTCGATCATCATGAAGGGCCGGCACATCGAGGAGCTGAACGCCCAGGGCGGCCAGTTCTTCATCTGGCGCTTCTGGACCGGAACCGACTGGTGGCACGCGCATCCGCTGTCGATGTCGGCGGCACCCTCGAAGGACACCCTGCGGGTGACGGTTCGCGCCCTCGGCAAGGGGTCGCGCTCGCTCATCGACCTGCCGGTCGGCACCCGCGTCTGGTTCGAGGGTCCCTACGGCATCTTCACGCAGGCGGCCCGCTCGTCGAATCGGATGCTCCTGGTCGCGGCCGGCATCGGCGTCACGCCGGTGCGTGCCCTGATCGAACAGGCTCGCGTCGCGCCCGGCGAGGCGACGGTCATCCTGCGGGGACCCGGCGACCAGCCGCCCTACCTCTGGCAGGAGATGCTCGACGTCTGCACCGCCAAGGGCGCCCAGGTCTTCCTCGATGAGGGTCCGAGGCCGCGACACACCGAGTCGTGGCAGTCGGCCGACGCGGTGGGCAAGGGCTTCAGCCTCGGGGCCTATTCGAAACACCTTCTGGACACCGACCTCTATGTCTGCGGCCCCAGCCGCTGGGCAGACCTTGTGATCGCTGATGCTCGCAACCATGGAATAAAAGAACATCAGATTCACGTAGAAAGGTTCGACTGGTGAGAGTCAGGGCAACCATCGGCGCGGTAGTCGCCTCCGGATCCATCCTCATGATCGGCTGGGACATCGGTCTCGCCAACATGCAGGCGGCCTCCACGGTCGACACCTCGGCGAACTCGGCCGGCGCGGCCACACAAGCGGCGGCCGCCGCTCCCGCCACGGCCCCCGCCACGGACGCCGCAAGCTCGGGTACATCCGCTGCGGCTGCCGCGGCCGCCCCGGTTCCGGCCGGTGCCGCCGACGGAACGTACAACGGGTCATCGGTGAACACCAGCTATGGGAGCGTGCAGGTCGCCGTCGTCATTTCGGGCGGCAAGATCAGCGACGTCAAAGCGCTCAAGCTCACCGATCAGGGCGGTCGGTCCGTCTCGATCAGCGCCCAGGCGGCACCGATGCTCCGCGACGAGGTGCTGTCGGCGCAATCGGCGAAGGTCTCCAGCATCGGCGGGGCGACCTACACGAGCTCGGGTTATCTGAAGTCCCTGCAGGCCGCCCTGGACAGCGCCAACTTCACGGGCTGATGACGACCGCCCCGTGGCATCACGACCGGTTCGCCGCGATGGGAACCATGGTGTCCCTCGGCGTGCAGCTGGCGGATGACGCGTGGCCCGCTGCCCTCGCGGCGGCTAAGGCGGCGTTCGAGGAGCTCGAGGCCCGGTTCAGCCTGTATCGGCCGGAGTCCGAGCTCAGCCACATCGCCGACGGTTCGCTCACTCTGCCCGCCGCGAGCGACGAGCTGCGTGACGCCTATGCGCTCGCGGTGCGCTGGCGCAACGAGACCGGCGGGGCGTTCACCCCGGACCGCCCCGACGGCGTGCTCGACCTGAACGGGGTCGTCAAGGCCCTGGCGATCGAGCAGGTCGGCGCCGTGATTCGCGCTGCCGGAGCCCGCAACTTCAGCGTCAACGCGGGCGGTGACATCCTCTACGGCGGGGTGGATGCCGCCGGCGAGCCGTGGACCACGGGAATCACCGACCCCCTCGACCCTGATGTGCTCCTGACCTCGGTGGAGCTCTTCGGCGAGCACCGCGCGATCGCAACGTCTGGCTTCAGCGAGCGGGGCCAGCACATCTGGCTGCACGGCGCGGGAACGGGCTCGTTCGGCCTCGGCGACTTCAGCCAGGTCACCGTCATGGCCACCGATATCGTCGCGGCGGATGCCCTGGCCACCGCCATTCTGGCGGCCAGCGACGGGCGCCCGGCGGCCTTCGCCGACCTCGCCGGCCCGCACGGCGCCGAGGTGCTTGCGGTGACGCCGGACGGCGCCGTCTATGCCACGCCGGGAATCCGGTCGCAGATCACGGCAGATTCATAGCTATCCGATACGAGGCGTTCATAATCGTCTGGTCAACTATGGATGCAGACGTATGATCCTTCTGCGTACTTCACGCATCATCAGGGAAAGGGTTTCGCCGTGAGAGTTCGGGCCGCCATTGGCGCAGTCGTCGCCTCCGGGTCGATCCTGCTGGTGGGCTGGAACGTGGGACAGCAGTCCCTGGCGAACACCCTGTCGTCGGCGCTCCCCGCCCGGCCGGCGCCTGCGCCGTCGGCCGCGGCCAAACCTTCCGCGACCCCCAGCCCCGTTCCGACGGCGATGCCGACCACGGTCGCGACTCCGACGGCGGCGCCCGCCCCGGCGGCCCCTGTGCCCGCGGCTCCCGCCCCGGCCGCTCCTGCCGCAGGTGCCACGGATGGGACATTCACGGGCTCGCTGACGAACACTCCCTATGGAACCGTGCAGGTGTCGGTCACTATTGCCGGTGGCAAGATCACCGACGTTGCGGCCTTGAAACTCACCGACCGGGGAAGCCAGTCGGCCTCGATCAGCCGTCAGGTCGCCCCGATTCTGAAGGGCGAGGTGCTCGCGGCACAGTCGGCCAATGTGTCGAACGTCAGCGGTGGAACGTACACGACCGAGGGCTATCTGATGTCGCTCCAGTCGGCCCTGGACCAGGCCCACTTCACGGGCTGATCCGGGCATTGGACTTTCCGGATAGGGGAGCCTTTCCTTGCTGGAAAAGGGATCGCAGGCATGGTTCTATTGCCTAATGTCCTCCAAGAACTCCTCAGAATCCAGCGCGGAGATGCCGCCGAACATGCATGACAGCGAGCCGCATTTCGCGGGCTCGGCCCAGAAGCTGAACTGGCTCCGCGCCGGTGTCCTGGGCGCCAACGACGGCATCGTCTCCGTCGCCGCCCTCGTCGTCGGTGTCGCGGGGGCAACCGCGGGGCTCGGCAACAACAACGCACT
>CANFBG010000018.1 GCA_947444785.1 Microbacteriaceae bacterium | reverse complement strand
TGCTCGGCGACGAGGCCGCGAATGCCGGGCAGGCCGGCCGCGACGAGGTCACTCGAGCCGTCCTTCGTATCCAACGCGAGGGTCAGTGCGCTCTTCCTTGCAGCCAGGGCATCCCGCTCGCGCTCCGCGGCGTGCAGGGCCTCGCGCAGCCGCTCGATCTCGGCCTCGGCGGTGAAGACCTCCGCCTGGGCGAACTCATATGCCTCGTCGAGGTCGGTCTCGGCGGTCTCCACCGACTCCGACTCGGCCGTCAACAGCGCGTAGGCCTCCCGCGCCGCAGCGCGCCTGGCGGTGGCGCCCTCGAGGGCGTTGGCCTGGCGCAGCACCTCGCCGCGAACGGCGGCGAGCCGGGAGTTGGCGCTCTCGAGAATCCCGAACAGCTTCGAGCGTTCGAGGGCGTGCCGGGAGACCCTGGAGCTCTGGGCCGAGATCTCCTCGTCGGCAGCGTCCAGCGCGAGGCGTGCGGCGGCCGTCGCGGCCTGGTTCGTCTGCCAGGCGGCCTCGGCCTCGGCGATCTCAACGCGGAGGCGCTCGACCTCGCCCCGGGCATCCAGCACCATCTGTGGCGTGACGCTCGGGTCCTGGGCGACGTTCTGCTCATCGGTGCCGAGCATGCCGAGCCGCTGGTTGGCGAGGGTGAAGAGCCCCCGAAGTCGCTCCTGCACGCTCTCGAGCCCGAAACTGGTGCGCCGGGCGAGGTCGACGGCATCCCCCGCGGAGGACGCCGCCTCGATGCGGGCGATGCGGATCTGGTTGCCGTCGAGGCGCTCCTGCAGCACGAGGCGCTCGGTGCGGCGCTCGTCCTCACTGCGGCCGTGGCCGGCGAGGGCCTCCCGTAGACCCACGACCTCGTCGGCCAGGAGCCGCGCTCGGGCGTCCCGCACGATGGCCGCGATGGAGGCTGCCTCCTTGGCGATCTCGGCCTGGCGGCCCAGCGGCTTGAGCTGGCGGCGAACCTCTCCGGCGAGGTCGCTCAGCCGGGTCAGATTCGCCTGCATCGCCTCGAGCTTGCGCTGGGTCTTCTCCTTGCGGCGGCGGTGCTTCAGGATTCCGGCCGCCTCCTCGATGAATCCGCGGCGGCCCTCGGGCGTGGCGTGCAGAACGGCATCGAGCTGGCCCTGGCCGACGATGACGTGCATCTCGCGGCCGAGTCCCGAGTCGCTCAGGAGCTCCTGCACATCGAGCAGCCGGCAGCCCTCTCCGTTGATCGCGTACTCGCTGCCGCCGTTTCGAAACAGCGTGCGGCTGATCGTGACCTCGGTGTACTCGATCGGCAGGGCGCCGTCGGAGTTGTCGATGGTCAGGATGACCTCCGCCCGGCCGAGCGGGCCCTTGGTGGCCGTGCCCGCGAAGATGACGTCTTCCATCTTGCCGCCGCGCAGCGTCTTCGCGCCCTGCTCGCCCATCACCCAGGCGAGCGCGTCGACGACATTGCTCTTGCCGGAGCCATTGGGGCCCACCACGCATGTCACGCCGGTCTCGAACGCGAACGTGGTCGGCTGGGCAAAGGATTTGAATCCCTTGAGGGTCAGGCTCTTCAGATACACAGGACTCCGCGGGGATTGCGAACTAAAATGGACGTTCCCGTCATTTTCCGGCGGGTACAGCGGTAGGGAACTACGCTACCGCCTCGATGGGATCCCATGAATACGGCTCGCAGACCACTCATCTCCCCCGGCAGAGACCTGACCCCGGCCGAGCTCACCCGCTACGCCCGCCAGCTCTCGCTGCTGCAGATCGGCGTCGAGGGCCAACGTCGACTCAAGGCCGCCCGGGTGCTGGTGCTGGGCGCCGGCGGACTCGGCTCCCCCGTGCTCACCTCGCTGGCCGCGGCCGGCGTCGGCACGATCGGCATCGTCGACTCCGACACGGTCGAGGACTCGAACCTTCAGCGCCAGACCATTTTCAGAACGGCGGATGTCGGACTGCCCAAGGCGGTCGCCGCGGCCGCGGCCCTCACCGCCCAGAATCCCCTGATCACCGTGACGCCCCTTGTGGTGCGCGTGACGGCCGAGAACGTGCTGGCACTCGTGGCGGACTACGACGTGATCATCGACGGAACCGACAACTTCGAGACCCGATACCTGGCCCACGACGCCGCGGCCCTGCTCGGCAAGCCCTATGTCTGGGGCTCGGTTCTGCGCTTCGACGGCCAGGTGACCCTCTTCTGGGCGACGCCCCCCGCATCCAGCGGTATCGAAACGGGCGTGAGCCTCCGGGACCTGTTCGCCGACGAGCCCGATGCGGCCGAGGGCGAGTCGTGCGCGATCGCGGGCGTGCTCGGCTCCGTCTGTCAGGGCATCGGGGCCGCCATGGCCACCGAGACCGTGAAGCTGATCGTCGGCTTCGGCGAGATCCTGCTCGGCCGCCTCCTGATCAATGACGGCGTGGATGCCTCCTGGCGGGAGATCCGGTTCGGGCCGAAATCCACCCATACCCCGGCGCCGGCACAGGTCACCGCCGATGTCCCCGCGGTGGCGCCGCAGCGGGCAGATGCGCCCAGCGTCACGCCGGAGGAGGTTCGGGACCTGCTCGCAGCCCGCGACAACGGTGAGGCACACTTCGTGCTCGTCGACATCCGCGAGCCGTGGGAGCACGACGTCGCCGCGATCGACGGCGCCGTGCTCCTGCCGATGTCGCAGCTGATGGCCGAGTCATCGCTCGAGGTGATCCCCTACGACGCCCGTGTCATCCTGCACTGCCACCACGACACCCGCTCGGCGAGCGCGAGAGAGTACCTGGCCCAGCACGGCTGGAGCGACATCCGCTTCATGTCAGGCGGAATCGACGCCTGGAGCCGCACGATAGATGCGGCCGTCCCGCGGTACTGAGCTCGCTCGGGCGGGGAGGATCAGCCGCCGGCGAAGGGCGGCAGAACGTCGAGCCGGTCGCCGTCGGCGAGCAGTGTCGACCGATCGGTCGTGGCAACCTCGTTCAGGATGAAGGAGCAGCGCGCGAAGACCGCGGAGGGTCCTCGCCCGAGCTCGTCCAGCAGCTCGCCAATGGTCGTGGCCGGAGCCACCTCGAGGTGCTCCTCGGCCTTGCCTGTCTCCGCCTTCGCCGCGGCGAAGTAACGAATGTGAACCCGCACGGCCTCAGCCGCCGATCGCGCTCATGGAGCGCTCCGGCTGCACGAAGTCGGGGTCGTCGATGCCGTGCCCGGACGGCTTGACCCACATCGCGGCCCGCCACTCGTCGGCCACCTGAAGATCGGTGGCGTCGCTTCGCAGCAGGCCGAGCAGGTCGGTCTCGTCGTGAGAGAACAGGCAGCTGCGCACGCCTCCCTCCGCGGTGATCCGGGTGCGGCGGCAGTCCTCACAGAACGGCTCGGTGACGCTGGCGATGATGCCGACGATTCCGAGCGAGGGGGAGTCGGCCGCAGCGGTCTTCTCCCTGACCTGGTAGAGCTCGGCGGGGGCGCCGTCGCGGGGGGCGGCATCCGGGGTCAGGACGTAGCGCACCTCGAGCTTCTCGCGAATCTGGGCGGCGGTGATCATGCCGTCCCGGCTCCAGACGTGATCCGCATCCAGCGGCATCTGCTCGATGAAGCGAAGCTGGTGGCCGCCGGCGAGTGCCCACTCCAGCAGCTCGACGCCCTGATCGTCGTTGATGCCGGGCATCAGCACGGCGTTGATCTTGGTCGACACGAGGCCGTGCTCGCCCAAGGCGTCGATGCCCTCGAGCACGCGGTTCAGGAACGGGCGGCGCGTGATGACGGCGAAGGTCTCCGGGCAGATCGAGTCGAGCGAGACGTTCACGCGGTCCAGGCCCGCGGCGGCAAGGGCCTCGGCCCGGCCCGCGAGGCCGATGGCGTTGGTCGTCAGGGAGATCTCGGGGCGGGGCTCGAGGGCGGCGCAGTCGGCGATGATGTCGACGAGGTCGCGGCGAAGCAGCGGCTCGCCGCCGGTGAAGCGAATCTGCCGCACACCGAGGTCGCGCACCGCGATCTGGGCGAGGCGACGGATCTCCTCGCGGGTCAGGAGCTTCGGCCCCGCGAGAAAGGGCAGGCCCTCGGCGGGCATGCAGTAGGTGCAGCGCAGGTTGCAGCGATCGGTGAGCGAGATGCGCAGGTCGGTCGCCAGGCGATTGTATTTGTCCAGCAGCCCGGGCACGTTCGGCCGGTCCGCGGTACGACTCGCGGAGTCGTGCGTTCGTACGGTCGGAATCCCCAGCGTGACGGTCATGCTTTCAGCCTACGTCGCTTGGGATGCAGCCACTCTCATCTTTGCTCAGAGCGGCTCGCGGAGGCCGAAGGTCAGCGTCTTTGCGTACTCGGACTGCGGGCGGAACAACACCTCGCGGGCCGGGCCCTCCTCGACGATTCGGCCCGAATCCATAACGATCACGCGGTCTGCGAGCGCCAGGGCGTCGAGCGGATCGTGGGTGACCAGGAGAACCGTTCGCTCGCTGAGCACCCGGCTGAGAAGTGCCCGCATAACGGGAACGACGCTCGCGTCGAGAGACGCGAACGGCTCATCCAAGAGCAGCAGCGCCGGTTCGGCCGCAAGGGCCCTCGCGACGGCGACGCGCTGGGCCTGTCCGCCGGACAGCTCCGATGGCCGCCGATGCGCCAGGTCGGTCGCCTCGACCTGCGCGAGCCAGCCGGCCGCCAGCCGCCGGGACTCGGCGCGATCGGTGCCGGCGCTCCGCGGCCCGAAGGCGACGTTCTCGAGCACGCTCAGGTGCGGGAACAACAGGGCGTCCTGGGCCAGGAGGGCAACGCCCCGAGAGTGCGCGGGAACGAAGCGGGCCGGCAGCCCGGGGCCGGCCTCGACCAGCGTGCGTCCCCCCAGGCCCACGTGCCCGGAATCCGGCCGAAGCAGCCCGGCCACGATCTCGAGCAGGGTCGACTTGCCGGCACCGTTCGGCCCGAGAACCGCGAGCGTCTCCCCGGGCGCTACAGAGAATTTGAGGTCTATGCCCCGGTCGGCCCTCGCCGCGGCGACGTCCAGGGAGACGGCGCTCACTTCTGCACCCCCGCCGATGCCGGCCGCGACGCCTGTGCCGACCGTGACATCGCGGGGATCGCGCGCCCACCTGTCGCGAGCATCACGACGACGGCGACAGCCACGAGCACGAGGGAGAGCGCGACGGCCGCATCCGGGTCGGATTCGCGCTGCAGGTAGACCTCCAGCGGCAGGGTGCGGGTGACGCCCTGCAGGCTGCCGGCGAACGTGAGGGTCGCCCCGAACTCGCCGAGGGCCCGTGCGAAGGCGAGTACCGCGCCCGTGATCAGCCCGGGCAGGATGAGCGGCAGCGTCACCCTCCTCAGTACCGTCGTGGGCGACGCCCCCAGGGTCGAGGCGACCGACTCGTACCGACTGCCGGCCGCGCGCAGCGCGCTCTCCAGGCTCAGGACGAGGAACGGGAGGGCGACGAAGGTCTGGGCCAGTACGACAGCGACCGTGGAGAAGGCGATCGTGATGCCCGCGGCCTCCAACGGGGCGCCGAACACGCCTCGACGCCCGAAAGCGGACAGCAGCGCGATGCCGCCGACGACCGGCGGCAGCACCAGGGGCAGCAGCACGAGCGCACGCAGGATGCCCTGGCCCGGGAAGCGGCTGCGCGCAAGCACGAGCGCGAGCGGTACCCCGAGCACGATGCAGGTCGCGGTCGCAGCCAGCGAGGTTCGCAGGCTCAGCCCGAGGGCCGCGAGGGCCGACTCCGAGGTGATGAGGGCGCCGAATCTCGGCCAGTCCACCCTCGTGGCCAGCGACGCGATCGGCACAAGGATAGTGAGGGCCCCGAGGGCCGCCACGATAAGGACCCACACGGGGACCCCGCCCGTACGAAAGACCGATCGCGCGGTCATTAGGGGGTACCGAACCCGGCTGCCGCCAGAACGCCTCGGCCGGTAGCGCCTGTGACGAGCGCGATGAATGCCGCGGCGAGCTCAGGCTGGCTCGCCGCACTGAGGGCGGCGATGGGGTAGTGGTTCACGGCCTTCGCCGACTCGGGAAAGGTGACGCCCGCGATCCTCGAGCCGGCGCTATAGATGTCCGTGACATAGACGAGGCCCGCATCCGCCTCCCCTGTGGAGACTTTGCCGAGCACGCCCGAAACGGCGTTTTCCTCGCTGACCGGCGCCAAAGTGACGCCCGTGCTCGCTTCGATCGCGGCGGTCGCTGCGCCACAGGGAACCGCGGCGGCGCAGATGACGAGTTTCAGCCCGGGCTTGGCCAGGTCCTGGAACGAGGCGACCCCGGCGGGGTTTCCCGGCGGAACAGCGATCTCGAGGGTATTGCTGGCGAAGAGCACCGGGGTTCCCGTCGCGAGGGACCCGTCGGTGATCTTGGCCATGGTCTTGGTGTCGGCCGCCGCGAAGACATCGGCCGGGGCACCCTCGGTGAGCTGGCTGACCAGATCGGCCGAGCCCGCGAAGTTCAGGGCCACGGTGACGCCGGGGTTGGCGTGCTCGAACTCGGTCGCCAGTTCTGTGAAGGTGCCCTTCAACGATGCCGCGGCGAAGACGGTCAGGGTACGGGCCGCCGGCGCTGCCGGTGTCGCCGTCGCCGGTGTCGCCGGTGTCGCCGCGCAGCCTGACAGCAGGAGTGCCGCGGCGAGGGCCACCGCGGCCATGCGGAAGGTCTTCACGACGTGATCCTCGGGGTCTCCACGAGGACATTGGTGCTCTTGACCACGGCAACCGCGATCGACCCGGGCACGAGGCCGAGATCGTTCACGGCCTCGGTGCTCATCAGCGAGACGACCCGGTGCGGACCGCACTGGATTTCGACCTGGCTCATCACCAGGTCGCTCGTGACCTTCGTGACGAGGCCGACGAAGCGGTTTCGCGCCGACGATGCCATGCCCGACGGGTCGTCGGGGGCCGCGGCCTGTTCCTTGGCGAGACGCGCGAGGTCGATTCCCTCGACGACCTTCCTTCCGCTCTCGTCGAGGCGGGCCGGAAGCTGGCCCGCGTCGATCCAGCGCCGAAGGGTGTCATCGCTTACCCCGAGAAAGAGCGCCGCCTCGCGTATCCGTATTTGCGTCATGAAGTGAACATTACTACCGCTGATGCGGGTATATGACCGGTTGAGCAGTGACGGCTGGCCTCGTTAGGCAGTCTCACGGCACGAGGTAGGCAAGAATATGATCGTGACCACTCGATCAGTTGAGACCCACCAAGACGCCGTCCGCATGCTGTTGGAGCCGCTCTCCGATCGCCTCGGCGTCGAACGGCTCACGGTTTCCCCAGCCAAGCTGATCGCTGAGCCCGCGAGCTTCCGCGGCCGGATCCTGGCCCAGGACATCCTCGCCCCGATCGATCTGCCGCGGTTCACGAACTCCCAGATGGATGGCTACGCCGTGCGGAGCTCAGAGCTGGCGGACGCGAGCGAGAACGCCCCCGTGGCGCGCCCGGTCACGCACCCCATCAACGCGGGCGACCGCGAGCGCGCCCTGCCCGTGGGCTGGGCCGCCCCGATCATGACCGGCGCCCCGATTCCCGACGGCGCCGATGCCGTCGTCCCCATCGAGCAGTGCCTGCCCGCGCACTTTCATCCCGTGACGGCGCGCGAGGTCTCCGGCGAGCTGAGCGTCTCGTTCATCAGCCCGGTCGAGCCCGGCAGCTCCCTCAGGGCCCGGGGCAGCGACGTCAGCATGGGCGAGGTACTGCTTCGCGCCGGCACCGTCTTGGGGCCCGCCCAGCTGGGCGTGATCGCGGGCGTCGGCATCACCAACGCGGTCGTCAGGCGCCGACCCCAGGTGCTCGTGATCGCCACGGGCCATGAGATCCGCGAACCGGGCTCCGAGCTCGTGGGCGGCCAGATCTTCGACTCGAACAGCATCATGATCGCGGCCGCGGTGACCGAGGTCGGCTGCACGGCCGTCGTCTGGCCGTGCTACTCCGACAACGCCGCAGACCTGCTGCACATCCTCGACTCGGGGGCGGCCTCGGCAGATGTCGTCATCACCATCGGCGGCGCCAGCGCCGGAGCCCGGGAGGTCGTCCGAGACGCCCTCGAACCCATCGGAGTAGAATTCCTCCATGTCGCGATGCAGCCCGGCGGCCCCCAGGGCCTCGGCGAGGTGACCCTCGGCGGTCGAACCCAGCCACTTCCCGTCGTGTGCTTTCCGGGCAACCCGGTGAGCGCCCTGATCTCCTTCGAGATGTTCCTGCGGCCGCTTCTCGCCGAGCTTGCGACCGGACGTCCGCTCGAAAGAACGAAGACCATGGCCGCGCTTGCCGAGGCCGTGGACTCCCTGGCCGGAAAGCACCAGATTCGCCGGGGGCACCGTGACGACGGCGGCAGCGTGCACCTCGTGGGCGGCGCCAGCTCCCATCTGCTCAGCTCGTATGCGGCCTCAACCGTGCTCGTTCACCTGCCCGTCGGGGTCACCCGCGTCGAGGCCGGCGACGACGTCGAGATCTGGAGCATCGATGAGTGACCTGGGCCACGAGAACACCGGCGACGCAACGACCGGCCTCACCCACGTGCGGGCCGACGGCGCCGTGCTGATGGTCGACGTCACCGACAAGGCCCCGACCAAGCGGCAGGCCACCGCGACAGCGACCGTGATCACTCGGCCGGACGTCGTTGAACTGCTCGTGGCCGGCAAGCTGCCCAAGGGCGAGGCACTGGCCGTCGCCAGGGTGGCGGGAATCATGGCGGCAAAGCAGACCTCCAGCCTCATCCCGCTCTGTCACCCGCTGCCGCTCTCGGGTGCCACGGTCGACTTCGAGCCCCTCGAGGACCGCGTGCTGATCAGCGCCACCGTCAAGACGACCGGGGTCACCGGGGTCGAGATGGAGGCCCTGACCGCGGTCTCGGTCGCCGCCCTCGCCCTGTACGACATGATCAAGGCCGTCGACAAGCACGCGGAGATCACGGGCATCCGCGTCCTGGCCAAAAGCGGCGGCAAGTCGGGCGACTGGGTGAGGGAGTGAGCTCCGCGCGGGTGATCGTGGCCTCGACGCGAGCGGCGTCCGGCGTGTACGACGACCTCACCGGCCCGGAGATCGAGGCGTGGCTTTCAGCACGCGGCTGGGACCTGCACCCCCGGCTCGTCGTGGCCGACGGCGCCGACGTCGCTCTCGGCCTCGCGACGGCGCTTGAATCGAACCCCGACCTGATCATCACCACCGGCGGCACCGGCATAAGCCCCACCGACAAGACGCCCGAGATGACCCGTCCGCTCCTGGATGCGGAGATCCCGGGCATCATGGAGGAGCTGCGTCGCCGGGGAGCGGCCAAAACGCCCCGCGCCATCCTCAGCCGCGGCCTCGCCGGAATCGCCGGCCGCACGCTCGTGATCAACCTGCCCGGCTCCCCCGGCGGGGTCAGAGACGGCCTCGGCCTGCTGGATGAGATTCTCGAGCACTCTATCGACCAGATGAAGGGCAGCGATCATGACGCCTGATCCCACACCCGAAGCGGCAAGCATCGGCGTCGCCTTTGCCACCGTGACCGCCGAGGAGATCTCCCTCGCCGCCTGCTCCGACGCCGTTGAAAGCAGCCACGCGGGCGCGCTCGTGACGTTCGAGGGCATCGTGCGCGATCACGACGAGGGACGCGGGGTCAGCCGCCTCGCCTACACCGCGCATCCGTCGGCCGGCACCGTGATCATGGAGGTCGCCCGCGAAATCGCGGCTGCGCATCCGCTCGTTCGCATCGCTGCCGCCCACCGCATCGGCGAGCTCGGAATCGGCGATGTCGCCCTCGCCTGCGCCGTGGCATCCGCGCACCGCCGGGAGGCATTCGCGGCCTGCGCCGAACTGGTCGACGCCATCAAGGAGCGCGTGCCCATCTGGAAGGAACAGGGCTTTTCGGACGGCAGCACCGAATGGGTCGCCGCGCTGGGCTGAATACCCAGCCGCGATGCTGTTTACTCGAGTGTCACGGGGGTCTTCACAGAACTGCCCAGAGGGGACGAATAAGCGATGGATCAGAACACCGTAACGAGGATCATCCCGGCGAGACGCCGCGCCGACCTGACGGCCCTGCTCTCCCCCGCCGCCCTGCCGCTGGCCGGTGGCTCGTGGATCTACTCGGAGCAGAACATCGGCATCGACACCCTCGTCGATCTGCTGCCCCTGGGCTGGGCCGCGCTTGAGATCAGCCCGGAGGGCCTCACGATCGGGGCAACCTGCACGCTCAGCGAGCTGAGCGCCATGGCGAACCCGGCGCAGGCCGAGGGCGGGCCCTGGGCCGCGCATCCGCTCTTCTTCGAATGCTGCACCGCCCTGTACGGGTCATTCAAGGTCTGGAATGTGGCCACGGTCGGCGGCAACCTCGCCACGGCGCTGCCGGCGGGACCGATGACATCTCTTCTGGCCGGCCTCGACGCCCGGGTGCTGGTCTGGGAGGCCGACGGCACAGACACGCGGATGCCCGTGGCCGAGTTCATCACCGGGAACAAGACGAACGCCCTCGGCCTCGGGGCCGTTCTGCGCTCGATCACCGTGCCGCGCAGCTCCCTTCTCGCCGAGACGGCATTTCGCAAGATCGCCCTCTCTGCGCTTGGCCGCAGCGGCGCCGTTCTCGTGGGCCGCCTCGACGCCGGCGGCGCGTTCGTCCTCACCGTCACCGCGGGCACCGTGCGCCCCGTGCAGCTGCGCTACGCCGCACTGCCCTCAGCCGAGACCCTTTTCGCCGAGATCGCCGCGATCGACTGCTGGTTCACGGATGCGCACGGCTCAGCCGACTGGCGGCGGGCGGTCAGCGGCGTGCTCGGCGAGGAGATCCGCCAAGAGCTTTCGGCTCGGCGATCGGGAGAGACCCAGGGAGACGCCCGATGAGAATGATGCTGAACGGCGAGGACTTCTCCGCCGAGGACGCCCCCGGTCAGAGCCTGCGCTCGATGCTGCACGAGGCCGATCACTTCGCGGTCAAGAAGGGCTGCGACTCGGGCGACTGCGGGGCTTGCACAGTGCTCGTGGACGGCACCCCCGTGCACTCCTGCATCTACCCTGCGTTTCGCGCGGAGGGCTCTGAAGTCACGACCGCCGAGGGTCTCGGCACCCCGGGAAGCCTGGCCCCGATCCAGGAGCAGTTCGTTGCCGCCGGCGCATTCCAGTGCGGGTTCTGCACCCCCGGCATGGTCGTGACGGCCTCGACGCTCACCGACGACGACCTCGACGACCTGCCCCGGCTGCTCAAGGGAAACCTCTGCCGCTGCACGGGCTACCGCGCGATCGAGGACGCCATCCGCGGCAGGTGCAACGTCGCGCGCTGCGAGGCCCCCTGCGCCGCACCGCGAAGCGCGGGAACGAGTGCGGCCACAGGCGTCGGCACGAGCGTCGGCACAAGCGTCGGCGCCCCTGCCGCGGCCCGTGTCGTCAGCGGCCAGGAGCCGTACACGCTCGACGTCGCGATCGCCGGCCTCACCCATCTCGCGGTCCTTGGGAGCCCGCACGCGCACGCCCGCATCACGGCGATGGACACGGCCGCGGCCCGGGCACTGCCCGGGGTGCACGCGGTACTGAACCACGAGGACTCCCCCGGCACCCTGTTCTCCTCCGCCCGGCACGAGAGCCGGCTGGACGATCCCGACGACACGCTGATCTTCGACAGCGTCGTTCGGTTCCGCGGCCAGCGCGTCGCTGCCGTCGTGGCCGACACAGTGGCGATCGCCGAGGCCGCCTGCCGCCTGATCGAGGTCGCCTACGAGGTGCTCCCCGCCGTCTTCGACCCGCACGAGGCGCTGGCCGCCGGCGCCCCGCAGATCCACGGGGACAAGAACGGCACCACGAGCAGGATCGCCGATCCTGCCACGAACCTCGTCGCCGAGCTGCACGGCGAATACGGCGACGTCGAGGCCGCCCTGGCCATGGCCGAGCACGTGGTCACCGGCGTCTGGCGGACCCAGCGGGTCTCGCAGATGCACCTCGAGACCCATGCCTCGATCGGCTGGATCGACGAGGACGACCGTCTCGTGCTGCGCACCAGCTCGCAGGTGCCCTTCCTCGTGCAGAAGGAGATCTGCCGCCTCTTCGATCGCGAGCCCTCGGCCGTGCGCGTCTTCACGGCCCGCGTCGGCGGCGGTTTCGGCGGCAAGCAGGAGATCCTGACCGAGGATGTCGTCAGCCTGGCCGTCCTGGCAACGGGTCGCCCGGTGCAGTACGAGTTCAGTCGCAGCGACGAGTTCACCCTCGCCCCGACACGGCACCCGATGGAGGTCGAGGTCACCCTCGGGGCGACCGGCGAGGGGCGCCTGACCGCGCTGAAGCTCCGCGTGCTTGCCGATACCGGCGCCTACGGCAATCACGCGCCCGGCGTGATGTTCCACGGCTGCTCCGAATCGGTGAGCCTGTACAACGTGGCGAACAAGCGGGTGGATGCCCAGAGCGTCTATACGAACAACCTGCCCTCCGGCGCCTTCCGCGGGTACGGCCTCGGCCAGGTGATGTTCGGCATCGAGAGCGCGCTGGACGAGCTCGCGGTAACCCTCGGCATGAACCCGTTCGACCTTCGCCGACTGAACTCGGTGCGGCCGGGAGACGACCTCGTCGTCACCCATGTCGAGGGCTCTGACCTGGTCTTCGGCAGCTACGGCCTCGACCAGTGCCTCGACCTGGCCGAGGCGGCGCTTGCCCGTGGCAACGGCGCTGCCCTACCGACGGGCCCCGAGTGGAGCGTCGGTACGGGAATGGCCAGCGCCATGATCGCGACCATCCCGCCCCGGGGACACTTCTCCGAGGCCTCCGTGACGGCGAACCCGGCCGGCGACTACACCGTGCGGGTCGGCACCTCGGAGTTCGGCAACGGCACGACCACGGTGCACACCCAGATCGCCGCGACGGCGCTGAATACGACGCCGGACAGGATCATCGTGCTGCAGTCGGACACGGATGCCAGCGGCTATGACACGGGCGCCTTCGGCTCGGCGGGCACAGTCGTTGCCGGCAAGGCAGTGCTCATCGCCGCCCAGAGGCTCGCGGTGCTCCTGACGGCAGCCGCCGCCGAGTCAACGGGCACGGCGCCCGAGTCCTGGACGCTCGAGGATGGCGGGCTGCGCCAGCTTGACTCGGAGCGACTCGTGACGCTGGCGGAGATCTCAGGCCCCGACGGTATCCGGGCCATCGGTCGGCACGACGGCGCCCAGCGCTCGCTCGCGTTCAATGTGCACGCCTTCCGGGTCGCGGTCAATCGGGCAACGGGCGAGGTGCGCATCCTGCAGTCGGTCCAGGCGGCCGATGCGGGCTTCGTCCTGAACCCGGAGCAGTGCCGCGGCCAGGTCGAGGGCGGCGTGGCCCAGGCCATCGGCACGTCGCTGTTCGAGGAGATGATCCTCGACGGCGACGGCACCGTGACGACGAGCGTGCTGCGCAACTACCACGTGCCGTCGCTCAGCGACCTGCCCGTGACGGAGGTCTACTTCGCCGACACGGCCGACGAACTCGGCCCGTTCGGCGCCAAGTCGATGAGCGAGTCGCCCTACAACCCCGTCGCCCCGGCACTGGCCAATGCGGTTCGTGCGGCGATCGGCCGGCGACCGCACGAGCTTCCGATGTCACGCGATCGCGTTTGGCGCCTGGCCCAGCGCGCCTGAGGTGCTAAACAGGAGCATGCTCCAGATTCGCGGCGCCCTCCGCACCTTCGTTGATTCCAGCACCGAGACCGATCGGGACCTCGCTGTTCTCGACGGCCGCGTCGTTCTACATCCCGCCGCCACTGACCTGGGTGCGCACACCCTGGAGGTGCTGGATGCGACGGGCTGCGTCGTGACCCCCGGGCTCGTGAACGCCCATCACCACCTGCTGCAGAGCGCTTTTCGCACCCTGCCGGGCACCCGTGGCGTGCCCATGCGGGACTGGCTGCCGACGATGGCCACCGCGTATGCCGAGACCGGCATAGACCCGGAGCTCACCCACGCCTCGGCCCTGGTCGGGGTGGCCGAGGGCCTGCTCAGCGGCGTGACCACGGTCGCGGATCATCACCTGACCTGGCCCGAGGGCTGCGACGACGTCGGCATCGCCGCCGCGACCGCCCAGGCGGCCCGTCAGCTCGGCGGCCGGCTGGTGTTCGTTCGCGGCAGCGCCCGGGACGATCCGGAGTCGGCCGCCGCCTCCGCCGAGAACATCGTCGCCGCCCTGCTGGGCGAGATCCACGGCGGGATCTCCGCGGACGGGATGCTGCAGCTCGCGGTGGGGCCCGCGGGAGTGCACAGCGACAGCGAGATGACCTTCCGGCTCCTGGCGGAGGTCGCCGAGCGGCACGGCCTGCGCCGCCGAACCCAGGCCAACGAGCAGGTCGACGTCGCGATCGCACTCGAACGCTACGGTCGGCGACCGCTGGACCTGCTCGAGGACTGGGGCTGGCTCGCGCCGGATGTCACCCTGGCCCACCTCTGCGCCGTGACCCCGGATGAGATCAGCCGCCTCGCCCGGGCCGGGGTATCCGCAACACATGCCCCCGGCTGTGACCTGCCGATGGGCTGGGGCATCGCACCGGTCGCCGAGCTTCTCACCGCAGGCCTCGCCGTCGGTCTCGGCACCAGCGGCGGCGGAAGCAACGACGCCGGTCATCTGCTGGCCGACGCCCGCCTCGCGATGCAGGTGGCCCCCCTCGTCGGGCGCCCGCTCGCCGCTCGCGAGGTGATCGGCATGGCCACCGAGGGTTCGGCCCGGGGGCTCGGCCGAAACGAACTCGGCCACCTGCGACCGGGCGCCGCGGGCGATGCCTGCGTGTGGGACGTCTCCGGGGTCGCGGATGCCGGCGTGGCCGACCCGATCGCCGGACTGCTCTGGGCGAATCCCGGCCGGCGACCCCGACACGTCGTCGTCGCCGGCCGGGTCGTCGTGAGGGACTACGTGCTCGTCGAGGCAGATGATCACGAGATTGCAGACTCGCTCCGCCGCCTGCTGGCGTCCCGAAGCAGGGGCTTGCGGGACTCTGGCAGATAGCGCGTAAAAGTTTCGGTAATATGCCTAGTGCGTTGCCGTAACACACGCGCCCCCGTCACCGGGGCGCGCGACAGTGGCCGATCCGATTGGGATGCGGCTCTTGCTCGAAATGTATTCATCAGCTCGATGTCGCGATGATCTGTGCATGCGGGCCAATACCGGTCTGACTTTTGCTGAGGACGTCCCATTGAGTGTTTTGCCGAGAACCGTCTCGCTGCTGGCAAATGCGACGCTGCCCGACGGTTCCCGCTGCGACGTGGAGCTTCTCGGCGACACCGTCGCAGCCATCCGGCCGGCAGGGACATCGGCTGCCCGATCTGCCTCCGAGACAATCGATCTCACCGGATACGTTCTGCTGACCGCCCCCGCAGAACCGCATGCGCACCTGGACAAGGCGCTGTCCTTCGACCTGATCAACCCCCCGATGGGCGATCTCGATCTCGCGATCGCGTCGTGGCGCGACTACTCCGCGGTGATGACGATCGAGTCGATCGCCGACCGCGCCCGCGCCGCAGCGCTCCTCCTCGTGCAGAACGGCACCACGGCCGTTCGCTGTCACGTCGATGTCCTTTCGGGCGACGATCCGCTCCGGGGCGTCGAGGCCCTCATTCAGGTTCGTGCGGAACTCTCGGAGCTCATCGACATCGAGTTGGCGGCCCTGGCCGGCCCCGGCATCCCCACGTCGGATATCGAGGCGGCCCTTGACCTGGGTGTCGACCTGGTCGGCGGCGCCCCCCACATCGGTGACGACGCGAGCGCCGACCTGCAGCGACTGCTGGCCCTCGCCGCCTCCCGAGGCATCGGGGTGGACATCCACACCGACGAGAACCTGTTCGGCGACGTGACGCTCACCGAGATGGCCCTCACCGTTCGCGACTGGCCCGAGAGCATGCCCGTGACCGCCGGGCACTGCGTGCGCCTCGGCACCCTCGCGCTCGACGAGCTCGATGCCGTCATCACCGAGGTGCTGGCTAGCGACATCGGCATCGTGACCCTGCCGATCACCAACCTGTACCTGCAGGGCTGGGAGCATCCGGTCGCCACGCCCCGCGGAATCACGGCCACGAGACGGCTGCTGGATGCGGGGGTGCGGCTTGCCGCCGGGGCAGACAATGTCCGGGATCCCTTCAACCCCGTGGGCCGAAGCGATGCGCTGGAAACGGCATCGCTGCTCGTCACCGCGGGTCACCTCACCGTCACCGAGGCGTATGACGCCGTGAGCTCCGGCGCCCGCGACGTGATGAACCTTCCGCTCGCCGGGGTCATCGTCGGGGCCAAGGCCGAACTGCTCGCCGTTCGGGGCACAAACCTCGCCGATGTCGTGGCGAACGCCCCCGCCGATCGCTACGTCTTCCACCGGGGGCGCCTGATCGCCCACAGCAGGACCACGCACGAGATGGCCCCTGTCTCTTCCCGCCAACCGCAACTTGAATCGAGGTGACCAGCCCAATGACGCTCCTTTCCGATAGCCCCGTAGACACCGCGACGACCGAGCTGCTCAATTTCTCAGACGTCGCCATGACGTTCCCCAACGGCGTGACGGCCCTGTCCGGCGTCGATCTCAGCGTGAAGCGCGGCGAGTTCGTCACCGTGGTCGGCCCGTCCGGCTGCGGCAAGTCGACCCTCCTGCGCATCGCCTCGGGGCTGACCTCCGCAACCGAGGGCACCGTCACCGTCGGCACGAACCGCATCGGCTACGTGTTCCAGGATGCGACCCTGCTGCCGTGGCGCACAGTTCAGCAGAACGTCGAGCTGTTGGCCGAGCTGAACGGCATCAAGAAGGCGAAGCGCCAGGCCGAGGCCGCCCGGGCCATCGAGCTCGTGGGACTTTCGGGCTTCGAGAAGCAGCTTCCCAAGACACTCTCGGGCGGAATGAAGATGCGCGCCTCCCTCGCCCGTTCGCTCACGCTCGACCCGGAGCTGTTCCTCTTCGACGAGCCCTTCGGCGCGCTCGACGAGATCACCCGCGAGCGCCTGAACGACGAGCTGATCAAGCTATTCACCGAGCAACAGTTCGCCGGGCTCTTCATCACCCATTCCGTGTCCGAGGCGGTCTACCTGTCGACCAAGGTCGTCGTGATGAGCGGTCGGCCCGGCAACATCGTCGAGACCTTCGACGTGCCCTTCGCCTACCCCCGCGATCCCGAGATCCGCTTCACGCCGGAGTTCGCCGCCCTGGCCGGCGAGGTCTCGCTCGCCCTTCGAGAGGGACACTCATGACACGCACCCTAGAGACTCCCGTAGCCGCGACCGCGGCCAGATCGAGCACGCGTCGCCGCAGCCGGGGCCTGCCCCGCTGGGTTCCGCCCGTGCTCGTGTTCCTCGGCATCCTCGCCGTCTGGTACTTCATCAGCTACGTCGTCCTCGACCCCTCCGTCGCCTTCCTGCTGCCGCCGCCTCACACCATCTTCACCGAGGCATTCTTCAAGCCGGCAACCCTGAGCGACATCCTCGTCGCCCTCGCCCGGTCTGCGGGCGTGGCACTGACCGGGCTCGGCATCGCGATGATCATCGGCGTGATCTGGGCGGTCGGAATGAGCCAGGCGCGCTGGATCGAGCGCTCGCTCTTCCCCTACGCCGTCATCCTGCAGTGCATCCCGATTCTCGCCCTGGTGCCCTTGATCGGCTTCTGGTTCGGGTTCGACTTCCCGGCCCGGGTCATTGTCTGCGTGATGATCGCACTCTTCCCGATCGTGTCGAACACCCTGTTCGGCCTGCAGTCGGTCGAGAAGGGCCAGCGCGAGCTGTTCCAGTTGCAGAAGGCCAACCGCTGGACAGTTCTCACCAAGCTCGAGTTCCCCGCCGCCCTGCCCGCGATCTTCGCCGGCATCCGCATCTCCGCCGGTCTCGCCGTCGTGGGAGCCATCGTCGGCGACTTCTTCTTCCGACGCGGCGACCCCGGCATCGGAAGCCTGATCAGCAACTATCAGTCGCGCGTGCAGGGGCCCGAGCTCTTCGCCGCCATCATCACCGCCTCGGTGTTCGGTGTGCTGATCTTCGTCGTCTTCGGCTGGCTCGGCAATCGCGCCGTCGGCAAGTGGTACGACTCCGGCAAATAGCCGCCCCTATTCCAATCTGACCCACAGCACTACCTGAAACACGGCTGTAACGTACACACGGCATTATCTGAATCACAGCACGAAGAACCCCGTTTCCCCCTTTCGGGCACACCAAGGAGAATCAATGCGCATCAGCGTCCCCCGGTCGATTCTGACCATCGGCGTCATCGGCCTCACCGCCCTGGCCCTCTCGGCCTGCAGCACCACCACAACCGCCCCCGTCGCCAGTGCCGCAGCAGGCACGGGTGCGGGCGCCGTCGACCTCGCGGCCGCCGGCTGCCCGGCGACCATCACCATCCAGACCGACTGGAACCCGGAGAGCGAGCACGGTCACCTGTACCAGATGCTCGGCCCGAACCCGGTCGTGAACGCCGGCAAGAAGAGCGTCTCCGGCGCCCTCTATGCGGGCGGCAAGCCCACCGGTGTCAACCTCGAGGTTCGCTCGGGCGGCCCGGCGATCGGCTTCCAGACCGTCACCTCGCAGCTCTACACGGACCCCAGCATCACCCTGGGCTACGCAAACACGGATGAGGCCATCCAGCTCTCTGCGAAGATGCCGACCACGGGCGTCTTCGCGCCCCTGGACATCAACCCGCAGATGATCATGTGGGACCCCGCCACGTACCCGAACGTCAAGACGATCGCCGACCTCGGCAAGACCGGTGCCGTCGTTCGCTACTTCGGCGGAGCGGCGTACATGGAGTACCTCAAGTCGGCCAACATCATCCCCGCCGCCCAGACCGACGGCAGCTATGACGGAACCCCGGCCAACTTCATCGCCTCCGGCGGCAAGGACGCCCAGCAGGGCTTCGCCAGCGCCGAGCCGTACTCCTACGAGAACGAGATCAAGGCCTGGGACAAGCCGGTCGCGTACAGCCTCATCAACGACGCGGGCTACCCGATCTACGCCGCGGCCGTATCGGTTCGCTCCGCAGACCTGACGAAGATGGCCCCGTGCCTGAAGGCCCTCGTGCCCGTCATGCAGCAGGCCGAGGTCGACTACTTCGCCAGCCCCGCCGCGACGAACACGCTGATCCTCGACCTGGTCAACCAGTTCTCGACCGGCTGGACCTACAGCCAGGGCCAGGCCGATGACTCGGTCAAGACCCAGCTCGCGCTCGGCCTGGTCGGCAACGGCACCAACGCCTACATGGGCGACTTCGACGCGGCACGCATCCAGAAGGTCCTCGACATCACGACGCCGATCTTCACCAGTGCGGGCACCGCACCGGCTGCCGGCCTGAAGGCCAGCGACCTCTTCACGAACGAGTTCATCGACCAGAGCATCGGTTTCAAGAACTAGTCAGAATCATCGTCAGGGGCCGGGCGGCAGCATCACATCGATGCCTCCGCCCGGCCTCAGGCTTCTGAACCACACACTCACAGCACGAAGGGCAGCACCCGCGCCATGACCTGGAACCCCGACTCCATCCTCGCCCTCACCGCCGAGCTCAAGGACCTCCTCGGCGAGCGCGGGGTCAGCACCGAGCTGCGCGCGCGCGAGCGCGCCTCCGCCGATGGCTCCTACCTGTCGCCGATCATCACGGAGCAGCTCCCCCTGGGTCTCGCTGATCTCGTGGCGTACCCCACCAGCGCCGAGCAGATCGCCGAGGTCGTCGCGGCGGCCGTGCGTCACGGCGTCGGCATCACCCCCCGCGGCAAGGGCACCGGCAACTACGGCCAGGCGATCCCCATGCAGGACGGCCTCGTGCTCGACATGTCGCGGGCCCGCGCGATCACCGAGGTCGGCGACGGCTTCCTCACTGCGGAAGCCGGTGCCAGCATGGCCGTGCTCGAGCAGGCCGCGAACGATGCCGGCCAGCAGATCCTGATGTACCCGTCCACGGCGAACTCCAGCCTCGGCGGCTTCCTCTCGGGCGGCAGCGGAGGCACAGGTTCCGTCGCCAACGGCATGAACCACCAGGGCTTCGTCACCGCGCTCGATGTCGTGCACGCGGTTCCCGATGCGCGGCTCGTGCACGTCGACGGCGACGAGGCCCAGCCCTTCGTGCACACCTATGGCACGGCCGGCATCATCGCCCGGGCCACGATTCGGCTGGAGCCCCGCCAGGACTGGCGCGCGTTCTATGCCAGCTTCGACGACTTCGGCCAGGTCCTCTCTCTCATCCGCTCATTCGCTGCGCTCACCCCCACGCCCAGGCTTGTCTCCGGCGACCTCGCGGCCCTGTCCGATGCTCTGCCGAATGACGCCGCCCTGCCTGCGGGCCGGGCCAGCCTCCGCGGGATCCTCGAGGTGACAACGATCGACGCCGCAACCCGGCTGGTCGAGGCCGCCGGCGGCCGCGTCGAGGCCGTGCGCGACGGCGTGATGGACTCGATGAAGATGAGCATGATCTCCTACAACCACCCCATCGAGTGGCTGCAGAAGACGGCGCCCGGGAAGTACTTCCACATCGAGGTCGGCGGCGAGGCCCTCATCGAACAGATCGACGCCGTGCACGCCGTCTATGACGGCGGCATGCTGCACATCGAGGCCCAGCAGTCGGGGCCCATCGGGATGCTCGCCGGCATCTACGAGAGCGCCGAGCAGGTCTATGCCGGTTTCGCCGTGCTGAATGCCCTCGGTGTCGGCGTGCACAACCCGCACCACTGGGAGGTCGATCACGAGGTCGAACGCACCCGCGCGCTGGCACAGGTCACCGACCCGCAGTCGCTGCTGAACCCCGGCAAGCTGCCGCTGGCCACCGCTGCGGTCTCCGCATGACGACGGGTCACGGCACCCGCCGCCTCGCCGAGCTCTCCGGGCCGGCGGCGACAGCGGCCCTTCACGCCGACTCGATCATCGTGCTGCCCACGGGCGCCATCGAGCACCACGGCGCCTATCTCCCGCTGAACACCGATTTCCTGCTCGCAGACTCCATCGCGAACGCGGCGGTCGAGCGGGCGGCCGCGGCCGGAACCGATGTCTGGATCCTGCCGACCCTCGCCTACACGAAGTCGGATGAGCACTCGTGGGCATCCGGCACGATGTGGCTGACGTGGGACACGATGATGCAGACCATCGTTGACATCGGCAACTCGATCGCGACCACTCCCGCCACAAAGATCGCCTTCTTCAATGGCCACGGCGGCAACCTCGCGCTGTTGCAGGTCGCCTGCCGGGAGCTGCGCCGCAGGTTCGGGCTGCAGACCTTCCTGCTCGGGCCGATCGTGCCCAGCATGAACGGCGCGGATGGCGACGGGCCCGACGAACTCGGGCTCGGCATCCACGGCGGACACAGCGAGACCTCGCTGATCATGCACCTGCGTCCCGACCTCGTCGAGGTCACGGCCGCCCGTCGCGCCGTTCCAGAGCACCTCGCCGACTTCGAGCAGATCGGCTTCGGCAAGCCCGTCTCCTTCGGCTGGCTGTCGAACGACTTCGGACCCGACGGCGTGCTCGGCGACCCCACCGAGGCGAATGCCGCCTATGGCGCGGAGCTTTTCGAGCACTCCGTCGCCGAGGCGGTCAAGGCCTTCGCCGAGATCGCCCGATTCGACCCTGCCCCGCCCGCTGCCGAATGATCGCGTGACGTCGTGATCTCGGCAGAGATCCTGGCCGTGCTGGCGGAGTGGCTTCCCGCGAACGACGACCCGGCCAGACCCCTGATCAGTCTGGCGACGGTGTCACCGACGGGCGTCCCCGACTCACGCGGGGTGCTCCTGACCGACTACGACGAGCGCGGCTTCACGTTTCATACGGATGCCGCCTCGCGAAAGGCACGCGACCTCGCAGCGAACCCCGTCGCCGCCTTCTCCATCGCCTGGCCGGAGCTCTTTCTCCAGTTGAGCGTGCAGGGCAGCGTCGAGCAGGTCTCCCCCGCCGATGCAGCGTCGGCCTATGCGGCCCGCTCGCGCTACCTTCAACTGCTCGCTTGGCTGAACACGGCGGAGTTCACCGCCCTGCCCCTGCCGGAGCGCCAGTCGCGCTGGGCGGCCTTCGACGCGGCACACCCCGAGGGCACCCTGCTTGCCCCTCCGGGCTGGGCCGGCTACCGGCTTCGGCCACACCGCCTGACGTTCTGGCGCGGAGTGCCTCTGGCAGCGAGCCAGCGCACCGAGTACACACAGGATGCCGCCACCGGCGACTGGAGCGTAGGAATCCTGCCCGGCTAGCTAACAGCAGCCCGCCTGCGCCGCCGGCTTCGACGCCTTGACGATGGCGCCGTGCATCTCGGCCGCGACCTCATGGGTGTACTCGACGCTCGCACCGACGAAGCCCGCGGCGGCCAGCGCCTCGAGGTACTCCTCGTTCGACAGGGCACCCGCGATGCAGCCGGTGAGGCTGCCCCGCTCCTGCCGGTCCGACTCGCTCAGGTGGTTCTCGGCCACGACATCGGAGATGCCGAGTCGCCCGCCGGGCTTTAAGACGCGGAACATCTCGGCGACCACGGCATTCTTATCCGCCGAGAGGTTGATGACGCAGTTGGAGATGATGACGTCGATGCTCGCATCTGCCAGCGGGATGTCTTCCATCTGCCCCTTGATGAACTCGATGTTGGTGGCTCCCGCCTTGGCCGCGTTCGCCCGGGCGAGAGCGAGCATCTCATCCGTCATATCGAGCCCGTAGGCAAACCCCGTAGGGCCGACCCGGCGGGCCGAGAGCAGCACGTCTATGCCGCCGCCGGAACCGAGGTCGAGCACGGTCTCCCCCGCACGAAGGTCCGCTACGGCGGTGGGGTTGCCGCATCCGAGGCTGGCCAGGAAGGCCTCCTCGGGGATCTCAGACCCCTCGCCCGCCGTGTAGAGACTCGAGCCGAACACGTCGCCATTGCCGAGATCGGTGGGCACACAGCAGGATGCGCCCGATTCCGCCGATAAGTCGGTCAGCTGCAGCGCCGCGGACGCGTAGACCTCTCGCACCTGCTCGGTGATGCCTGCAGTCGCTGCAGCGGTGAGGCCCGTGAGGCCCGTGATCAGTTCCGAGACCGACTCGAGCGCACCGGGCACGATCGCGAAGTGGGCCCAGGTGCCGCGCTGCGTACGGCTGAGGAACCCTGCCTCGGTCAACACCTTGAGGTGGTGCGAGACAGTGGGTTGGCTGAGACCCACGGGCGCGGTCAGGTCGCAGGCACAGGCCTCCTGCCCATCGGACGCCGCGACGATCGAGATCAGTCGGAGCCGGGTCGGATCGGCGAGCGCCTTCAGCGACCGGGCAAGATCCAGCATGGGGACAACGGTTGTGGTCGACATTTCCTCAGCCTAACCCGTATTGATATCCATCGATATAGGGGTCCATAATTGAGTATCGAAGAAATTCGACATCACCGTTACGAGGAGAAGACCATGGGCGCCATCCGAATCTACGAATCCGCCCTGTGCTGCGACACAGGCGTCTGCGGCGCCGATGTCGACCAGAGCATCATCGACATCACCTCAACGGTTCGAAGCCTCAAGGACCGGGGCCTCGACATCGAGCGCCACAACCTCGCGAGCGATCCCCTCGCATTCACCACAGATGAGACCGTGCGCGCATTCATGGACCTCGTGGGCTCTCCCGGCCTTCCGTTGACGGTCGTCGACGGCGTGACGGCGTTGACCGGCACCTACCCGAACAGGCAGCAGCTTCTCGCATTCTCCGCCATCAATGTGGGCTCCGAGGCGTCGGCCAGCCCCGCCCCGGTCGAGCGCCGCCAACTCGGTCTCACCGACAAGAACTCAGTCGAGAAGAAGTCAGTCGACACAACTTCTTCGGCCGCGCAGGCGGCCAACGCCTGCTGCGGCGGCGGCTGCTGCGGCTGAGCAACACCGTGAAATTCCTCGACGACGCACCCCGGTTCCTGTTCTTCACCGGAAAGGGCGGCGTCGGCAAGACCTCCGTGGCCTCGGCCGCAGCCATCGAACTCGCCGGTCGCGGCCTGCGGGTGCTGCTGGTGAGTACTGACCCCGCATCCAATATCGGTCAGGTCTTCGGACTCACGATCGGCAACACCGTGACACTGATCCCCGAAGTGCCGGGCCTCGCCGCCCTCGAGATCGACCCCGAGCAGGCCGCCGAGGCATACCGCGAGCGCATCATCGCGCCTGTACGCGGGCTGCTGCCCGACAGCGAGCTGGCCGCCATAGCCGAGGGCCTCTCGGGCTCGTGCACGACCGAGGTCGCCTCCTTCGATGAGTTCACGAACCTGCTCACCGACGAGACGCTGATCGATGTCTACGACCACATCGTGTTCGACACCGCCCCGACCGGCCACACCATCAGGCTGCTGCAGCTCCCCGGATCCTGGACGGAGTTCCTCGATGCAGGCAAGGGTGATCCCTCCTGCCTCGGACCTCTGTCCGGCCTTGAGAAGCACAAGCGGGTCTATGCCGCGGCCGTCTCGTGCCTGGCCGATTCGTCACGGACCCGCCTCGTGCTCGTCGCCCGCGCGCAAGCCGCCTCACTGGCGGAGATCGACCGCACGTTTCTCGAGCTCCAGCACATCGGCATCACCGGAGGCTTCCTCGTCATCAACGGCGTCCTGCCCGCGAAGGCCGGAACCGAGCCCCTCGCGGCCGCCGTGCGCGACCGGGAGTCTGCCGCGATGGCGGCAATCCCCGAGGCCCTGGCGGCGCTTGCCCGCGACATCCTCGAGCTCAAAGCCGCGAACATGATGGGCGTCGAGACCCTTCGGACGCTCTTCGCCCCCGACGATCGCCCCGCCGCGACCGCTACGACGGCCATCACTCCCGTAGAGCTCGAGGATGCCCCGCTCGGCCGTTTCGTAGACGAGCTCGAGCAGGCGGGCCACGGCCTGATCCTCTGCATGGGAAAGGGCGGCGTGGGAAAGACAACGGTCGCGGCATCCATCGCCGTCGCCCTCGCCCAGCGCGGCCATGCCGTGCACCTGACGACGACCGACCCGGCGGCGCACCTGACCGACACCCTGCACGGCGCCGTCCCCGGGCTCCGGGTGTCGCGGATCAATCCGGAGGAGGCCATCCGGGAGTATCGCGAGCACGTTCTGGCCACCAAGGGCAAGCACCTCGACGCGGAGGCCTACGCCGCCCTCGCCGAAGACCTCATGTCACCGTGTACCGACGAGGTCGCGGTCTTTCGGCAGTTCTCCAAGGCGGTGCACGAGTCGCGCCGCGAATTCGTCGTCGTCGACACCGCCCCCACCGGTCACACCCTGCTGCTCTTGGATGCGACGGGCTCGTACCACCGCGAGATCTCCCGCCAAATGGGCGAGGGCCTTGCCTTCACCACCCCCCTGATGAACCTTCAGGATGCGGCGCTCACGAAGGTCATCCTCGTCACGCTGGCCGAGACCACGCCGGTCCTGGAGGCCGAGGAGCTCAAGGACGATCTCGTGCGCGCCGGCATCACGCCCTGGGGCTGGGTCGTGAACAACTCCATCGCGGCCGCCCGCCCGGAGGAGCCGTTCCTGAAACTCCGGGCCGAAAACGAACTGCCACAGATCAACCGGGTTCGCGCCCTCGCGAGCCGCGTCGCCATCATTCCGATGCTGGCCACCGAACCCGTCGGCGTCAAGCGGCTGAGAGCACTGGCTGCAACCCCCTAGGCGGGCAGCAGCTCCGCCAGCAGCGCGGTGATGCGCGCCTTGATGTCGTCGCGGATGGGACGCACCTCGTCGATGCCCTTGCCCCGCGGGTCGACGAGTTCCCAGTCTTCGTATCTCTTGCCGGGGAAGATGGGGCAGACGTCGCCGCAGCCCATGGTGATGACGACGTCGGAGGCCTTGACCTGCTCCGGGGTCATCAGCTGGGGAACCGCCTCGGAGATGTCGATGCCCTCCTCGGCCATGGCCTGGATGGCGATCGGGTTGATCTCGGTGCCGGGCTCGGAGCCCCCGGAGCGCACCTCGACGGCGCCACCAGAGAGTGCACGCATGAAGCCGGCGGCCATCTGGGAGCGGCCGGCGTTGTGGATGCAGACGAAGAGTACGACGGGCTTCTCGGCCATTTTCAGGTTCCTCACTGTGGGGTCGAATAAAGCATAGATGAATGTCTATGCTTTGGCTACAGCGAAGCCAGGAGCTCCCGAACCCGCGACTCGATGTCGTCGCGAATCGCCCGCACGCGCTCCAGGGGAAGCCCGACCGGGTCCGGGAGGGCCCAGTCGAGATAGCGTCGACCCGGGTAGACCGGGCACGCGTCGCCGCAGCCCATCGTCACGACCACGTCGGCCGCCCGCACGACCTCATCGGTGAGCGGTTTCGGGAACTCGCCGGCGACCGTGACCCCGATCTCGTCCAGGGCCGTGATGATGCTGGAGCGCACGGCGGCCACCGGCGCCGACCCGGCCGAGCGTACGCCGACGCGATCGCCCGCCAGATGACGAAGGATGCCCGCGGCCATCTGGCTGCGACCCGCGTTCTGCACGCACACGAAGAGCACCTCGGGAACTCGATGGCCCCCGACGTGCGCCTGCTGGGCCAGTGCATCGAGGCGATCAGCCGCGAATCGGGCGGTCAGCGAGGGGAGATGGCGAACGACGTGTGCCTGCTCGGCGAGGAGTTCGTGGCTCTCGGCGACATAGCGACGAACCGTCTCGGGCGAGAATGTTCCACTGAAGCGCGTCGACAGGTCGGCCGAGATGCGCTCGAGCACATCGGCGCTCACCCCGGGCGGCGTCCGGGCGGGCACAGCCCCGGCGGGCAGCACCTCGGCGATGCGGTCGGCCTCAGCCTCGGCAATCGAGTACCAGACCCGCCTGCCCTCGGGAACCCGGTCGAGCAGGCCCGACTCCACGAGGACCTTCATATGGTGACTCACGGTGGGCTGGCGCAGCCCGAGTTCCGTCGCGAGCTGCCCCACCAGCTGCCTGCCCCCCGGTGCCGCGATGATGAGCTGGAGAATGCGCGCCCGCGTCGGTTCCGCAAGGATTCGCAGCTCGGATGCGCCGCCGGATTCACTCATAGACGCGAGTCTATTCGTGTGGCTGTCAGGAAACACCGCGCCAAGCCCGTAGCGTCTTTGTATGAGCATGATCTATCGGGGACACGTCTTTCACATTGCGGGAAGCCCCCTCGTCGGCGAGGCACGCGAGCACCTGGTCTCGATCGAGGACGGCGCGCTGGTCGTGTCCGACGAGGGCAGAATCGCCTGGCTGGGCGAGTTCCGGATGCTGCCCGCCGAGTTCGAGGGCGTCGCCGTCACCGACAACCGAGGAGGCTTCATCATCCCCGGATTCGTCGATACCCACGTGCACTTCCCGCAGACCTACTCGACCGATTCCGCGGGCGGCGGCCAGTTGCTCGAGTGGCTGGACACGTGCGTGTTCCCCGCCGAGGCGAGGCTTGAGAACCCCGAGTTCGCCGCCCGGATCGCCCGTGACTTCACCCGTCGCCGGATCGCCGCCGGCACCACGGCCGCTCTGGTCTTCGGCTCCGCCTTCCCCCACGCCCAGGACGCCCTGTTCGGGGAGACCGAGCGGGCCGGGCTCCGCATCGTGTCCGGACGGGGCATCCAGACGGTGGGCTCGCCCGCGGCAGCGGCCCTCATCACCGGCGAGGAGCGCGCCCTCGAGCTGACCCGAAGCGAGATCTCTCGGTGGCACGCGAGCGATACGGGAGACTCGGCGACCGCACTCATCCAGGTCGCGGTCGTGCCGAGATTCAGCCTCTCCGTCACGCGACGAACGCTGACCGCCCTGGGTGAGCTCTATGAGACCGAACGCGCCAATGGGGTCTACTTCCACAGCCACCTCAACGAGAACAACCGGCCCGGCGACGGGGAGATCGATGTCGTCAAGAGCGTCTACGAGGTCGAGCGCTACCTCGACACCTATGACGGGCACTTCCTTCCCGGCTCCAAGCGGGGCGGCCGCAGCCTGCTCGGCCGTCGCAGCATCCTGGCGCACGCCGTGCACTGCCAGGACGCGGAGCTTTCGCGACTCGCCGAGACCGGCACCTCTATCGCGCACTGCCCGACCTCGCAGCAGTTCCTCGGCTCGGGCACCATGCCCTGGACCCGCACGAGGGCGTTCGGCGTGAATGTCGCCATCGGCACCGATATAGGCGCCGGCGACGAGTGGCTCGTCTCCCGGGTGCTGAACGACGCCTTCAAGGTGCACCTCTCCGAAGTCGGCGACGCGGGCGTCTCGCTCAACGCAGC
>CANFBG010000017.1 GCA_947444785.1 Microbacteriaceae bacterium | reverse complement strand
GGCATGACACCGTGGCGGCTCTGTATACATTGAGCCCCTTTTTAGGCTTTTTGGCCAAGGTGTGCAATGCTTTGGCCACTCTTTGTATACGCAGAAGCTTCGATGGGGAAGGTTCGTGATGTCGCTTCACCGCACCGGAAAGTATCGTGACGCCTGGCAGGCGAGCATCCACGACCGTGAGTCGTTCTGGTTGGCGGCGGCCGAGGGCATCGACTGGATCACCCCGCCGACGAAAGCGCTCGAGTCGCGAGCCGAGTCGGCCTGGCGCTGGTTCCCCGACGGCGAGCTGAACACCTGCTTCAACGCCCTCGACCGACACGTGCTGGCCGGACGGGGAGAGGACACCGCCGTCATCTACGACTCGGCCATGACCGGAACCAAGCGCCGGTTCACCTACAACGAGATCCTCGAGCGCACAGCCCTGTTCGCCGGCGTCCTCAAAGCCAATGGGGTCGAGAAGGGCGACCGGGTCGTCATCTACCTGCCGATGATCCCCGAGGCGATCATCGCCATGCTCGCGTGCGCGCGAATCGGGGCCATCCACTCGGTCGTCTTCGGCGGCTTCGCGGCGAACGAGCTGGCCATCCGCCTCGACGACGCCAAGCCGCAGGTCATCGTGACGGCATCGGGCGGCCTCGAGCCGGGCCGCGTGGTCGAGTATCTGCCCCTCGTGGCCAAGGCGCTCGCCCAGAGCGCCGGCAGCGTGCACACCGTCATCGTGCGCGACCGCGAGTCGATCCCGGGCTCCGCCGCGGACTACGCAGACGTGCCGGCCACGGCCGGCACAACGACGGTGCGCTGGCTCGACTGGGCCGCGGAACTCGAAACCGCGATCCCGGCCGACCCCGTGCCCCTGAGAAGCGACGACCCGCTCTACGTGCTCTACACGTCGGGCACCACGGGCAACCCGAAGGGCATCATCCGCGACAACGGGGGCCATGCCGTCGCCCTGAACTGGTCGATGCGCAACATCTACGACATCGGCCGCGGCGATGTCTTCTGGACCGCATCCGACGTCGGCTGGGTCGTCGGCCACTCCTACATCGTCTACGCGCCGCTGATGGCCGGGGCCACGACCCTGATCTACGAGGGAAAGCCCGTCGGCACCCCGGATGCCGGAGCCTTCTGGCGGGTCATCTCCGAATACGGCGTCAAGGTGCTCTTCACCGCTCCCACCGCGATCCGTGCCATCCGTCGGGTCGACCCGGAGCTCGTGGAGCTCGCCAAGTACGATGTCACGAGCCTTCACGCCCTATTCATGGCGGGGGAGCGTCTCGACCCCGAGACCTACCACTGGATCAACGATGCCCTGCACTGCCCCGTTGTGGACCACTGGTGGCAGACCGAGACCGGATGGGCCATCGCCGCGAATCCCCGCGGCATCGAGGCCCTGCCCACCAAGCCGGGCAGCGCGACGGTTCCGGTTCCGGGCTATGACCTGGCCATCCTGGACTCCAAGGGCAAGCCCATCACGAAGCCGGGCAAGGACGGCAATATCGCCATCAGGCTTCCGCTTCCGCCCGGCAACCTGCTCGGCGTCTGGGGCAGCGAAGCCCGGTTCGAAAGCGCGTACCTCCAGGCGTTCCCGGGCTACTACGCGACGGGCGACTCGGGTCACCTCGACGAAGACGGCTACATCTTCATCATGGGCCGCACCGATGACGTCATCAACGTGGCCGGGCACCGCCTTTCCACGGGCTCGCTCGAAGAGGTCCTGACCCGTCATCCCGCCGTCGCCGAATGCGCCGTGCTCGGCGTGCGCGATGAACTCAAGGGCCAGCGCGCGGCGGGCTTCGTGACGCTGAAGGCGGGGCACCAGATCGATCATGCCGTGCTTGCCGCAGAGCTCGTCGCCCTCGTGAGGGAGCACGTCGGCCCCGTCGCCGCGTTTCGCGATGTCACCGTTCTCGAGCGACTGCCCAAGACCCGCAGCGGCAAGATCCTGCGCAAGACCATCCGCCAGATCGTCGACGGGGAGAAGTACACGATCCCGGCGACCATAGAAGACCCCACCGTCTTGGTCGATCTCGAAATCGCCGTGCACGGTGCGACCGCAAAACCCTGACCGTACAACGAAGTATTGATCAAGCAAGGAGAACCACGAATGGCTGAGCTACAGGTAGAGCCGATTCCAGAATCGAAGGTCGACTATGTCGCCTACGAGGATTCACCGCAGTTCCTGGCGTTGCAGAACAAGCATCGGAGATTCGTCTTCCCGGTGGTCATCGGCGCCCTCGTCTGGTATTTCGCGTTCGTCCTGGTCGCGGCATTCCTGCCCGCGTTCATGTCCACCCCCGTGTTCGGAGCCGTGAACCTCGGCCTCGTGCTCGGCCTCGCCCAGTTCGTCACGACGTTCGCGATCACCATGTGGTACGTGTCCTTCGCCAACCGCCACCTTGATCCCGCAGCAGAGAAGCTGCGCGCCGAACTCGAAGGGATCGACGCCAAATGAGCATCATCGCCTCAGCATTCTCGGCCGGCGTTGCCGCCGCTGCTACACCCGCCAAGCTCGAGATCAACCCGATCCTGAACATCTCGATCTTCCTCGCGTTCGTTCTCATCACGATGACCGTCGTCATCCGTGCCAGCCGCAACAACACGACGGCGGCCGACTTCTACGCCGGCGGGCGCTCGTTCACCGGGCCGCAGAACGGCTTCGCGATTGCCGGGGACTACCTGTCGGCCGCATCCTTCCTGGGCATCGTCGGGGCCATCGCCATCAACGGCTATGACGGCTTCCTCTACTCCATCGGCTTCCTGGTTGCATGGCTGGTCGCCCTGCTGCTGGTCGCCGAGCTGATGCGCAACACCGGCAAGTTCACCATGGCGGATGTGCTGTCCTTCCGCCTGAAGCAGCGTCCGGTTCGCATGGCCGCGGCCCTGACGACCCTCGCCGTCTGCCTGTTCTACCTGCTGGCCCAGATGGCCGGCGCGGGCGGACTCGTCTCGCTGCTGCTCGGCATCACCGACAAGCTCGGCCAGTCGATCGTGATCGCCGTCGTCGGCGTGCTGATGATCATCTACGTGCTCATCGGCGGCATGAAGGGCACGACCTGGGTGCAGATCATCAAGGCATTCCTCTTGATCATCGGCGCCGCCGTCATCACGATCTGGGTGCTTGCCATCAACGGCTTCAACATCTCGACGCTGCTGGACAACGCGGTCGCGGCATCGACCCACAACCCGGCGGCCGCCATCCTCGATCCGGGCCTGAAGTACGGCAAGAACCCGCTCGACTTCGTCTCCCTCGCCATCGCACTGGTGCTCGGAACGGCCGGCCTGCCGCACGTTCTGATGCGGTTCTACACGGTGCCGACCGCCAAGGAGGCGCGTCGCAGCGTCGTCTGGGCGATCTGGCTGATCGGTGTGTTCTACCTGTTCACGCTCATCATGGGCTACGGCGCCGCCGCACTTGTCGGCACCGACGCCATCAAGGCAGCGCCGGGTGGCGAGAACTCGGCCGCGCCGCTCCTGGCGCTCCAGCTAGGCGGGCCGGTGCTGCTCTCGATCATCTCGGCTGTCGCATTCGCCACGATCCTGGCGGTGGTCGCGGGTCTCACGATCACGGCCGCGACCTCGTTCGCGCATGACATCTACGCCAACGTGATCAAGAAGGGCAAGGTCAACCCCGACTCCGAGGTCAAGATCGCCCGCCGCACAGTGGTCATCATCGGCGTGCTGGCAATCCTCGGCGGCATCGGCGTGCAGGGGCAGAACATCGCCTTCCTGGTGGCACTCGCGTTCGCGGTCGCCGCCAGCTCCAACCTGCCCACCATCCTGTACTCGCTGTTCTGGCGCCGGTTCAACACCCGGGGAGCCGTCTGGAGCATGTACGGAGGACTCATCTCCACGCTGTTCCTGATCGTGTTCTCGCCGGTCTTCTCGGGCACGGCGACCTCGGTCTTCGGCGCCGGCGTGAACTTCGCCTGGTTCCCGCTGTCGAACCCCGGGATCATCTCGATCCCCCTCGGCTTCTTCCTGGGCTGGCTCGGCTCCGTCACCAGCAAGGAGAAGGAGGACCCGAAGCTGGCGGCCGAGATGGCGGTGCGCTCACTCACCGGGCACGGCGCCGAGAAGGCGGTGAACCACTAGGGCTGATTAATCAGGCTCTGGTCAGGGGTATCTCGGCAATCCGCCGCGGTACCCCTGATTTCATTTATTTTCGTTAAAGAGACTTTTTGTCCTTCCTGAAGATCACCTGATAGGCCACAATCGTGGGTGCGGTGGCAGTTGGCCGCCGATAGCGACTAAGGAGTAGATCATGTCGGTGCCCAATTCTTCACCCAACGCCCAGGCGTCGTTCGCGCTCGATGCGGAGTCTCTCAACAAGCAGGCGATCAGCTCGATCCGCGTCGCCTTCGGCGTCTCCGGGGTCATCGCCCTCATCATCGGCGTGCTCGTGCTTGTCTGGCCCGGCTCGACCCTCGAGGTCGTCGCCTTCCTGTTCGGCCTCTACTTCCTCCTGGCCGGTGTCGTGCGCGTCGTGACGGGGATCTTCGCGAAGGGCATCGGGGGCGGCATGCGCACGCTCAGCATCATCCTCGGCGCCATCCTGATCATCCTGGGCGTCTTCGCGCTGAAGAACCCGGCGGGAACGCTCGCCGTCCTCGGCATCGTGATCGGCCTCGGCTGGATCATCGAGGGAATCGTGGCGCTCGCCGAGAGCGGCAACGGCTCCTCGCGCGGCCTGGCGATCTTCCTCGGGATTTTGAGCCTGGTCGCCGGTGTCATCGTGCTGTTCGTGCCGATCGCCACCGTCGCGGTGCTCGTGCTGATCGCCGGAATCTCGCTCGTCGTCCTCGGCATCGTCGGAATCATCCGCGGCTTCACCTTCGGACGCGGCGTCGCGGCCGGCTAGTCGAGGGTACTGAACGACAGGCCCCCGCGGGAGACTCCCGCGGGGCCTATCTACTCCGACCTGCGGTAACGGGTTGTCACGACGACTCCGGCACCGATCAGCGCGAGAAGGGCGGCAGCGGCGGCGAGCAGCCCGCTTTCGATGCCGTTCACACCGGTCGCTGCCAATCTCGGCTCGGCGGACGGGGTACCTGGTGTGCTCGATGGGGTTGGTGCGGGCTCCACGATCGGTGCGACGGAAGAGCTTGATTGAACGATGGTGTTGCTTGCGTCGAAGCGGTCCCAGACGGCGGTGGAGAGGCCGTGGGAATCCAGAACAACATGAGGATCCTGTGCATTGTGACCGGATTCAGAGACGTCGACGGGTGCCGACCAGCTGACGCCGTCGACTGACGTACTCGACTGAATGATGGTGTCGGTGCCGTTGTCGGCAGCGAACACGGCGGTCGTCAGGCCCGTGGAGTTCGCGGCGATTCTGGCGGCATGTGCGCTGACGCCGTCAGCGCTCAAGCTGACGGGCGTGCTCCACGTCGTACCGTCAGCCGACGAGCTGACCTCGGCTCGGTTGGGACCGCCGAAACCTTCCACCCATGTCACCAGCGTGAGTCCACTGGGTGACGCAGAAATGTGCGGATCGCCCGCGCTGTCTCCCGAGACAGCGTGCCCGACCGGACTGCTCCAGGCGGCGCCGCTCAGCGATGAACTGGACTGAATCCGGGAATCTGAATTCACGTCGCTGTTCCACACCGCCGTGGCGAGACCGTTTGCCGTGACTCCTACCTGTGCCTGGTAACTGTCCTGCCCCGGTTTGGAGAGTTGCACGGGCTGTGTCCACGTGCCGCCGTTGAGGGACGTGCTTGCCTGGACCATGCTGACATCGAAGAGACCGTCATAGCTTGACCAGACGGCCGTGACGAGACCGCTGGGGTCCGCGGCGATCTGCGGGGTGAAAGGCCTGACGGCCGTTGCCGAGATATTGACAGGGGGTGTCCATGCGCCTCCGTTCAGCGCTGTACTGGACGCAATGTGCCCGTCATCACGGTCGTTCCAGACCGCGGCGACAAGTCCATTGCCGTCCACGGTCAGCTGCGGGTCTGTTGCGTTTCCGGGGAATGGCGAAAGCACGACAGGTGCGCTCCAGGCTCCGCCGCTCAGGGATGTGCTCGACTCGACGATGTTGTTGGGGCCGAGGACACGCACCCAGACCGCGGTGACAAGCCCGGAGGGCGCCACCGTGATTTGCGGGGAGTCGGCCATCTGCGCCTCTGACACGCTGACAGGCACCGTCCATGTGCCGCTGTTGAGGGAGGTGCTCGACTCTACGGTGATCCCGCGCACCCACACGGCGGTCGCAAGCCCGTTGGAGTCGATGACCACCTGCTGCTTCTGACCATCTACGGCAGGCGTCGAAATGTTGACCGGGGGAGTCCATGATGCGGCCACGGCTAGCGCCGGCGACGCAAAAAGTATCGAGATGGCGGCGGCCAGAGCGGCAGCAGTTGCAAGAGTTCGACGAGCACGCATGGCGAGCAACCTCACATTGAGCTGGGAGTGAAAAAGGGGTGTTCCGGAGGCTTCTGCCGAAGAGGAAGTTAATTCACCCTTCGTGGAATACCAAACGACTGTAACTGATTCCGTTAGAGTCTCGGGCTGCGGCGACGCGCCCGCATCACAATGGCGATGCCCGTCAGGCCAAGCAGCCCGGCGCCCCCGGCGAGGAGAGCAGTGGCCGAGCCGTTCGTCCCCGTCATGGCCAGAGCGAGATCGGGGACGGTTGTGGCCGGCGCGAGATCGGGGACGGTTGTGGACGCGGGGTCTGAAGCAGGTGGGGCAATGACGGCCGGCCCCACGAGGAACGTATTGCTTTGCCAATAATGAGGAAGGGTGGTGTAGACGAGGCCCGTGGCATCAACCAGTGTTCCGGTCGACCACGACTCATTTGTGGCGGGGTCATACGCGACGATGCTTGCGGCAGCGGCATTATTGCCATCCATCCTTAGCCACGCGATGCCGTTGGAGTCAAAGGTGACTCCGTTGGGGTGATCTCCGGTGGGCGTTGTGGAATCAGGGGCGGGGAGATAACCCTGGGCGTATGTCACTCCACTTTGCACGGTTGTTTCAAGCCCCGTCGATGGGTCGATTGTGAAGACCACGCCGCCACTCCAGCTAAACCCGTACAGCGTTCTGTCGACGGGATTGAAAGCCATTGAATAGACGTTCGTATTCGTCGTACCGATGCGGGTCATGGCTCCCGTTGTCACGTCAACGCTGTCAAAGAATGCGCCATTTCCGACGCCGACGACGAACCCGTGACCGGAATCATCAAAGGCGATTTGGTGGGGCTCGTACATTTCTCCGCCGAACATGGGGCCTCTGACTACCGTCCCCGTGGCCGGGTCGAAGCTCGAGAGGTAATACCCTTCGTGTCGTTCAATGAAGTAGAAGGTTTTACTTACGGGGTCGTAGCTTCCGCCACTGGCGCAGGCAACGGCGGTGTCTGAGCCGATGGGTGTCGCGGCGCCCGAGGGGAGAACGCTCCACACGGATGGATCACCTTCGCCCTGGCAATTGATGGCAAATAATGAGTCGGAGGCCGGCAGTGTGGGTGCTGCCACGGTCGCAAGGGCCGGGGTGGCGATAGTGGCGGACAGGCCGAGAACGGCGACACCGAGCCCCGCCAAGAAAAGTTTCTTCGAAAACATCGGGATCCTTAGCAATGATTGCCAGCAATTCACCTGCTGATGAATAACCATGACTATATCCGATTCAGGCCCACGCGGGTCACGCCGCCGCGGATTCAGGGGCGGACCCTCGAATCCCCATCGGGGTCGGCATAAATGACAGTCCTGTCATAAATGTTCTGTTCTGAATCGCCGTAATACACCCTCGACAAATAGAGCGCGCAAGGCCGCGCTCCGAATTGTTAGGGGAAATGATGCATTCTTCAGCCCGCCCGTTCTTTGACCGTGGCCCGAGTCGCCGCCTGTCGTGGTCTGCGGCCCTCGTCGCGCTCGTGCTGTTGATCAGCGGCGGAGGTCAGCTGGGCAGCATGGCGAACCTGTTCGTGCCCGATTCTGCCGAGGCCGCGATGCAGGAGGCCAGTGCCACTGACAGCACGAAGGTGCCGCATTACTTCGGCCCGTACCCCAACTGGGCGAACAGCCCCCAGGTGTTGGCGGATGCCATGGTGAAGATCAGCGTGGGGACCCCGACCCCGGTGCACTTCGGCAACCCGCTGATCGAGCGCAAGTTCGCGACCGATTACGCGAAGCCCACGGGCCAGATGGGCCCCCTGCTGGTGGTGCTTGCGAACTCCCCGCTGCCTGACGGCACGCTCAACGACTTCCAGAGCTGGAACCAGGGCGCTGCCGGGTCGAGCCCGACGACCTCCGCGGGCAACCTCTTTCACGCGCTGGTGCTTCGACCCTCAGCCACCGCGGGAAAATACACGGTTGTCTTCTCCAGTGCCGAGCTGAAGGTCGGCGTGCCGGCCATCTCCACCGGACAGGTCGCGACCTACACCGTGCCGCCGGTGACGGTTCAGAAGGGCGATGTCATCGGCTTCTACGGCGAGGGGATTCCGGTCGACACCGACGTCGCCGCGAACGGCGATACCCTCAGCACGCCGGCGAGCGCCGACTCGACGATGGCCACCTCCACCTCGCCGGCCAAGGACGGCACGGTCGCGCTGGGCGCCTCGAACTACCCGAACTTCTCTCACGACCGCTCCTACTCCTTCGGCGCGGATGTCACGCCGACGACCACAGACCCGGGCACCGGCGCGGAAGCCACCGCCACGGTCGACCCGAAGACGGGCGCCATCGCGAGCGTCACCGTGACCAGCCCTGGCGCCGGCTATGCGGTGCCACCCACCGTCGAGATCACCACCGGCGGGGTCATCCCCACCACGGTGGCCAAGGCCACCGCCAAGATCGCCACGGGCGTCATCACCGCCGTCGACGTCAACGAGACGGGATTCGGATTCATCGCCCCCAAGGTGACCCTGACCGGCGGGAACCCGACGGCGGGCTCTGAGGCGCATGCCCAGGCCAGCGGCAAAGTCGACGACCTGCAGCTGACCGACGGCGGAAAGGGCTTCCAGACCCAGCCGCTGGTGACCATCTCCAAGCCGGACCTCGCCGACGGCGAGCAGGCCACCGCCAGCGCGAGCATGGACTCCAACGGTGTGGTCACCGACATCGTGATCGCCAACGGGGGCAGCGGCTACACCTCCGCCCCGACTGTGTCCCTCGGTGACGCCAGCGGCACGGCGCCGACCCAGGCCGCCAAGGTGACGGCCACCATCGGAGTCATTCGGATCGACGTCGTCACCGGCGGTTCCGGGTACAGCTCAGCCCCGACCGTGACGATCGCCGACACCGTGGGCAAGACAGACAAGGGTGCCAGCGCGACCGCCACGGTCGCGGCCAAGGGATCGGTCACCGAAATCGTGGTCACTGCCCCCGGTGCGGGCTATCTCACCCCGGGCATCAAGAAGTTCGTCGACACCCTTCCGGGCCAGGGCGAGGCCAATGCCAACGACCTCGGCCAGTACATCCCGGTCGCGGTTCCCGACACCACGACCTACCCCGGCACCGATTACTACGAGATCGCGGTCGTGCAGTACCGGATGAAGTTCCACCGCGACCTGCCGGCCACGCTGCTGCGCGGGTACGTGCAGCTCTCGACCGGTGTCGTCCCCGGCAAGAAGGTTGCCCTCGGCAACGCCAACCTCGACCCGACGCTGCCCGACACCCCCATCAGCTTCACCGGGGTCGACAACCCGCACTACCTCGGCCCGACCATCATCGCCACGAAGAACAAGCCCGTGCGCGTGCTGTTCCGCAACCTGCTGCCCACCGGCGTGGCCGGCGACCTGTTCCTCCCCGTCGACACCTCGGTGATGGGTGCGGGCGCCGGCCCCGACATGATGACGCTCGATCCGAAAACCAAGGTCCCGATGGACATGGCAACGGATGAGGGCAGCGTCCTCGACGGTGTGCGCAACCCGATGTGCGGCGAGACGCCCAAGCCGACGACGTGCTACTCGGAGAACCGCGCCACCCTTCACCTGCACGGCGGGATCACCCCGTGGATCAGCGATGGAACCCCGCACCAGTGGGTGACCCCGACCGGGGAGAACACCGCGTACCCGAAGGGTGTCAGCGTCAGCAACGTGCCCGACATGCCCGACCCCGGGCCCGGCGCCGAGACCTTCTTCTATACCAACCAGCAGAGCGCTCGAATGATGTTCTATCACGATCACTCCTGGGGCATCACGCGGCTGAACGTGTACGCCGGCGAGGAAGCCGGCTACCTGATCACCGACGACACCGAGAAGAAGCTGACGGCCCCCGGCGGCGCCCTCGACGGCCTCGGCATGGGCACCTCGCTCACCATCCAGGACAAGACCTTCGTTCCGAGCACCGAGCGGATGGCCCAGCTCGACCCGACCTGGGACGCCACGAAGTGGGGCGGCGAGGGCAACCTGTGGCAGCCGCACGTCTATATGCCCGCCCAGAATCCCGGAGACCCCAGCGGCATGAGTGCGTTCGGTCGCTGGTTCTACGGCCCATGGTTCTGGCCGCCGGCAAAGGATGCCAAGTACCCGCCCATGGCGAACCCGTACTACGACCCGATGTGCGATGCGAACACGGCCGACTTCTGTGAGCCAGCCATGATCCCTTCGACGCCCAACAACTCGGTCGGCATGGAGGCCTTCCACGACACCCCCGTCGTGAACGGCACGGCCTATCCGACGACGACCCTGGAGCCCAAGACGTACCGGTTCCGGATCCTGAACGGTTCCGACGACCGGTTCTGGAACCTGTCCTGGTACGTGGCCGATCCCGCCACCGGCACCGAGGTCGCCTTGAAGGCGAGCGAGGTCACCCTGGCGCAGACCGACCCCGTGGTCACGCCGACACCCGACACGACGAAGAGCCCCAAGGGTCCCGACTGGATCCAGATCGGAAACGAGGGCGGCTTCCTGCCGACCCCGGCCGTGGTCCCCGCCCATGAGACGACATGGATCACCGACCCGACCCGCTTCGATGTCGGCAATGTCGACCAGCATTCGCTGCTGCTCGCACCGGCCGAGCGGGCCGATGTGATCGTCGACTTCTCCTCATACCGGGGAAAGACGCTGATCCTCTACAACGATGCACCGGCCGCATTCCCGGGCCGCATCCCCGGGTACGACTACTACGCCGGCGGACCGGACATGTCCCCGGCGGGCGCCCCGAGCACTCTGCCCGGGTATGGACCGGACACGCGCTCCGTCATGCAGGTCAAGGTGTCGAACTCGGCGCCCGCGGTCGCCTTCGACCGGCCCAACACGACGGCTGACCAGATGGGCAGGCTGATGGCGGCGTTCGACCACCACACCGATGGTGCGGGCAAGCCTGCCGGCGTCTTCGAGTCGAGCCAGAACCCGATCGTGGTCGGCCAGGCCGCGTACAACGAGGCCTACGGCACGAGCTTCGTCGGCAGCGGCGCCTGCAACGCGGCCGCCAAGCCCGCCGCCAAGTGCGACGGCTTCGCCCGGATCGCCGAACAGGGCGGTGACAAGTTCAAGTTCGACACCCTGCAGGGCACCCAGCTCAGCATTCCGATCGAGGGCAAGAGCGTCCACGACGAGATGAACTCGGCGAACTTCGACGAGTGGGGCCGAATGAGCGGCAATATCGGGTTGGAGGCGCCAGGGGCAACGCCGTTGCTGCAGAACGTCATCCTCTATCCGTTCGTGAACCCTGTCACGGAGAAACTGGACGGCACTGCGGGGACGAACAGTCTCCAGGTGACCCCCATCTCCACCAATGCCGATGGCACCCAGATCTGGAAGATCACCCATAACGGAGTGGATACGCATCCGATTCACTTCCACCTCAACGACGTGCAGGTGATCAACAGGGTCACGTGGGACAACATCATCATCCCGCCCGAACCGACAGAGCTCGGCTGGAAGGACACGGTGCGAGTCAGTCCGCTCGAGGACACGATCGTGGCGGTGCGCCCCATCCTGCCCAAGCTGCCGTTCGGCATCCTGGACAGCGTCAGGCCGCTGAACCCGATGATGCCGCTGGGCGCAATGGGCTCGACGACAGGTCCGAACGGGTCTGAAGCCGGCTTCAACAACACCGATACCAACGGTGACCCGATCGCCCCGATCTCCAACGACGTGACCAACTTCGGCTGGGAGTACGTCTGGCACTGCCACATCCTCAGCCACGAGGAGATGGACATGATGCGGCCCATCTCGGTCAGTGCGCCTCGCGCGCTGCCGGATGTGCCGACGGCGAGCCTGACCCGGCCGACGAACGACGTGCTGCTGAAGTGGACCGATGGGACACCGGTGGCCATGACCGATGCCACCACCTGGGGGAGCGCGAAGAACGAGGTCGGCTACAAGCTCGAGCGTGCGCCGCTGGCCAATGGCACAGTCGGTGCGTATATCGCCTTGGCCAGTACCCAGGCCAACGTCACCTCCTATGTCGACAAGTCCGCCGGCACCGGGCAGTATGCCTATCGGGTCACGGCCTGGAACGCGGCCGGCAATGCGGTCTCTCAGAGACTGCTCACCGCAGCCACCACCCCGAAGGTGACCGCCATGACCCCCGTCTCCGGGGCAATGGGAGTGGCGACGAACGTCAAACCGACGGTCGTGTTCAGCGAAGCCGTCACCGGAGTCGGCAACACGACGTTCACGGTGAAGCAGGGCACGACGGCTGTTCAGGCCCAGGTGACCTACAACAGCACAACATTCACCGCCACCCTCAGCCCCACGGCGGCTCTTGCCGCGGACAAGCCGTTCACCCTCTCGCTGGCTTCGACCATCAAGAGCGTGTCCGGCGGTGCTCTGGCTGCGACCAGCTGGAGCTTCACCACGGGGCCCAGCCCGACGGTCATCATCGCCAATCCTGCGGCCGGAGCCACCGGAGTCGGATTGGGAACGATCACCGTGCCCACCCCATTGAGTGCGACGTTCAGCGAGCCCGTGACGGGCCTGCCCACCGCCTCAGCCTCTTCGGGCAACTTCACCCTGAGGTCTAACGGGCAGGTCGTGTCGTCGAAGGTCATCTACAACGCCGCGAGCCGGGTCGCCACATTGACCTCGGTCGCCCCCCTGATCGCGGACCGCAGCTACACGCTGTCCCTGACCAGCGGCGTCAAGGATGTCGCGGGCAATCCGCTCACTGCAACGACGTGGACCTTCATCACCGGTCCTGCCCCGGTCGTGGTCTCCCGGACCCCGGCGGTCAATTCCACCCAGGTCAGCCGCACGGCGAATATCACCGCGACCTTCAGTGAGGCGATAGCCGGTTTGCCGGCCGCGGCCGCGGCAAGCGGGAATTTCACCGTCAAGCGCACGTCGACCGGCGTCGCCTTCCCCTCGGTGGCCGGCTATTCCACGGCAACCCGGATGGCCACGCTGAATCCGACCGGCACCCTGTTGGCGAACACGCAATACACCGTCACCCTCACCAACGGGATAACGGATGTCGCGGGGAACCTGCTGGCCCTCGTCAGCTGGACCTTCACGACGGGCAACTGACGTGACCGCCATCACGCCCCGGCGATCCCTGTCCCCGAGGCGGGGGCCCGGAGTGCCCAGGCTCGTCGGGCTGGTGTTCGCGGTGCTGATCCTGGTGCTCGCGTCACCCCCGGCCGCAGCCTCGGCGCACGCCGAGTTGCTCTCCACGACCCCTGCCGAGGGCGCGGTGCTCATCGAGGCACCGGGCTCGGTGGAGTTCACCTTCGACGAGCCGGTCGTGCTCGTACCCGACGGATTCCAGCTCTATGACGGCACGAATACCCATCACACCGTGCCGGTGGAGATGACCGGTGCAACGATTCGGGCCATCATGCCGTCCGGACTCGCCGAGGGCAGCTATGCGCTCGGCTGGCGGGTCGTCTCCGATGACTCGCACCCCGAGTCCGGGGTGCTGTCCTTCGCCATCGGCCGGGCTGACGCCTCTGCCCCCACCATCGTGGAGGCGGATGCCCTGCCGGTGGAGGTGGTGTACGGGGTGCTCAATGCCCTGGGGTACCTGGGCCTGTTCTGTCTCGTGGGTCTCACGGTCTTCGATCTGTTGGTCGCTCGCACGAGAGCACCGGGTCGCAGACTGCCGCGGCTCGCCGCCCTCGTTGCCGTTCTCGCCTACGTGCTCCTCGTTCCGGTCGGCGCGGTTCGGCTCTCCGGAGTGGGACTCGGCGGGCTGCTCGAACCGGCGCTGATCGCGGCGGGCGTGTCCCAAGGCGCGGTCCTGACGCTGGTCTTCGCTGGAATCGGGGTGCTGCTCATGCTGGTCAGGGTGCGGCTCCCGCGCGAGTGGGACTTGCGGGCAGGGCTTGTCGGATCAGCGGCCGCCCTCGTCTCCGTGCTGTTCGTCGGGCACACCCAGACGTTCGGGCCGCAGTGGCTGGTGATGAGCGCCGACGTGATCCATGCCGCGACCGCGGCTGTCTGGCTGGGTGGCCTCGTGGCGCTGATCCTGCACCTCACGCGAGCCCGACGACGAAACGGCGACCCGACCGAGGCCGCCGTGGTCCTGGGCCGCTTCTCCACTCTGGCCGGTGCTCTGCTCCTTCTTCTCGGCGTGACCGGGATCATCCTGGGTGTGGTGATGCTCGGCTCGGTCTCCGCCCTCGTGGGCGGCGTCTATGGCCGACTGCTTCTGGCCAAGCTCATCATGGTCGCGGTGATCGCCGGCATAGCCGCCTGGAATCGGTTTGGGCTTCTTCCGCGGCTGGCGCGTGAGTCACTGGACGGTCGCGCGTGGCGGGGAATGGTCAGAGCTGTGCGATTGGAGGTCGTCGGGGTGGTGCTCGTCGTGGGGCTCGCCTCGGCCCTGACCATGCAGAACCCGGGAGCGACGGATGCCTCCCCGGAGTCGAACCTCGCCGCGAGCGAGGCCCTCGCCCAGGGTGGGACCCCCATGCTCACTGACCTGGGCGCCGACGTCTTCACCGGTCGGTTCGGCCCGGGCAGGGCCGGGGTCAACGTCATCACCTTCGAGCTGACCGATCACGGAGGCGCCTCGATCGTGCCGATCGCCCTGCCGACCGTGAGCGTGTCCGAACCGAACCTGAGTCTCGGACCGCTCGTCGCCGTGGTCGAGCCCGGGGACAGGCCAGGCAGCTACCGGGCTGTTGTCGTGTTGCCCGCGGCGGGGCAGTGGAAGATCACGGCCGCCGTTCGGATCAATGAGCGTGAGCAGCCCGCGGCTGTCATCGACGTAGTGGTCGTAGCCTGAGCGGAACCCGATCCAATGCGGATGCCGACGTCGGAGAGCCGGCATCCGGGGAGGAGGCTGCCTGTGTGGCGGCGGTGGAAGGCGCCAACGGCGCTGGGAACCGCAGGGTGACGGTGGTGCCCTCACCGAGCATGCTTGCGATCGAGACCGTGCCGCCACCAGCCTCCGTTGTCGCCTTGACGATGGCCAGGCCCAGCCCGCTGCCGGCCAGCTTGCCCGCAGACGGAGCGGTCCGGAAGATCTCGAAGACGAGATCCAACTCGGCGGTCGGAATGCCGTCGCCCGTATCCCGCACGGTGAGCACGAGCTCTCCGCCGAGGGTGTCTGCCACTATCGCGATGCTGTCGCCCGGGCCGGTGAATCTGACCGCATTCTCGAGCAGGCAGTCGAGAATGACCTCGAGGGGAACGGTGTTGCCGGGAACGATTCCGACCGAGCTTCGCGCGCTCCAGCACCGGTCGGCGGTGACCTGCCATCGGTGCAGGCACGCCGTCACCACGCGGTCGACGTCGACCGCCTCCGGGCTTGACGGTTCCAGGACCCGAACCAGGGTGAGCAGGTTGGTAGCCAGCGCGGATGCCTTGACGAGTTCGGCCACCACGAGGGCGGCGTCGTCGCGCACCCTCGGCTCGGTCGACTGATCGGCGATGAGCTGGGAGTAGCCCCGGGCGATCGTGAGTCTGGTCCGCACCTCGTGGGAACCGAACAGGGCGGCGTTCTCGCGGGTCTCGCTGCGCTCGCGGTAGGCCTCCTGCAGTGCCCGAAGCCGAGCCTGCGCGCTCCACTGCCGGTTCACGTGCCACATCAGCAGCCAGACAATGGTCGCCGTCAGAATGACCTCCGTGAACTCCTCCCAGGCGATAGTCCCATCGGTCGCGTTTCGGGCGAGTGAGATTCCCGCCACCGTCGTGACGAGGGCAAAGACGAGGATGCTGGCCCGCCGGGGCCACGGGCACAGTCCGTAGAGCAGGGCGAAGCTGGCCCAGACGAGGTGAAAGGGCACGGACTCCTTTCCATCAAGCGCGAAGCTCAGGTAGCAGGCGACCCCCGCGAGCAATGCCCACGCGACGACGAGCCCTACCCTAAGCCGCGATGCGATATCCGACATTGCGGACCGTCTCGATCTGGTTGCTCGCCAGCTTCCACCGCAGTCGGCGCACGGAGACATCGACGACGTTCGTGCCGGTATCGATATTGGTTCCCCAGACCGATGCGAGCAGCTCGCCCCGGGAGCAGGGGTCGGGCGCGCGCTGCAGGAGATGCATCAGCAGGAGGAACTCCTGTTGGGTCAGTGGGACATGGCGCCCATCCACCAAGACTTCGCGTCGCTTGAGGTCTAGTTGGATGCCGGCCCTCAGGAGGTAGCGCGGGGCCGACGTCGCCCAGACCGGCGAAGACTGGGCCGGCGACGACTGGGCCGGCGACGACTGGGCCGCGCGGATCCGGGTGCGGATCCGTGCCAGAAGCTCGGCATTGGCGAATGGTTTGGCCAGGAAGTCCATGGCGCCCGCGTCGAGCACGCTGACCCGTCTCGCCATGTGCGAGATCGATGACAGCACCAGCACTCGACTCAGTGGGCGAAATTGCATCAGTTCGTCGAGGACGTCCTCGCCTCGCCCGTCGGGCAGCATGAGATCGAGGATGATCAGACTGGGATCGGTGGTCCGAATTGTCGCCAGGGCTGTCGCGACAGTGCCCGAGACGGTGACGTGGTAACCGGAATCTCCGAGAATGCGCTTGAGCATTCGGGCCAACACGGGATTGTCTTCAACTACGGCGATGCGATTCAAGGCGGTGACCATTCGTTCCAACGCACGGCGCAACGGCAGACCTGCCGGCACGGTGAATCCGCCGCACCTCCTCACTCAACGCTGGCGCGACAGTGGTGTTGTTATGTTGGTTCGAATCCCCACTCGAATCCCCAATCGAGTCCCCACTCGACTTCCCTACATGTGTAGTCTTGCCAATTCAATACGAAAGCAGTAGTCCCCGTTATGGTCACACAGCTTCTGGGCATAAAAAAAGGCCACCCGCGGTAGAAGCCCGCAGATGGCCTAGTGGCTCCGACCGGCGTCGATCCGGTGACCTTTCGATTTTCAGTCGAACGCTCTACCAACTGAGCTACAGAGCCGAGTGACTTTCGTCGCCCTAGTCAAAAAACCCCTCCTTGCGGAAGGGCTTTGTGACTTTGCGACCCTGACGGGACTTGAACCCGCGACCTCCGCCGTGACAGGGCGGCACGCTAACCAACTGCGCTACAGGGCCATACTTTTCGTACGTGTGAAATTTTATCGTGCTTTGGAACAGTACTGCATTTTCGCAACTCGTTCAGACGAGCCGAGTGACCCCAACGGGATTCGAACCCGTGCTACCGCCGTGAAAGGGCAGCGTCCTAGGCCACTAAACGATGGGGCCGTTGGTGACAACTCATCGAGTATGCCACAAAGAGGCCCGCCCCCGCGAATCGCGTGCCCAACTCCGAGCCTACGCCCGCGTGAGGGAGAATTCTCCACACGCGGAGAAAGGTTGCGGTCGATTTGGGGGCCCTTGTTAGGGTGAAAGACGTGCCCACGATGATGAATGCCGCCAAGAAGGCGCGAAACCGAGTCACGCCCGTCGTCGCCAAGCGGTTCGCCCGGGTTTCCGGTGCGTTTGTCGTGGCGGTCGCGCTGGCGATCGGTGCCGGCCAGGCGAGCGCCCCGGCCTACGCCGTCGATTATCCGAGCTGGAGCGACGTTCAGGCAGCGCAATCCTCCGAGACCGCCAAGCAGGCGGAGATAGCCAAGATCAAGGGGCTGATCGCGGGCCTTGCCTCCGAGACCGCCGCCGCTCAGGCCTTGGCCCAGCAGCGCGGAAACGACTACCAAGAGGCGCAGAGCAAGTTCGACACCGCCACCGTGCAGGCCGGCGAACTGAAGGCCGACGCCGAGGCGAAGCAGGCCAAGGCGGATGCGTCGATCAAGCAGGCAGGCCAGCTCGCCGCGATGATGGCCCGCTCCGGCGGGGGAGCGCTCTCGGTGAACCTACTGGTGGCAGATTCCAGCCAGGCCCAGGCGCTGCTCTACCAGCTCGGTGCCATGAGCCAGCTGACGGGCTCGACGGCGAAGATCTACGCCGTCGCCGAGCGGGACTCGAACGAGGCCAGTCTCGCGACCGCCCAGGCGAAAGTCGCCGCGGACGCACTCGGCGCCCTCGCTGCCGCTGCCGACGCCCTGCGCCAGCAGGCCGTCGAGGCCCAGCAGGCCCTCGAGTCCTCCCTTCAGACGGAGAAGAGCCACCAGGTCGACCTTGAGACCCAGCTGGCCGTGCTCTCGCAGAACAGGGTCGCTACCGCCGCCGACTACCAGGCCGGCGTCAACGCCCGGGCAGCTCAAGCCGCGGCCGAGGCTGCCGCCGCCGCAGCCGCCGCGGCAGCCACCAGGGGATCCGGCGGAGGCTCGTCCTACGCCAACTCGAGCGGGTGGGCGAACCCCCTGCCGGGATCGCACTCGAGTGACGAATTCGGCATGCGAGTGAACCCGGTCGACGGCGGTTATCGGCTGCACGCGGGCATCGACCTCACCTACAACGGCGGAACCTGTGGCGCCCCGGTCTACGCGGCCGGGGGCGGAACCGTCACCTACGCGGGCTACAACGGGGGGCTCGGCAACAACGTTCAGATCAGCCACGGCGATGGCATCCTGACCAGCTATGGTCACAACACCTCGTTGGCCGTCAGCTATGGCCAGCAGGTCGACGCCGGCCAGCTGATCGCCTATGCGGGAACCACCGGAAACTCCACGGGCTGCCACGTGCACTTCGAGACCCGGGTCGACGGCGTGCCCCAGAACCCCCGCGGATTCATGGCCGACCGCGGCGTCAACTTCTAACGCTTCGCCGCCCGCGCACCCTCGCCAGAGACACCAGAAGGAACTCCAGACACCGTGACGATCATCGCCTCCGCCGACGGCTCGGCCCTCGGCAACCCCGGACCGAGCGGCTGGGCCTGGTACGTCGACGACGATCGCTGGGCGGCCGGCGGCTGGCCGCGCGCCACCAACAACATCGGCGAGCTGACCGCGGTGCTGGAGCTGCTGCGCGCGACCGTGGCCGAGACCGAGCCCCTGCACATCCTGTGCGACAGCCAGTACGTCATCAAGACGGCGACCGAGTGGATGCCGGGCTGGAAGCGCCGGGGCTGGCGCAAGGCCGACGGCAAGCCGGTACTTAACGTCGAGATCATCAAGGAGCTCGACGATGCCCTCCGGGGGCGTGCCGTGACCTTCGAGTGGGTCAAGGGCCACGCGAACCACGTGCTGAACGAGGCCGCCGACGTCCGGGCCCGGGGTGCCGCGACCGCCTACCAGAACAGGACGGCGGTGCCTGCCGGCCCCGGCTGGCCTGGTGCCCCCAAAGCAAAGGCGGCCGACCTGCCGGCGCCGGAACGATCCCAGCCCGACAGTTCGGCCACCCTCTTCTAGCGAGTTCTCAGCTGTCGCTAGTGCGCACCCTCTGCGGCCAGCTTGGCGATGCCGTCCTGGACGATCTGATCGGCCTCGGCCGCGTCTCCCCAGCCCTCGGTCTTGACCCATTTACCGGGCTCGAGGTCCTTGTAGTGCTCGAAGAAGTGCTCGATCTCTTTCCGGGTGTTCTCCGGGATGTCGTTGATGTCCTGGATGTGGGCCCAGCGCGGGTCCTTCGCGGGAACGGCGATGACCTTGGCGTCGCTGCCGCCGTCATCCGTCATGTTGAAGACCGCGACGGGGCGAACGCTCACGCCGACGCCCGGGAACAGCGGGTACTCGAGCAGCACGAGCACGTCGACCGGGTCGCCGTCGAGGCCGAGGGTGTTCTCGAAGAAGCCGTAGTCGGTCGGGTAGACGAAAGACGTGAACAGCACGCGGTCGAGAAAGACGCGCCCCGTGATGTGATCGACCTCGTACTTGTTGTGGCTTCCCTTGGGAATCTCAATAATCGCGTCGTATGCGGTCATGCCGGCGGTTCTCCCTCGATGTGTGATCCTGAACTGCAATAACGTTACTGGATGCCCACTCCCGCCGCTTCGGAACGTCGCCCCCGGCTCACCCCGGCCATCGCCGACGTGCGCCGGGCCGTGCGCGAAGCGCTCGCAACGCTGGCGCCGGCGGGGCCTGCCCTCGTGTTGGTCGCACTCAGCGGCGGACCCGACTCGCTGGCCCTGGCCGCGGCGACCGCATTCGAGGCACCGCGGGCCGGGCTCTCGGCCGGTGCCGTCATCATCGACCACGGCCTGCAGTCCGGCTCCGCCACCGTTGCCGCGCGGGCGGCCGCCCAGGCTGAGGCGCTCGGCCTCTCGCCGGTGATCGTTCGTCGCGTCGAGGTGTCCTCGCCGGGGGCCGGCCCCGAGGCCGCGGCCCGAGACGCCCGCTACGCCGCCCTCGCCGCGGTCCGCACAGAACTCGGCGCCGCAGCGGTTCTTCTCGGCCACACCCTCGACGACCAGGCCGAGACGGTGCTGCTCGGCCTCGCCCGAGGCGCTGGCCCCGCCAGCCTCACGGGCATGGACGCGGCGCGTGATTCTCTGCTGCGACCCCTGTTGGGCATCCGCCGGTCGGCGACCGTCGCGGCCTGCGCCGACGCGGGTCTCGTGCCGTGGAACGACCCGCACAACCGCGATTCGGCCTATGCGCGGGTTCGCGTCAGGGAGCGGGTGCTGCCGGTGCTGGAGGCGGAACTCGGACCCGGAATCGCCGAGGCGCTGGCTCGAACGGCCCAGCAGTTGCGGGAAGACTCGGAGGCCCTCGACACGATCGTCGAGGAGATCATCGAGGAGATCGTCGAGCACGCGGAGGCGGGAATCGCCGTCTCGGTGGCGGCCCTTCTGGCGAACCCCGCCGCGCTGAGAAACCGGATCATCCGCTTCGTGAGTCTCAGCGAGTTCGGCGTGAGCCTGAGCCGGGCCCACACGCTGGCCGTCGCGTCGCTCGTGACCGAGTGGCACGGGCAGGCGGGCGTCGACCTGCCGGGCGTTAGGGTTAAACGCGAGGCGGGCCTCCTGGTCTTCACCTCCACGAACGATCAATAACAAGGGAACGCGCACATGGACTCGGTCGACATCCAGGCAGACCTGACCAAGGTGCTGCACACCGAAGCCGAGATCCACACGAGGATCGCGGCGATGGCGCGGGAGATCGAGGCAGACTACCCGGGCGAGAACCTGCTGCTCGTGGGCGTACTCAAGGGCGCCGTCATGGTGATGGCAGACCTCGCCCGCGAACTGAAGCTGCCGATCAACATGGACTGGATGGCCGTCAGCTCCTACGGTGCCGGCACCCAGTCGAGCGGTGTCGTTCGCATCCTGAAAGACCTCGACTCCGACCTCTCCGGGCGAAACGTCCTGATCGTGGAGGACATCATCGACTCCGGACTCACCCTGACGTGGCTGCTCGGCAACCTGCGCAGCCGAGGGGCGGCCAGCGTCGAGATCTGCGCGCTCTTCCGCAAGCCCCTCGCAGCGAAGGTCGTCGTCGACGTGCGCTACGTCGGTTTCGAGATCCCCAACGACTTCGTCGTCGGTTACGGCCTCGACTTCGACGAGCGCTACCGCAACCTGCGGGATGTCGCCGTACTCGCCCCACACGTCTACTCGTAGGCCGGTTTGGGCGGGCCGCCGACCGTTACGCCCACGGGGAACACGCGGCAAGCGCCCAGTCTGTCCCCGGTAGCCTTATCTCACACTTCCCCTTGAGCGCGCGCCTGCCGTCGGTAAACCGGCAGGGGCATTACGACGATGAAGAGACATGAACGCTAAAAAGATCTTCCGATCTCCCATTCCTTACATCCTGATCGGCGCAATCGCCCTGTGGATCGGCTTCGGCCTGATCACGGGCGGGGGCTTCAAGGCCGTCGACACGAACAAGGGACTCGACCTCCTGAAGACCGGCCAGGTCGCCTCGGCGCTGATCGTCGACGGCGAGCAGCGCGTCGACCTGACGCTGACAAGCGCCCAGCCCGACCTCGGCAACAAGGTGCAGTTCTACTACGTGGCCCCCCGCGGCACCGAGGTCGTCGACGCCGTCAACGCAGCGAACCCCTCCGGCGGCTTCAACGACGAGGTGCCGCAGACGAACTGGTTCCTCAGCCTGCTTGGCATCCTGCTACCCGTCATCCTGATCGGTGGCCTCTTCTGGTTCCTGCTCTCGGGAATGCAGGGCGGCGGCAACAAGGTCATGCAGTTCGGCAAGTCCAAGGCGAAGCTCGTCTCCAAGGAGAGCCCCAAGGTCACCTTCGACGACGTCGCCGGAGCGGATGAGGCGCTGGAGGAGCTCGAGGAGATCAAGGACTTCCTCAAGGAGCCCGCGAAGTTCCTCGCCGTGGGTGCCCGCATCCCGAAGGGCGTGCTGTTGTACGGCCCTCCCGGAACCGGCAAGACGCTCCTCGCCCGCGCCGTCGCCGGTGAGGCCGGGGTGCCGTTCTACGCGATCTCAGGCTCCGACTTCGTCGAGATGTTCGTCGGCGTCGGCGCGAGCCGCGTTCGCGACCTGTTCCAGCAGGCGAAGGAGAACTCACCCGCCATCATCTTCATCGACGAGATCGACGCCGTCGGGCGCCACCGCGGCGCCGGCATGGGCGGCGGCCACGACGAGCGCGAGCAGACCCTCAACCAGCTCCTGGTCGAGATGGACGGCTTCGACGTCAAGACCAACGTCATCCTGATCGCCGCGACCAACCGCCCCGACATCCTCGACCCGGCGCTGCTGCGCCCGGGCCGCTTCGACCGCCAGATCGGCGTCGACGCCCCCGACCTCATCGGTCGCCGCAAGATCCTCGAGGTGCACGGCAAGGGCAAGCCCCTGGCCGCCGGTGTCGACCTCGAGGTCGTCGCTCGCAAGACGCCCGGCTTCACCGGTGCAGACCTGGCCAACGTGCTGAACGAGGCCGCGCTGCTGACGGCCCGCTCCAACGCGCAGCTGATCGACAACCGGGCGCTGGATGAGGCAATCGACCGCGTCATCGCCGGCCCGCAGCGCCGCACCCGCATCATGCGCGACCACGAGAAGCTCGTCACCGCGTACCACGAGGGCGGCCACGCTTTGGTGGCGACGGCGATGAACAACACGGATCCCGTGACCAAGGTCACCATCCTGCCCCGGGGCCGGGCGCTCGGCTACACGATGGTGCTGCCGCTGGAGGATCGCTACTCGGTCTCCCGCAACGAGCTCCTCGACCAGCTCGCGTACGCCATGGGCGGCCGCGTTGCCGAGGAGGTCGTCTTCCACGACCCGACCACCGGAGCCTCCAACGACATCGAGAAGGCCACATCGACCGCCCGCAAGATGGTCACCGAGTTCGGCATGTCCGCCGACGTCGGCGCCGTCAAGCTGGGGGCCGCATCCGGGGAGATGTTCCTCGGCCGCAACATGGGGCACGAGCGCGACTACTCCGACCGCATGGCCGAGAAGGTCGACAACGAGGTGCGGGCCCTGATCGAGGCCGCCCACGACGAGGCGTGGACCGTGCTGAACGAGAACCGGGCGATCCTCGACCGCCTCGCGCTCGAGCTGCTCGAACACGAGACGCTCGACCACGATGCACTGGCCGTCATCTTCGCCGACGTCAAGAAGCTCACCCCGCGCCCGCAGTGGCTCTCGAGCGATCGCCGCCCGGTATCGACGGTCCCCCCGGTTGAGTATCGCGCGCCGAAGGCCGCCGTCGATTCGGGCTCCACCGAGGGGGAGGTCTCCTCCGAGCCCGAGCCCGACGCAGAACCCGCGACCCGCGCCCCCCAGGCACCCCCGCGTCCGGCCACGGCTTAGGCGCTCTGGCCGACGAGCAACTCCGCAGGGAGCGACGTAACATCAACCACATGGGCACTTTTGACCGCGAGCGGGTGAGAGCGGCGATTCGCGAGGTCCTCCTCGGAATCGGCGAGGATCCCGACCGCCCGGAGCTTGCCGAGACCCCGGAACGCGTCGCCGGCGCCTACGCCGAGTTCTTCGCCGGGGTGGGTTCCGATGCGTCGGCCCACCTCGAGCAGAGCTTCCCGGTTCCGCCGCCACCCGTGTCGACCCTCACCGGCCAGGCCTCGGCGAACGAGCCCGTGCTGGTGCGCGGCATCGCGTTCCGCTCGGTCTGCGAGCACCACCTGCTGCCGTTCACCGGCACGGCTCACGTTGCCTACGTGCCGAGTGACCGCATCGCGGGGCTGGGCCGCATCGCGCAGGTCATCGACACCCTCGCCACGCGCCCTCAGCTGCAGGAGCGGCTGACCGAGCAGATCGCCGACACCATCGACGTGGCCCTCGCGCCCATCGGGGTGCTGGTCGTGTTGGATGCGCGGCACGACTGCATCGGCACGCGCGGCAGCCGCCAGGTCGGAACCAGCGTGGTCACCATCGCGAGTCGGGGGACCCTCGCCTCTCCCGACGCGCGCACCGAGCTGATGGCGCTGATCAGCGCCGGCCCTCTCGGCGGAGGTCCCGCCCAGTGAGCACCCCGACTCCGCCGCGCATCGTGCCGGCACGCTTTGGCCCGGTCGGCGCCACCTCGCCGGTGTCCGCTCCGGCCGCACCGACCCCGGCCGCTCCCGCGCGTTCCCGTCAGCGCGGCGGCCCGGTCGGGCGCGATCTTCCGAAGCCACAGGTTCAGCTTGCCCTGCCCGGACGCACACAGATCATGGGCATCCTCAACGTCACACCCGACTCCTTCAGCGATGGTGGCAGGTACGAGCTCGTCGAGGCCGCGCTGGCGCACGCCGCGACGATGATCAGTCACGGCGCAGACATGATCGACGTCGGCGGGGAGTCCACCCGTCCGGGTGCCGCACGGGTGTCGGTCGAGGAGGAACAGCGCAGGGTCCTGCCGATCATCCGTGAGCTTTCGCGGGCCGGCATCGCGGTGAGCATCGACACCATGAACGCGGCTACGGCAGAGGCTGCGGCCCTGGCTGGGGCGGCCCTCATCAACGACGTGTCCGGGGGGCTCGCCGATCCGGATATGGCCAGCGTCGTCATCGACACCGGGCTGCCGTTCGTCGTGATGCACTGGCGCGGCCACAGCGTCGATATGAGTGCCGCCGCGACCTATGGCGATGTCGTCCTCGATGTGCAGCGCGAGCTCGAGCAGCGCGCCGCCGACCTCATCGTTCGCGGGGTGGACCCTGCCAAACTCATCCTGGATCCGGGGCTGGGCTTCGCCAAGACGGCGGAACACAACTGGAAGATCCTGGGCCGATTCGAGAACCTGACGTCGCTGGGCCTGCCCGTGCTCGTCGGGGCCTCGCGCAAGCGTTTCATCGGGGAGCTGCTCGCCGCCGGCGTGCCGCCCGAGGGTCGCGACCTCCCGTCCAGCATCGTTGCCGCTCTCGCCGCCTCCCGGGGCGCCTGGGCCGTCCGGGTCCACAACGTCGAGCAGGCCCGCGCAGCCCTCGACGTCTCCGATGCGTGGCGATGGGGAGCCAATGCCTGAGAATCACGAGCTCGACACCCTGACCCTGACCGGCCTCGAGGTCTTCGCCCACCACGGGGTCTTCGACTTCGAGCGCGAGAACGGCCAGGTCTTCCTGATCGATCTCACGGTCGGTCTCGATACGTCCCAGGCCGCGGCAGGGGATGACCTGACCCGCACCCTGCACTACGGCGAACTCGCGGTCGAGGTGGTCGCCGCGGCGTCCAGCGAGCCCGTCGACCTGATCGAGACGCTCGCCGAGCGCATCGCGCAGGTCGTGCTGGCGCATCCGGTCGCCCGGCGTGTGCGTGTCACGGTGCATAAGCCCGACGCCCCGATCACGGTGCCATTCGGCGACGTATCCATCAGCATCCTCAGGTTCGCCCCATCGGTGACTCCCGCATGAGCGGCTCGCCCGTGAACCTCGACGCCGAGACCGAGGGCGTCGAGGCGGTTCTCGCCCTCGGCAGCAATCTCGGCGATCGCCGCGCCCTCATCCGGCAGGGAATCGCCGACATCGACGACCTCACGGCCGTCAGTGTCGTCGCGGCCTCCAGCCTGATCGACTCCGTCGCCGTCAAGCTGGATGGCGTGGATCCCGACGCGCCCGGCTATCTCAACGCCGTCGTCATCGTGCACACCACCCTGCCGCCGCACGACCTCCTCCGGGCCGTGAACGACATCGAGGACGAGCACGGCCGGGTGCGCGTCGAGCGCTGGGGCGATCGCACCCTCGATATCGACATCATCACGTACGGTACGGCCGTCGTGAACGACGAGCGCCTGACCCTGCCGCATCCGGAGGCCTGGCAGCGTGACTTCGTGCTCGCGCCGTGGCTCGAGATCGATCCGCTGGCCAGCCTTCCGGGCTACGGCGATGTTCGCGAGCTCCTGGCCCAGACCACCCACGAGGCGACGCCGACGGGAGAGGGATCATGAAGCGCACCGGCCCCCTGCCGCTGATCGCCCTCGCCCTCGCCGGCGGCGTCATCGGTTTCCTCCTCCAGCTGTGGCTGTCCTCGGCCGGAATGGCAACACTCTCGCCGCCCGTCACGGTGCCGATCACGCTCGTCGTCGTCGCCGCGGTCGTTCTGGCCGCCGCGATTCCGATCCACCAGGCCGTGCGCTCGACCCAGCGCCGTCTCGTGAACCCCTTCCGGGCGATGCGCGTCGCGGTTCTCGCCAAGGCCTCCAGCCTCGCCGGCAGCCTTGTCGGCGGCACGGGCATGGGGTTTGTCGTCTATTCGCTGTCCCGGCCAATCCTGCCGGGAGGGCCAGCGCTGTTGCTCGTCATCGGCACCACCGTCGCGGGAGTCGTGCTGCTCATCGCCGGCCTCGTGGCCGAACAGCTCTGCTCCCTGCCGCCCGAGGACCCCGATCACAAGTCGCGGGACGGTGGCGCGACCGGTGCTCGCTGAGACCGTCGGCCCGTGGCAGCGGATCAGCCCGAAGTACCTCGTGCTCGAGCTGGTCTCGGTGGCCGTCTTCGGCGTCGTGACGGTGGGGGTCACCATTCTCCTGGCGGTGAACACCTCGTGGGGCGAGAGCTTCGGCTGGATAGCCCCGGTCGTCTTCGGCGTGGCCACCGTCATCATGGGCATCGTCGCGCCGCGCCGGGTGCGGGCGATCGGCTATCGCCTCCGGGCGGATGACCTGCTGCTTCGTCGCGGCATCATGTTCCACCGCGAGATCGCCGTGCCCTACGGCCGCATGCAGCTGATCGACATCAACCGCGGCCCGGTCGATCGGATGCTCGGTCTCGCCGAGCTCAAATTCGTCACCGCGGCCGCCTCCTCTGGGCTGACCCTGCCGGGACTGCCGGCGGCCGAGGCCGCACGCCTTCGTGATCGGCTCGTCGCCCTGGCGGAAAGCCGTCGGGCGGGCCTGTGACAGGCCAGGACGCGGCGGCCGAGCCTGCCCCGGAGGGCGCGTGGAAGCACCTGCACCCCGCGACGCCGCTCCTGAAGGGCGGCATCGCCTTCGTCGCCGTGCTGGGCTTCATCGTCGCGGGCTTCCGGGAGCGTCTCGTCGAGACCGCGGTCGGCAGTCCCGACATCGACAACGTGGTCGTAGACATCTATGAGCGCGGCGAGCTCGGCCTGGCGCTGGTGGCCGTGTGCGCCGTGCTGCTGATCGGGGTCGTCGGCTTTGCCCTCTCCTGGCTGATGCACCTCTATCGGATCAACTCCGAGGCGGTCGAGGTGCGTAGCGGCATTCTCTTTCGCACGAACCGCAAGGCGCGCCTCGACCGTATCCAGGACATCGTCATCACCAGGCCGATCGTGGCGAGGCTGTTCGGAGCCGCCCGCCTCGAACTGAGCGTTGCCGGGCAGGACTCGACGGTTCAACTCGCCTACCTGCGGGGAAGCGATGTCGAGCGGCTCCGCGCCGAGATCCTGGTGCTCGCCGGCGGCCGCATGCCCATGGGGCCGGTTCGCGGCAATGACCCGGCCGACGACCCGGCTGAGGCCGGAGCCGCCGAGATCGACTCGGTCGTGAGGATCCCGATGGCGCGACTGATCGGCTCCATCCTGCTGCAGTGGATCACACTGGGCTTGTTCGCAGTCCTCGGCGTGCTGTTCGTCGGAACCATGATGGATCAGGAGCTCACCTTCGCCCTGCTGCTCGTGCCCGGGATGCTCGCCGGCATCGGCTACATCTACTC